>NZ_CP053348.1:2035000-2370000 GCF_013394595.1 Winogradskyella forsetii
GGCTTCTGGCAATAATTTTGAAAGACGTTTTAAATCTAAATCAATATGTTCCAAGCTAATCTTGCTCTTATCAAAAATCACGGTGTGCAACCAAGGATAATAAGCAGCTCCAAAACTTAAAGCATTAGTTCCTATTTTTGTCCTAAAATTGGTTATGATGTCATTTGTAGTAGATCCATTTGATACTGGCTTATAACCATCATGGATATCCAATATGGCCAAACGGTTTTGCATTGTATAACAATGCGTTAAAACGTGTTGGTAAACCTGAAAGCACTCGTCTTCTAAGCTGACAGCATCAGGAATCACAACTATGGTCGGTTCACTAACTTTTGATAGGTACTTTAGTCCACCTCCAGTGGTGTGCCCTAAAAGTTCTTCAGCAGTAACCTCTAATTGGGTTTTACCTTCATAGGTTCCAACGGATAAAATGTAGCAGGCTTGTCCGCCATTTGCAAAAAATAATTTGATACTAGGATACATAAACGATTTGGTATGTGGGTTAAAATCGATGACATAAGCTTTACCATTAAGAAGCGTTGTTGGTCGAGAATCGTTTGGTTCGGGTTCAAAAATATCGAATTTTGATTGGAATGCACCACCAAAACAATGCTCGTATTCAGATAGTGTATTAATTTTGAAGGCTTCGTTTTTTAAACTGCTGCCATTGCTCAGCGCTTTTTCGGTATAGCCTATAAAAACAGGAATGGCCGTAGGGACTTCGGTTATTGAATTTGGAATTTTCGGGACTTCTTCAACATAAATACCTGGAACTTTATATTTGGCAGCCATAATAATCTAGTTTATGATGCTTATTCTGAATTTGAAGGTGCAATAATTTTTCCATTGTGATCCAGAACGTAAAAATATTGTGGTTCTAACTCAATAGTTTCAATTAGGATTCTGCTTTCTTGGGCATGCAATTCCTCAACGCCCCAAGCCACTGGCATGGCTTTTTCTATTTTCCAGCCACTTAACATTTCATGCTCTGCATTTAGAAGTTTTACAATGAGATTTACGGGTAATTTTTGCCTTTTTTTTATAACGTCCATACACCATGTCACCAATTTTGAACTGGGTTCATAGGCGCGTTTTAAAATGATGTTTCCATAATAAACACGGTCTTTACCGTCCGTTTTATCCACTCTAACCTGAAGTCCTTGCACGGATTGAAAGTTGATATCTGCCATAAGTTCTTTTCGGTTGAAATGAACCACAAAGTGCATATTTAATGGTGGATAGTTGATTTGTGCCATGATTAGCTACCTAAACGTTGAACTACGAATCCTTCATGCGCAAGTTCTAAAGTTTCAATTAAAATCTCACTTTTCATACTGTTAAGCTCTGCAAATTCAAAACGAACTGGCCAAGCGTTTTTAACCTGCCAAACAATTGTGGGTTCATGTTGATGGTCTAGCAATTTAATGGTTATGTCCCGTCGTTCAGCAACCAATCCAACATCATTAAACCATACAAAATTTTCGTTATCATCTTTTAATGCGCCACGTTTTAAAACGATATTCGAATACTTTCTAAGTCCAGGAATTTTAGTACAGCTATATGCCTTATCTGCACCACTTCGGTATTTTAGGACGTCGTTTTTTGCTTTGAGACCGCTGACTTCTGAAAAGCCTATTTCAGTAGATCCCAAGTCCACTTGAAAATGAAAATTGACTACGGGTGAATTTGCCATAATACAGATTTTAGATATTTGTAACTAACTGAATATAAATATACTAAAAATTAACCATTAAGATACAGTAGCTCTGTATTTTCTGATTTTTAATTTGAACAATATTATTTAATCCCTTAGCGATAGCCATAAGATTGGCATTAGAATAAAAGCTGTCAAAGCATCCTTTTACCAAGCCTAAACCTTTGTTAAAGGTTCGAAAATAGGTTTAATTTTATCTATTTTTGAGTAACGGAATGCACAAGTAATATGAAAGTAGTACTGCACAAAAACGTTAATTAGTTTTAAATTCCGCTTCTACGAATTAACCATTCCCATAGACTAATAAAAGTATGCCAGCTCTAAAAAAAAACGAGACCATGATTCATACTATTTTATTAAAAAACCGACCAGAAGGCAAACCAACACTTTCAGATTTCGAATTTAAAAAAGAAGACACTGAGCTAAGTTGCAGTGATGGTGAACTCATTCTAGAAACGCTTTATGTTTCTGTAGATCCCTATTTAAGAGGACGGATGAGCGATGCCAAATCGTATGTTGAACCTTTCGAATTAGGAAAACCTATACACTCCCTTATTATAGCTGATGTCATAGAGTCTAAAAACGACAATTTTAGCAAAGGTGATCATGTGAGAGGGATGTTGGATTGGAAAACAAAACAGGTCTCTAAAGGGGAAGGCCTCACTAAAGTAGATCCGTCAAAAGCAGATTTGAGTGCCTATTTAGGTATATTGGGCATGACAGGTTTAACGGCTTATTGCGGATTGACCCAAATCGGCAAACCTGAAAAAGGCGAAACTTTGGTCGTTTCAGGTGCTGCAGGAGCCGTTGGCAGTGTCGTCGGTCAAATAGGGAAAATAAAGGGACTTCGGGTTATTGGCATCGCTGGTACGGACGAAAAAGTTGAAATGCTGAAATCTAAATTTGGGTTTGACGCAGGCATCAACTATAACACAACTGACGACATGAGAGCGGCCATCAAAGAAGCCGCACCTGATGGTGTGGATGTATATTGGGATAATGTTGGTGGAGAGATTTCCGATGCTGTATTATTCAATATCAATAAATTTTCCAGAACTATTAATTGCGGTGCAATAGCGGTCTATAATAAGACGGAAACGCCTAAAAGCGTAAGTGTAAGACCATTTTTAATTAAAAACAGTGCCCTGATGCAAGGCTTTATCGTCGCTAATTACGAAGATAAATTTCAAGAAGCCACCAAAGCGCTATCAAATTGGTTAGCAGAAGATAAACTCACCTATTCTGAAACTATAGTTGAAGGATTTGAAAATATCCCACAAGCCTTCATCGATTTATTTGATGGAAAGAATTCCGGGAAAATGGTGGTTAAACTATAAGTGTTGTTAACATCTTAATTCTCCTGCTTACAATAAGGCCTTTTCCATGCAATAAAAAACATGTTCGCGTTTTGGAAAGTTAACGTTTCCACGTATTATATAATGTCGCTTTTTGTAAAATTTAAGGACTCTTGTGTTCGGGGAATAAGCGTCTAATCGTATAGACGTATAATTATGTTCCTTGGCGAAATTTTCAGCAAAGTCCATCAACCTTTTGGCGTGTCCTCTATGTTGGTGTTTTGGGTCAACGATAAGTCTATGGATTACCAATACTTTTGTAGCATCAAACTCCCAAGTGATCGATTCATATGCCTTCTCCTGTTCTTCACTAATGCTGATAGCACCAATTAGCAGATTGGCATTTTTCAAAATGTAAAGCGTTCCTTTTTTTAAATCGTTTTTAATTAATGCATTTGTAGGATAATGGTCTGTCCATTGGTAAATACCATGGCGCTCTAGATCATGCTTTCCATTAAGATACATGTGAAATACAGCTTCTAAATCAGATAATTGCCCTATACAGATATTAAATTGATCAATTTCTACAGTGCTTTTGTCAACATCATAGATTAACAAGCCTTGATTGTCGTCGTCAAGTTGAGCAATTAAGTCGCCATTGGGATGCCACACAGCACTTCGGCCAATACTCAAAAAATTATCACAAAATCCTACACTATTAGACATTAGGATAGGTGTATTAAATTTGTTCGCCATTTTTGGAAAGCGAGCATAAGCTTTATCAATGCCACCTTTTGATTTTGCTACACTAGCAATATAAAGCGCTGCACCATTTTGGACAGCATTAAAAAAATGGTCTTGCTGTAAGGTTTCAAAACAAATGCCAAGAGCAATTTTAGTTTCTTTGATGTATAAATAGGTTTGATAGGTGCCACCAACAAAATAGGGTTTTTCGTCTTCATGTAACCTTTGCTTGGAATACACCGTTCTTGGCGTTTCAGGTTGAAAAATGAGCATGCTGATATGTAGGCCTTCTACCCCATGTGTTGGCATTCCTATACCAATAGTAATGTTGCCTTTATCTGATAATTTTTGAAAAGGATCAAACATTGCATTTTCTATGTTCGTCGCCAATTCTTTTGCCAATTTTGGCTCGTAACCTGTGATGGACAATTCAGGAAATATGATCAAATCTGAGTTCAATGCTATGGCACGTTCAATTAATTGTAAGTGATTCTGAATGTTCTGTTGAACTTTTCCTTTCAAGGATTCGGATTGTGCAATACAAATTTTCATCAGGTTTGGTTCTTGTATTCTTTTATCTAAATGATATCCAACAATTTCTCAAAGATATAATTTGTGGTATCCTAAAACAATAACACAAAGCATTTCCATAAATTTACTTTCAATTATTCGACATCTACAAGAGGTCGTTCGCTTTTGGTTGGTTTATTGAGAACAAAGACAAGCGCTTTTGGTTTAAGATGTTTTCAATTTGGTATGTGATCATTTTTATAAGCGGAAAAGGTATATGCAATATCGTTTTCCTAGTCGAGGATCCATTTCACGCAAGATTTCAAATCCTAAACTTTCATATAAAACCCTGGCTTTTTCCATTGTAATTGACGTATGCAAGGCAATTATTTTTTCATTATTTCTTTTTGCAATTGCCATACATTCTTCAGTCAACTTCCTGCCAATGCCTTGTCTAGCATGCTCAGGATTGACCAAAACAAATCTAGTATAAGACTATGCTTCATCATAGATCTCTGTAGGATTTCCTGTTGGAACAATAAATGCCATGCCTATAATATTACCTTGTTTTGTCTCACAAATGATAGCATAAGATTGTTCTAAAAGTTTTAAATAAGTAGCGTTATTGTTTAAAATTGCTAAGAGCTCATCCCAATGGTTTGGTGTTAACTTTTTTTCATAATACGCCCAAGATAACATAGCTAAATGTTTTAATTTTTAAATATCCATCTGCCGCCCTTTTCTATAAAATATATTCATACCTCAGAATAATTTAAAACCTTGACATAAAAAACAGTATCAATTGGGTTTCTTATGAATCCTGAAGGTAATTCAGTAAGCTCTATTTTTACAAATCTATTCTTTTCATAGAATTTTTGTGCAGCTTTAAACTGGTTCATGGTTCCTAAGTACATATGGCTAATGTCTTGCGTCAAACACCAATCATAAGCAGTGTTCAATAGTTGCTGTGCAACACCATATACACTTCCTCTAAAGTCTTTTTTAACGAACATATTTTTTATAACAGAAAAGGCACTATCAATTTTTAAAATACCGATAGTACCAATTAAATCTGTTTTGTAAAATGCTACCCAACAGGCATCTAGATTTTGAGATTTTGAATTCTTTGAACTGGAAATAGGCGATTCAAACTCGGTAGCAATGGCATCCATCATTAGGTCAATGTCATTTTGAAAAGTTTTATTATAACGATGGATGCTAAGCATTTTAATTAACTATAATTTTTTTGACAACGATTCCAGCTCTAAAATTAAGCTTTAAAATATAAATACCACTAGCTAAATAAGCTGTAGATATGTCACTTTCAGCACCTGTAGCGACTTTTGCTCCAGAAATACTATAAAGGGTATAGTTTTGCAATTTATTATTGCTAGAAGCTAGTATTCTAAATCCACCAGTGGTTGTAATAGTCTTGATCTCATTGGCTATTTCAAAATCCGAAACACTTAATGCATCCTCACTTATAGGATTAAAACCAGTCCACAATGCACCAGCATCTGTAACGTATGCTCCCATTGTACCAGCGGGTATCTGAAGCGCAGTATTGCTACGATCAAAAATAAAAGTATCGTTAGTACCTGTGGTTATAGTTGGAGGTACTATAGCCAACGATGTTACACTGGCCAATGATGGATTATTACCAAAAGCAAGCAAACCAATTTCGGTTACGTTACTTGGAATGGTTATGTCAGTAAGGTTATTATCTACAAAAGCACCAATGCCTATAATATCAACACTATTACCTAGGGAAAGCGTTGTGATAGCATTTGTTGCAAAAGCTGTAGTACCAATAACTGTGACATTATCTGGAATAGTGACAGTGGTTAAGCTATTGAGTTCAAAAGCAGAAATTCCGATATTAGTAACACTATCTGGAATAGTTACACTCGTAATACCTCTATTAGCAAATGCGGACTGTCCGATTTCTGTTACATCAAATACGGTAACAGAAGGAATAGTAATATTGCTAGGAATGGTAACGTTAGTACCATTTGCAGCATCATAATCTGAAACTTTAAGTGTGGTTGCAGAAGTTGCCTCAAATACCATTTTAAAGCCCGTCCATAATGCACCGCTATCAGTAACATACTCATCAGTAGTATTACCTGTTAGAATTAAATTTATATTACTGCGACTAGAGTTTGCAAAAGTATCGGCACCACCACCTGTAGTTATATTAGGCGGTGTAGTGCCTAATACAACAACCGTACTTAAATTATTCACACCAAAAGCAAGAGGACCTATATTCGCGACGCTTTCTGGTATTATGATACTAGTAAATTGATTATTATTAAATGCATTATTTTTCATATTGATAATGCTATTAGGAATAATAACATGAGTTAAATTTTTGCTTGAAAAAGCACCACTACCAATACTGGTAACATCATAAGTTGTAACACTATGAGAAACTATAGCAGGTATATCAACGACTGTGCCTCCAGCAGTATTATAGTCTACAGCTTCAACCGTATCAGGTAATACAGAAGTAACTTCATAAGTAATAAAATCTACAACAAAAGTATCGCCAACTTCTAATACTGCAGCTTCCGTAACTGAATTAAAACCTGTCCAGCCTCCCGAAGCATATGCGGCCGAAGTTCCATTCGGTATGGTTAAATCAATGGCAGCACGATTCCAAAAAGAATCGTTAATTCCAGGCATAAATATAGTGGCAGGAGTTGTACCTTGCGAAGTAACTGTTGCTAAAGGGTTGTCTCTAAAAGCGGCAAAATCAATATCAGTAACACTAGCTGGAATAGTAACATGAGTTATGTTATTATCTCGAAATGCGCCATTGCCAATAGTTAACAGACTATTGGATAATGTAACACTTGTTATTTGATTACCATTAAATACAGCATTACCAATACTTGTAACACTATTTGGAATTACTATACTTTGAAGTTGATTGCTTTGAAAAGTACCAAATTCAACACTTGTAAGGTTATTGGAAAGAATAGCGCTAGCTAATTGATTGCCTTGAAAAGCAAACTGACCAATACTAATAACACTATTTGGAATTAAAATGTCTATTATTTGATTACCTTGAAAAGCATTATCCCCAATACTTTCCAGACCGTTTTCAAAAGTAACACTAGTTAAATCATTGTTCACAAAGGCTGAATTTCCAATGCTCACAACACTATTGGGTATTGTAACAGTTAATAAATTCTGAGCACTAAAGGCATTGTTTCCTATTTCCACAATACTATTTGGAATTACAACGCTTGTTAATCGTGTACCTTCCGGACCATTATGCTCAAAAGCTAAATTACCAATACTTGTAACATCATAGCTTGTGCTACTATTAGATACTGCTGAAGGAATATCTACATCTGTACCACCATTAGTGTGGTCATAGTCATTAACCCTAAGTGTATTTGGCGCAAGAGAAGTCACTTTGTAAGTTATAAAATTGTCAACAAAAGTATCGCCAATAGCTTGTGAATAGCCTAGAATAGAAACAAATAGAGCTATTAAAATAAGTGTTTGTTTTTTACCCACGTAATATCTATTTTTTAAGTCTTTTGGAAAACATGTAAAGTTTTTCATAATTTTTAGTTTTTAAGGTTAAAGTAAATTTGAATGTATTAGAAATCCATTTTAATGAGTTCACCATTTAGTTTATAGTAAAAACTATAAGTCGTGCCACCATGTTCTGGTTTTAGGTTTATAACATATTCCGTCTTCGAGATATCACCATTTTTTGGAAACTTTACCGTGGCGATACTTAATATTGGGTGGTCTATGTTTTTTTCTTTCTGAAGCTGCTTGCCAGATTTTTCAATCAAGGCACCAAGTTTTGCCAGACTGATCTTATCGTTTAACTGAAACATAAAGTCTGATGCTTTAGTGCCCTTAGGCACTTCGAGTGTGATATCGGAATTCTGTGTCCAGGAATCTTGAGACAAACTCCATTGTCCCATTTGTAAGGATTCAGGATTTTTGGTGACGATCACCATTACTACATTACCAATGGATATATCGTAAGAAATTGCTAGGTCTGTGTAGTAGGCATTATCACCAAACTTATTTTTTAGTTCGGCTTCAATAGTTTTAAAACCTGCCTCATTTGCTGGTTCTTTGCTCGTTGCATCTCCACACGACAGTAGTTTAGTAGCAACTAAAATTGCAAAAAATAGGCTAAGATACTTTAATGTTGATTTGGGTGTTTCCATACGATTTATCGATTTGAATGATAAATGTATGAGCTAAGGGTGTATTAAAAAATAGGTAATCTATTTCTGATGTTTTAGAATAAATAACCGATGTATTTCAATTAATATCCGCTGAAATACCAAATACATCAATTTAAGGTGGTTTGAATACGTGCTCATTTTAAGAGTATTTGAATTGAAAACATGTTATTAAAACAATACTCCTATCCTTTATTCCAGTTTAAAAAAGACGTTACAAACTGTTCTTTCTTCCGTGTAGATACAGGAATTTTTTTACCATTCTTTAAGTGAATGGTTCCTGATTTATCATATTTATCGATAAACTTTAAGTTTATCATATACGATTGATGTGGGCGCGCAAAATTCGCAGATATGAGTTGCGCTTCAAATTCCTTTAACGTTTTTGATACCAGATGCTTTTTACCGTCACTACAATAAAAGGTGGTATACCCTTTATCGGTCTCACAATACATTAAGGCTTTCAAATCAATAACCTGAAAGCTATCATGAAGTGATAATATCAATTTAGAATCGTCATTATGCCAGACGGCTTTTGCAGTCTTAATCTGCGATTTTTGTTCTGCAACTGGCAAGTTTGAAATCTTTTGCAAAGCCGATTCAAGCTCCTTTATATCTACAGGTTTTAAGAGGTAATCTACAGCTCCGATTTTTAAGGCCTTAAGCGCATATTCTTCATAAGCCGTAATAAATATAATTTTAAAATTTAAGTCTTCTGTTTGCTCTAAAAAATCGAAAGCATTACCATCTGTAAGGTTAATATCAAGAAAAATCAATTCTGGTTTACAAGCATTTGCGACCACGACAGCTTCCTTAACAGACTCACACTCGCCAATAACTTCAACTTCTGTATCCAATAAATTCAGCAGGTTCAGTAAGCCTTTTCTTATATACGATTTGTCCTCAACAAGTAGTGTCTTCATTTTATGCTTAATTTAGTTCAGTATCACAATAATTAGTTAATCAATTTGTGAGGGATCACAAGTGTAACCAGTGTACCTTGTTCATTATAGTTTTGTCGATCTTCAATTTTTACCGAGCCTTCCATGTTAAAGTCTTTAGATAATTCCTTTAAACGTTCTGTAGTTATAATTGTGGCCAAAGAATTCTTATGCTTATTATTGCTATCGGTCTTGGTGTTAATGCCTACACCATTATCGGCAATAGTACAAATCAATTTGTTATTTGGATAAGTTAAACGAATATCAATCTTTCGATCTTCTGCTTGATTAGTAAAAGCGTGTTCTATAGCATTTTCTACAAAAGGCTGAATCAGCATTGGTGGAATTTCAAATTGTGCAACAGTGATGGAATCCTCCACTAAAATAGTACATTTATAAGCATCATTCTCTAAGGTCTGAAGCGTTAAATAATCTTGAACCGCCATTAACTCTTGGGAAAGCAATACCGTTTTGTCTCTAGAATTTTCTAGGGTTAGCCGTAATAATTTCGAAAATTTAGACAAATAATGAATGGACTTTCTTTCTTCCTTGTTCAAAATCATTCCTTGCAAAACCGACAATGAGTTAAATATAAAATGCGGTGTCATTTGAGAGCGTAACAGCTTCTGCTCCATCAATGCATTTTGGGTTTTTGATTTTGCGTTTTTTAGTTTCTGATAAAAAATAATTGTTCCTAATAAAATAGAAAGCGAGAGCACTCCAATAATGGCCCACAAATAATTACGTTGCGATTTTTCTAGATTTTCATTGGTAGCAGTAACTGTTTTTGTAAGTTGTAATTCCCTGATACTGGCAGAGTCCATGGCCTGCTTGTATTTGTATTCGTATTCTAATTGGGTGATTTTTTCAATATTCTCATTATTGAAAACGCTGTCGTTTACTATTTTATAATGCTGGTGATTTTCAAATGCCTTTTTATAATCCCCAATTTGACTGTAAACTGTGGCTAGAGTCTCAGATGCTAATTTTTGTTGACTTAAAAGTCCTAAGTCCTGGGCTATTTTTTCACCTTCTAGCGCATGCTGTATAGCTTTCGAAGAATAGTTAAGTATTGCATATGCTCTTGCTAAACCGACATGAGCTTGGCAAACTAAAATTTTATGTTCTATGATTTCACTTAGCTCTAAACAGGTTTTGTAATGTTTTAAAGCCTTATTCGGCTGCGCCATTAAAAGATATAAATCTCCTAGTTGATAATTGCCTGCACTTAATTCTTCTTTGTCATTAATCGCATGGCTTATGCTAAGTGACTCCGTCATATAATCTAAAGCTTTTGTGAATTCTTTGAGATCTGCGTAAACAGCACCTTTATTAATCAACGTACTCGCAATCATTCGTTTATTTTGTAACGCTTTATAAAGCTCTAGGGATTCATTTATATAATTAAGTGTCTTGTCATACTGTTTTAATTCATAATAAACAGCACTTATGTTATAAGAAGCTTGTGCTATACCATATTTATTGTTGTCCTCTCTATAGATAATTAAACATTTATTAAAATATTCTAAAGCTTCTGTGTACCGACCTTGGTTAAGGCAAATAGCACCAATATTGTTTAAAGTATCTAAACTTGATTTTCCTTGACCTTGTTGTTCGCGTATGTTATATGCTTTTTTAAATAATTCAATAGCTTCATCAAAATCTCCTTTTTTATAGCTTGAAACACCCAAATTATTTAACATATTCGCTTGCCCCATTAAGTCACCATTGTTAATAAAGTTATTGAGGACTTTATTGTAATAAGCTCTTGCCTTATCATGGTCATTAGTATAATGGGCTATATTAGCCAAACAGACGTAAGAGGCGTTTTTACAGTCCTGATTGTTCATATCTTGACACAATGCAAGTGCTTTGAGTGCAGAGGCTTCGGCTTTATCGATTTCTGCCTTTTTAATATACACGTAACCAAACCTTATCAAACTTTTAGCTTCTCCCTTTAAATAATTAAGTTGTTTTGCCAAAGCATTAGCTTCTTCAGCTCTTTGCAGTGATTTATTGATATCATAACTAATGTAACCTGAGGAAAGTGTGTTTAATAAATTAACTTTGGTGGTATCGTTGGTTATGAGTTGACGTAATTCATTTTCTAAACTATCAATTTCTGTTTCTTGCGCTAAATTAGAACTCGAATAAAATAGAATTAAGACTGATAAAAGAATTGATAAGTTTATAGTTTTCATGCAATGAGCAAGGGTTTAATAAATCCCATACAAGTTTTTTTATCTATATGGACCTGCAGAAATAAATATACGAATTAGAAACTACTAAAATAATTGCCAGTTTTATAATAATGCAAATTACGCTTATAAAGTGGGCTAGCTAAAGTAAATGTTTTTTCGAAAGGTTTTAGTCAATAAGTGTAGAGTTTGAAGCGATATACGTTGCATATAATTAAGAAAACTGATGTTACGATAGTTCCGTATATTTATGAGTGACGTATTTTTAGATAATATAACTTCAATTTTATTAAAAGCATCAACATCTTATGGTTTAAAGTCAACAGGCACTTTACTAATTGTATAAATTTAAGGAAAACTTAAAGTTATGAATAACGAAGACCACAAAACCTCAAACACTCCTGAAGATTTAAAAAAAGCAGCAAGCCATGCAGCTAATAAATCTGAAACTAAAAGTCAGGTTAGCGATAAGGCCGAATTACTCAAAAAGCACAAATACGAACCTGACTCTGCAAAAGAAAACCTAGATATTCCAGGTGCTAGAGCCGCACGACCATTAACAAATGATCGACATCCTGATAAGGAAAGTTGAAAAAAGTGCATATATAATAATAGTGGAATGTGAAATACTTGAACACTAATAATTAAGCCATTAGCAACGGTTATATCAGTTTTATAATCTTTAAATGCTTATAAAAACAAGGTTACTGTCATTGCGAGCGAAGCGTGGCAATCTATTATGCTTTATTTATGAAAACCATTAAATAATCATTAAATCACCTTCAACCACTTGCCATTCCCCTTCAATATTTAGAACTTTACCAAAAAAACAAACTATGACCATTTTCGTTGATATGGATGATGTCTTAGCAGACACCTATGGAAAACATATAGAATTATACAATATAGAGCACAAACAAGACCTGCAACTCTCCCATATTCAGTCTGGTGAAGTTTGGCACAATGTTCCAGAAATACACCACAAAAGTGTTCGAGAACATGCGCTACAACCTGGTTTTTTCAGGGACTTAGTACCCATAAAAGACAGCATACAAGTTATGGAGGCCTTGTACAACAAATACGAGGTGTATATTGCCACAGCAGCCACTCAATTTCCAAATTCATTATTAGAAAAAGTAGACTGGTTAGCAGAGCATATGCCATTTATCACATGGCAACATCAAATTATGTGTGGGCACAAGTTTATCCTCAATGGAGACTTACTCATAGACGATAGAACTTACAACCTAGAAAAATTCCAAGGAGACACCTTATTGTTTAACTCACCACATAATGTGAAAGATACGGGCTATACAAGAGTCGCCAATTGGCAAGAAATTGCAGAGCGTCTGCTCTAAAGGAAACCAACACCGTTTCTTCGGGTCTTCTCCGTGTCTAAAGCGGGTCATAAGCGTATCATAAGCGGTTTTGCTATCGAAAACTCTTACAGCTAAAATACCAAGGTTATTACTATCATAAAAGCCCTTGAAGGGATCAAGGGCTTTTATATTTTGAGTTAGTCATACCGAATGTTTCTTTTTAGCGACTTTAAAAGTCAATTACTTTATGTTTCATCCAATAACTTAGACCCTAAAATTACACAGATAACGACGTATAAAAAACAACAATCTTAACCCATTACTAAAGGAAATTAACATTATAGGTCATCGGCTAATGACAACCGAGGAAATTAAGGCCTCAAAGTGAATAAAGGCTTAAAAATCTTCAATCACTTTGTTAATTTTTAAAAGAAACCATACATAACATTTTCATAAAAGACCCAAAATCATAATTGGTAAAAGCTTACCTTCGTTTAAACCTATTTTGATTACAAAACCAATGGCATCTCACTACAAAGACATTTTAGAAAAGGCATACGATAAAATACATTTACTTGAAAATGAAGGCGAAATAGCAACCTACATTCCTGAACTCGCCAATATAGATCCTTCAAAACTTGGAGTCCATATGACCAATATTGATGGCAGTAATTTTGGAATTGGAGATCACTTAGAAAAATTCTCAATCCAAAGTATTGCCAAAGTGCTGTCATTGGCCTTGGCCTACAAAATTGTTGGGGAAGACCTATGGGAACGTGTCGATGTAGAACCCTCTGGTACTAAATTTGATTCCTTGTTATTATTGGAATCCTATAAAGGTATTCCACGTAATCCGTTTATGAATTCTGGAGCTATTGTGATTTGCGATATACTCATCTCACATTTAGACAACGCTAAAGAAGAATTCTTGGATTTTGTAAGAGATTTAAGCGACTTACCAGAGCTTACCTATTCCGATAAAATAGCCGATTCCGAAAAAAGAACAGGTTATAGAAATATGGCACTGTGTAATTTTATAAAATCCTTTGGAAATATTAAAAACGAACCAGCCGAAGTCCTCGATTTCTATTTCGATATGTGCTCTTTGGAAATGACCTGTCAGCAACTCTCAAAGACCTTTACCTTTTTAGCCAATAATGGCCATAAAATTTCAGATGATAAAAAAATCATCTCAAAAACAAAATCCAAACGTATCAATGCCTTAATGTTAACCTGTGGTTTTTATGACGAGTCGGGCGAGTTTGCCTTTCGGGTAGGTTTACCTGGTAAAAGTGGTGTTGGTGGTGGCATTGTAACACTCTATCCCAACAACTACGCCATTGCCGTTTGGAGCCCAAAATTAAACGAGCACGGCAACTCCTTTAGAGGCATGGAACTTCTTGAAGATGTGACCACATATTCTGAATTGAGTATTTTCTAAGGTTTAAATTCCTAATTTAATAGTCTATTTTGCTTTTAACATATTTTTTCGTAAAAAGTGAAATAAACGTGAGATTTCAATACTTTTTCCTTATTTTAAAAACTTAAATTTGTTTCTGAATTTAGTAGCTTCCGAGCTATTCCATTTATAATATCTATTCTAATCTATGGCATTAAAAATTGTAATATCCCACAAAACCACCTATAAGTACGATCGGAAAGTTTCATTATCGCCTCATGTGTTTAGATTGCGGCCTGCACCACATTCCAGAACACCAATAGAATCCTATTCCTTAAAAATAAAGCCAGAAAACCAATTCTTTAATTGGCAACAAGATCCTTTTGGCAACTATGTGGCACGTTTGGTATTTCCGGATAAAACAGATGAACTATCCATTGATGTGGAAATTATTGCGGATTTAAAAACCATCAATCCCTTTGATTTCTTTATTGAGGAATCTGCGGAAGAATTTCCTTTTGAATATTCTGAAACAGTAAAAAAGGAATTACAGCCTTATTTAGAAATTACGGATAAAGGTAAATTATTAAAAGAATTTTTAGAAACACTGGATTATACGCCAAGAAAAACCATCTATTTCTTAATTCATGTCAATCAAAAGATTTATGAATATTTAAAATACAACATCCGAATGGATCCTGGCGTCCAGACCTGTGAAGAAACCTTAGAGTCAAAAACAGGATCATGTAGGGATTATGCCTGGTTATTTGTACAGACGTTGCGTCATTTAGGTTTTGGTGCACGATTTGTTTCAGGTTATTTGGTACAGTTAAAATCTGATGAAAAGTCATTGGATGGCCCTTCTGGTCCGGAAGAGGATTTTACCGATTTACACGCTTGGGCTGAAGTGTATTTGCCAGGTGCTGGTTGGATTGGTTTTGATGCCACATCGGGTTTACTTGCTGGCGAAGGTCATATCCCTTTAGCTTGTACGCCTTCTTTTGAAAGTGCGGCGCCTGTCTCTGGTATGACCGACAAATGTGAAACGGAATTCTTTTTTGAAAACTCCGTAAAGCGAATTTTTGAATCGCCAAGAGTTACAAAACCCTATACCGAAGACCAATGGAAAGCCATTGATAAACTCGGTCATAAAGTAGAAAGGCAATTACAAAAAAATGACGTGCGCCTAACCATGGGTGGCGAACCCACATTTATTTCCATTGACGATTTAGAATCCCCTGAATGGAACACAGCTGCAGATGGGCCTCATAAACGTGAACTTGCCAAGGATTTATCCAAACGGTTACACCACGCATTCGGAAAAGGCGGTGTGCTGCATCATGCCCAAGGAAAATGGTATCCAGGCGAACCTTTACCGCGATGGCAAATAGAAATTTGTTGGCGAAAAGATCAAAGACCTATTTGGTACAACAAAAAGTATTTGGCCACCTATGCGGATGACTATACAGTACCTCCAAACACGGATAAATTATTTTTAGAAACCTTAACTAACTATTTAGGCGTTTCCAAACAACATATTCTACCGGGTTATGAAGATGCGTTTTACTTCTTATGGGAACACGGAAATCTTCCAATAGACATTGATCCATCCAAGGATAGAGACAATACTTTGGTAAAAAACAAGTTAAAGGAAATTCTAGAAAATGGAACATCAACACCTGTTGGCTATTTATTACCTTTAAACCGTACAAAAGGAAAATGGTTCACAAGTGAATGGGAGTTTAGAAGACAACACTTATTCTTAACGCCCGGAAATTCGCCAATGGGCTTAAGGTTGCCATTAAATTCATTATTGGAGAAATCAGAACACGAAGTTTTCCCATCCTACGAACCTGATTTATTTTCTCAAAAGAAACGGTTACCAAGTTTTAGGGATATTGTTAAAAAACGCCATAAGGAATTTTTAGATAATGGATTAGATACCGATCAACCTAATTATTTTGTGAGAACGGCGATCTGTTCAGAAATAAGGGATGGTAAATTGTATTTGTTTTTACCACCATTGGATTCAGCTGAAAATTTTTTGGATCTCATTGCTGCCATAGAATTTACAGCTAAGGAACTAAAAATTCCTGTCATCATGGAAGGTTATGATCCGCCAAAAGATAACCGATTAGAATCGCTTAAAATCACACCAGATCCTGGTGTCATTGAAGTCAACGTACATCCCGTAACCAATTGGAAAGATTTATGCCACAACACCTTTACCTTTTATGAACAAGCAAAACTATCCCGATTAGGCACTGAAAAGTTTATGCTCGATGGTAAACATACAGGCACAGGTGGAGGAAATCACGTGACGCTTGGAGGAACAAGTCCTGCAGATAGTCCACTTTTACGTCAACCTAGTTTGTTGCGAAGCTTATTAACCTTTTGGCAACACCATCCAGGTTTAAGTTATTTGTTTTCCGGTTCCTTTGTTGGGCCTACAAGTCAGGCGCCAAGAGTAGATGAAGCACGTCAAGATAGTTTATACGAATTGGAAATTGCCTTTAGTCAAATTCCTAAAGATGGCGAAGTGCCTTTTTGGTTAACGGATCGATTGTTCAGGCATTTACTGACCGATTTAACCGGAAATACGCACCGAGCAGAATTCTGTATCGATAAATTATATTCACCAGATTCGTCTTCAGGCCGTTTGGGTATTTTGGAGTTGCGTGGTTTCGATATGCCACCACATCCAAAGATGAGTTTAGTCCAAATGCTATTGGTAAGAGCCTTGGTATCTTGGTTCTGGAAAAAGCCTTATGAACACAACTTGGTACGTTGGGGAACGGAATTGCATGATAAATTTTTGATAGAACATTATGTTCGTGAAGATATTAAGGATATTGTTGCCCAATTAAATAAAGCGGGATACAAATTTGAAGAAGATTGGTTTAATCCCTTCTTTGAATTCAGATTTCCACTTTTAGGCATGGTAGAAATTAATACGATCCACATGGAATTAAGAGCAGGCATCGAACCTTGGAATGTTTTAGGTGAAGAAATGACTGGAGGTGGTACAGCCAGATATGTTGATTCCTCTTTAGAACGACTGCAAGTAAAAGTCTCTAATTTTGTTGATGAACGTTATGTATTAACCTGTAACGGCGTAAAAGTGCAACTAAAAAGTACAGGTGTTAAAGGTGAATATGTTTCTGGAGTTCGGTACAAGGCATGGAATCCATATTCCGCACTACACCCAACCATTGAAGCGGATACACCACTAGTATTTGACATTGTAGATACTTGGAACAAGCGTTCCATTGGTGGCTGTACGTATTTTGTTTCACATCCTGGAGGACGCTCTTATGATGTGCATCCTGTAAATAGTTTTGAAGCCGAATCGAGACGGATTAACCGCTTTTGGGAATTTGGACACACACAAGGAGAAATCAGTCCGTTTGACAATGTGACTTTTGATACAGAACCGACATCTAGAAGTGTTCAAGAAAAAAGTAGCTCGAAACGTTTTTCTTATAAAGAATTACCAGTTAATTTTGAATTTCCTTATACTTTAGATTTACGTAAAAAATAAATAGCGTTGTTGCTGAGCATATGAAGACCGTAACAAAAACCTTATTTGAAAACTATTTTTCGGCATCAACACGCTATGATGAATTGCTCACGTCCAAAATGGAGATAAAAGACAATTGGAAAGTCTTGTCTCAGAATTTATCTAAAATAGGCCCTGAAACTCTAGCCTTAAAGCAAACAGAGATTGATTGGCTTTTGGCAGAAAATGGGGTGACCTATAATGTTTACAACGATCCGAAAGGTTTAAACAGACCTTGGGATCTTAACGTTGTTCCTTATATCATTCATCAAAACGAATGGAATAAGGTTGAAAAAGGCATTCAACAACGTGCAGAACTATTAAATCTAGTTCTAAAAGATTTATACGGAAAAAGAGAGCTGCTTAAAAACGGAATTATTCCTCCAGAAGTCATTTATGCACATAGTGGGTTTTTAAGGTCTTGTGATAAAATTCAATATAAAACGTCTAAACAGCTTTTAATATACGCAGCAGATTTAGCACGAGGTCCAGATGGCAGATTATGGGTAGTGAATGACAGAACACAAGCGCCTTCTGGTATGGGTTATGCTTTAGAAAATCGATTTTCAACCAGTAAAATTCTTCCAGAGCTTTACAAAGATATTAACGTGGCTCAACCTTCTAACTTCTTTAACGATTTAAATCAGTTGTTGCTCAATTCGGCAACGACTAATGTGGAAAGTCCCATGGTCGTAATTCTAACACCTGGACCACATAATGAAACCTATTTTGAACATTCCTATTTGTCTTCATTTTTAGGGTATCCACTCGTTAAAGGAAATGATTTAGTCGTAAGACACGGTAAAGTTTGGTTAAAATCCCTAAAAGGTTTAAAACAAGTTGATGTTATTTTAAGACGCATTGATGACAGTTTTATGGATCCATTAGAGTTGCGTGAAGATTCCTATTTAGGTGTCGCTGGCTTGTTGGAAGTCGTGCGTCTTCAAAATGTGACCATTGTAAATCCTATAGGAAGTGGTGTATTGGAAAATCCTGCTCTGAATCCTTTTATGAAAAATATTTGTAAGTATTTTTTAGATGAAGACTTAATGCTTCCGCAAATAGCTTCATGGTGGTGTGGTCAAGAAAAGGAACGAAAACTTGTATTGGAAGATTTATCGTCCTTTGTGGTAAAGCGAATTGACCGATCCAATAGAGAGCATATTTATTTTTGTGAGTTTTTAGATAAAAAAGCACTAGAAAATCTTAAAAAAGAGATATTGAACTATCCACATAAATTTGTGGCACAGGAAAAAATATCATTTTCCACAGCTCCAAATTTTGTAAAAAGCGAATTAGAACCTCGTAAAATTTCATGCCGTACGTTTGCCATTGCAAAAGACGATGGCTATTCCGTGATGCCAGGTGGTTTGGTTAGAGTAGCTCCAGAACGGGAAGAATTATTTGTTTCTAATCAACGTGGTGGCACCAGTAAGGATTTTTGGGTGGTCAATGATTTGCCACAGCCAAATCTGCAAAATTATTCTTGGAACAAAACAAATTCCAGTGCATCCAAAGGATTGAATGATGTTCCAAGTAATACCGCCGAAAATTTATTTTGGTCTGGTCGCTATATTGGCAGAGCTTTGGTAACTGCGAGATATTTACGAATGGTATTGAGTCAGATGACACATGCCCAATACCATGACCGAAAACCAGAATCTGAAAGCCTGAAAATACTATTTCAATCCATAACTCAAATCACATCTACTTTTCCTGGCTTTATGTCAGAAAATGAAGACGTACTGCATAATCCATTGAAAGAAATAAAAGCGATTATTCTAGATGACACTAAAGTCGGCAGTTTTGCACAATCCATGCAAAGTTTTAACACCTCTTATTATTCGTTACGTAATTTGTGGTCTAGGGATATGTGGCGTGTATTTGATGGCATACAGAAACATATAAAAAATTTAAAAAAGGAAGATAGTTATACGGTTTTTAAGCTGACCAATTTCTTTGATAAAATTATTACAAGACTCATCGCTTTTATGGCACTTACTGAAGAGAGTATTTTGGTGCGGCAAGGACTCCTACTCTATTTCATTGGTTTACAACTAGAAAATAGTGCTATGAATATAGAGAAGTTTCGGGCGTTATTGATTGTGAATTATGATGAGGAATTAGAATATGAAATTTTAGAATCCTTGTTAAATAGTCACGAAAGCTTGAACATCTACAGATATAGTTATAACTCGTATTTAAGTTTGGAAAACGTTTTAAACTTAATCATTTTAGATAAAGAGTATGCAAGGTCTTTGACCTACCAAATGCACCGATTAAAAAAAGACATTGATAAATTACCTGTAACGAATAACAATGGAGAGCTAACCGTCTGCCAAGAAAACATGAACGTGGTCATCTCCAAAATGGAACGATTGAACATAGCAGACATGTTAACCATCAATCCAGAATCCAATATGCGTGAAAATTTAGATCGTTCACTTTCAGAGTTAAGTGATTTGTTGCATACAACATCTTTGTCTATTTCAGATACGTATTTTAATCACTCCCAACCACAAAAACAGTTGGTTGACCGAAATATAACCACTTAATATGATATTTGATCTTTGGCACAAAACGAAATATACCTACGAACATGGTGCTTCGTTCTGTCATAATATGACCACTATAAAACCTAAAACTTTTCCTGGTCAAACGCTTTTGGATTATAATTTAGAGATCACACCTACGCCAACAGACCTCTCGGAACGACTGGATTTTTTCGGGAATGCAGTCACGCGTTTTTCAATACAACAACATCATAAAGAACTGCTGGTTATTGCAAGAAGCAAAGTAGAACGGAATTATGAAGCTCAAATTAATGACGAACAATTTTCAATAGGAAAAAAAGTCACTATTGAAGATACCTTAAAACATTTAAAAAAAACAGATGCTGATAGTATTGATGTGCGACAATTCGTGATGCCTTCGCCTCTAATTTCGAAGGGCAATGAAGACATCGCCAATTATGCCTCTAAATCCTTTAAACCCCAACGTTCATTTTATGAAGCGACGTACGAACTAATGCAACGGATTTACACCGATTTTGACTTTGTACCAGGCTTTACCAATATAGCGACACCATTAACAGAAGTGATGACAGCCAAAAAAGGTGTTTGTCAAGATTTTGCTCAAATAGCCATCGCTTGTGTGCGATCAATGGGCTTACCTGCTAAATATGTCAGCGGATATATAGAAACTGTACCTCCAGAAGGAAAAGAAAAGTTAATAGGCACGGATGCATCCCACGCTTGGTTCTCAGTTTACCTACCAAATTTTGGATGGGTGGATTTTGATCCCACCAACAATCAAATTCCAAAAGACCAGCATATTGTCGTAGCCCATGGCAGGGATTATTATGACGTACCGCCTTTAAAAGGCGTTATTTACAGTATGGGTAAAAATAAAATGGAAGTTTCTGTAGATTTGAGACCAGCGACATCACATCTTAATCAAATGCAGAGTCAATCGCAACAGTAATTTCTATTTCAAAATATCTAACGTTTAGGAAGTAATAGCTTGTGAATAAACTTCAATTTTTCTATAATAACAGGCGAAATCACAAAAGGATAAACATCAGGAATTCCCATCGCTCTATTGATACTATTGACTGCCAATGATAATGGCACGCACTTTCTGACAATGACATCAAAATTTTGTTTCGTGTAAGGATCAAACGACACTTTTGTACTTAAAGCTTTATTATTGAATTTTGGTTTCACATTAAGTCGAAAGAAATAAGCAGTTTCCACCATGTCCATGATATGTAAATAATGGGCCCAAGTTTCTGCCCAATCTTCCCAGGCATGCGATGTTGCATACTCACTTATATATGATTTTTGCCAATCTTTTGGTGCACCTTCCTTGTAATACGTTTGCAGCGCATCTCCATAATCTAATTCTTCATTACCAAAAATAGCTCTAAATTCTTCGAGCACTTTCGGATTATCCCGTACTAAGCGATTCCAGAAATAATGGCCGACTTCATGCCTTAAATGCCCAACCAAAGTTCTATAAGGCTCTACCATATCCTTTCGGGCTTGCTCTCTTAAAACTGAATTTCCTTCTTTTATAAGAATGGTGATGACGCCATCGGCATGCCCTGTCATCAATTTGGGATTACCTAATTTTTCAACAAAATCAAAACATAAGCCATCCTCATCTTTAAGCTTGCTTGGTAAAGACAAACCGATTTTTTGAAGTTGATAAATGAGACGGTGTTTGGCTATCTCAAGATTGTTCCAGTTGTCAAAATTGTCTGAATCCTTATTAGAAAGATTTGGTATAGTTCTATTTAATTGACAGGCACTACAATAATCTTCGGGATCATCTTTTTCTATGACCCAATTACAGACATTGTATTCCTTGTTTTTGCAATACTTATATTCGTCGTGTTCCCGATCCGAAATTAAAGCTGCTATATCAGCAGGAAAAGTAAGCATCATACGATCTGAAGCACTATAACCTGTTAAATGACCACAGTTATCACAACTGTAGTTTTCAAAAAACACAGAAGAATTACAGTTACCGCATTGAAATATTTTCATTTTATTATAACGTGAATACGCTAAGTTTTAAGTTAAATTTTGAAGTGTAAAATTAGTAATTAACCGACATTAAGTTATACTTTTTCAATAAATAATTTAGTGATCAATTTTGAAGTCGCACTACCTCTAATACCTCCTGAAACAGGCATAGTTTGCATGGAATTGGCACTTGAAGCAATCGGGAAATGCGTGTTTCCTGTTAAGATGCCATGACTGGGATCTAAACCAAGCCAACCTGTTCCTGGTAAAAACACCTCGACCCAAGCGTGCAATTCGTATTCAGGATGTTCCATATCAAAATAATAATAACCACTTACAAAACGTGCAGCAATACCTTGCTGTCTTAAAAGATGGATTTGCATCCATGATAAATCACGACATGACCCTTTTTTTAGTTCAAAGGTTTCATCAGGTAACAATGGCGAACCGACGGCTCTGTATTCCACCTTAAAATCATCATGTAATTGTTTCGTCAGTAAGGTGAGGTAAGGAATCGTTCTAAAATTCGCAGTTCTTATAATTGTATTTCCATAATCCAATAAATCTTGCGAAATAAATTCACCTTCCAAACTTGAATACAATAATTTTTTATGGCTGGCTTCATATTGAAGCGGAAGCTGGTTATAGTGTAATGGATAAATAAGAAATTCAAAGGGATTGAATTCTTTGGTTTCCAATAGGGTTGTTGCAATGATATTTAGTGTATCAGTCGTACCTTCAAACCAACAAAAGTTTAACACATTTTGTTCCTCATCTAATATAATTTTTTGTCCTGTTGGTTTTGGTAAAATTTCAATATCAAAATCCTGAACATCAAGATAAGCCGTTTGCCTTGGCCGAAATCTTAAATAATGGGGTTCCAGAAACACTTCTGAATCAAAAACATAGTCTGTTTGATGTGTGATTTTGAATGTCATTTACACTTTATGTTCAATAGTTTTAATGCTTTCACACTGAGCACGGTCAAGGTGTCAGTTTTCGGAATTCAATATAAAAATAGGTTTTTGTAATCCACCTATCTTCTACTATTGCACCTGACTCTGCGACTGATTTTGAACATAAGGTTCTACCGAAAAAAATGAATTATAAATGGCAGAAGAAATATCATTTAATTTTAACTGGATATTATCCAAATATTCATGCATGCCATTGGCTATAATATCATTGATATCTGCATATTCCAACTGGGATTTTAAAACACCCAATTGCCGTTGCGCATTGTTACTAAAACCAACAGAACTACCAGATAGAGTAATCAGACAACGTTCCGCACTTAGTAAACATGCTAAAATAGAACGTGGAAACTCTTTATCTAAAATCAAGAATTCTGCAATTCCCGAAGAGGTAAGTTTTCCATTCTTTTTTCGGTACATATCAAAAGCACTAACCGATTTTAAAAGTGCCGCCCACTGGATTAAATCTAACGACGACCCAATTAATTTTGGTGATTTTAATAACAAATGATATTTAGCATCCAAAACCCGAGACGTTTTATCTGCACGTTCAATGACTTGACCCAATTTTGCAAAATGCCAGCCTTCGTTTCGAGATATAGTGGCATAGTACATCCCATAGACCAATTGACAACCATTTTTTATATCAGTAAACAAGCGTCTCAATTCTTTATCCGAATAATTTTTTTTGGCTGCTGCATTTTTAATTAAATAATACAGTGCATTTATTTGTTCCCAAACTTCCTTTGTAATCTCTGCCCTAACGGCTCTTGCATTTTCCCTTGAGTTTAAAATACAATTAAAAATAGAGTTTGGGTTGTCTTTATCGAAAGTCAAAAATTGAATAACCTTGCTTTTTTCAACATTAGGATACAGCGATTCATACAATTTCCAATCGCCTGTAATAAGCACAAGTGGTTGCCACTGCTCAACTTCATTAGGCGGTAATTCTAATGATAAATTATAATTTACATCCATGAAACGTGCGTAATTCTCTGCACGTTCAAGATATCTGTTCATCCAATATATAGTGTTTGCGACTCTTCCTAACATAAATTTTGTTTTTAACTGTTTAAAACCCAAGTATCTTTACTGCCTCCTCCTTGTGATGAGTTAACCACAATAGACCCTTTTTTCAAAGCCACTCGTGTTAAGGCTCCCGGAATAATTTTTATATCATCTCCATACAGCGCGTAAGGTCTTAAATCTACATGCCGTCCTTCAATAGTATTGTCTGCTATTGTTGGCACCCTCGATAAGTTAATCATGGGTTGGGCAATATAATTCCGAGGTTTATTCTTAATTTTAGCAATGAATTCCTGTTGTTCTTTTTTTGTGGATTTTGGTCCGATGAGCATCCCATAACCACCTGAAGCATCAGTTTGTTTCACTACCAAATTGTGAATATTTTCAATCACATATTTGCAATCATCTGCTTCATCACATATATAGGTTTTTACATTAGGCAAAATCATGTCTTCACCCATATAATATTTAATGATTCTAGGAATATAGGCATAAACCGCCTTGTCATCTACAACGCCTGTTCCTGGTGCATTAACTAATACCACATTGCCTTTAAGATAAGCCCTAAAAAGACCTGGCGTACCTAATAAAGATTTCTTGTTAAAAACTTCTGGATCAATAAAATCATCATCCACACGACGGTAAATCACATCCACACGCTTCAGACCATTGGTCGTAATCATGTAAACGATATCATTTTTAACAATTAAATCACGGCCTTCCACCAACTCTGCTCCCATTTGCTGTGCTAAATAGGAATGTTCAAAATAAGCCGAATTGTACATACCTGGCGTCATCACAGCAACGGTTGGTTTGTCAATATCAACTAACGATTCCAAGGTATCCCTTAATGTATGGGTGTAATTATAAACTGGTTTCACGTCAAGTTTTTCGAATAGCTCAGGAAATGTTCGTTTTAAAATTTCTCGATTTTCTAACATATAGGATACGCCTGAAGGACATCTTAAATTATCCTCAAGTACATAATACTTGCCATCTCCACCCTTAATTAAATCGGAACCCGTAATATGGCACCATATATCCTTTGGTGGTTTGAATCCCACTAATTCCTTTAAATAAGAAACACTGGATAGAATCATTTCTTTCGGAATAATTTTATCCTTAAACACGTTTTGATCATTGTATATATCCTGAATGAACAAGTTTAGCGCTTTAATACGTTGCTGTAAACCTTTTTCGAGGTGATTCCATTCGTTATTAGCGATGATTCTGGGTATGATGTCTAAATGAAGAATCCGCTCTATACCTTGGTTATCATTATACACATTAAAGGTCATTCCAAATGAGAGCTGCGCTCTGTCCGTGGCATGTTGAAGTGTGTTTAATTTTTTCTGACTCATACTTTGCAGCCGTTCTGCAAATAATTGATAATTAGGTCTTATGTTGTTGTTTTCATCGAACATTTCGTCATAAAAGCCCTTGGTATCATAGGCTGAGAAGTCTAATTTTGGCATAAGCGGTTTATAAGTTTTATAATTAAAAGTGCTTTTCAGAGGTTTTTACCTAATACTTTAGGTCTAGTTTAATCTCTAAAAAATGAAATAATACAGTGTGAATAAAATAAAGTGATAATTGTTTATAATGGTCATTGCATTCCAACAAAGTACAAAAAATATTGCTGAAATACTAATAATAACGTGGACTTTACGATTCCTATAATTAATTAGAATAAAAATATTAATATAGAAATACAGTAATAATAAAATTGAGATATCCTAAAAAGCGTACAGATTCATCTGATGGTTAACCGGCATTTTCTAAGTATCAAGATTGACTTTAAATTCAGGTGATAAATGAATTAACGGAGACTTGGAAAAATTCCAAATAAACCATCAGGCATAAAAAAAATCAGACAACCCTAGTCATCTGATTTTTTCTTAATATAATTTTTAGCTTATAAAGCGTCGCATCCCGCTTTTGCAACAGTATGGTCATTTTCCACAGTGCTTCCGCTCACACCAATAGCGCCGATAATTTTACCAGAATCATTCTTAATAGGTAAACCTCCAGGAAATGAAATTAAACCTCCATTGGAATGTTCAATATTAAAAAGTGATGCTCCTGGCTGCGATAGCTTTCCTATTTCACCTGTTGGCATATCGAAAAAACAGGCGGTCTTTGCTTTTTTAAGCGCTATGTCAGCACTTCCTAACCATGCGCCATCCATCCGTGCAAAGGCAACTGGATTGGCACCTGTATCAACAATTGAGATATTCATTTTTGTATCAATTTTCTGCGCCTTATCTAAAGCCTTTTTTATAATGGTCTGTGCTTGTGCTAATGTAATATTCATCGATTTATAAATTTTAATGTTTGTCATTCAAAGTACAACTTATCGCAACCAATGCCAACAAGTAGAAGTCAATTAGCATAACGTTAACGTTTAGTAGTGCTATAAAAAATGGCACCTCTATAATTGATTACAAATTCGACTTTTAGAATTAAAAAACCAAGCTTAGAATTCGCTTTAACTATGTGTCAAATTTCAAAATCCATTAAAAGTAATTATCTTGCCGTCGGTAATCAATTAGTATAAACTACCTGAAGAATTTTAAAAATGATCTACACCATCATCGATGTTGAAACTACGGGACAAGGCAATCGCATGACCGAGATTTCCATTTTCAAATATGATGGTAGCATTGTTATTGACGAATTTACCTCATTGATAAATCCAGAAAGTTACATTCCTACGCACATCACTGCACTCACAGGAATTGATAATGCTTTGGTTGCAGATGCACCGACCTTTGAAGAAGTCGCTCAAGATATTTTGAACATTACAGAAGACACCATTTTTGTAGCCCATAACGTGAACTTTGATTATAACATAATCAACGGTGAATTTAAACGTATTGGCATGGAATTTACAAGAAAGAAATTGTGTACGGTTCGTTTATCCAGACGTTTAATTCCAGGCCATCGTTCTTATAGTTTGGGAAAATTATGTAAAGCTTTAGATATCAATTTAGTGGATAGGCACAGAGCCAGAGGTGATGCCGAAGCGACAGTTATTCTGTTCGGATTATTATTACAACAACCTAAGGCCGATGACGTTTTTAAAGAATTTCTAAACAAAAACTCTAGAGAATCGACCTTACCTCCTAACCTTCCTAAAGAAATTTTTAATGCTTTACCGTCCAAAGCAGGAATCTATTATTTTAAGGATAAAAGAGGAAAAGTGATTTATGTCGGGAAAGCGATAAATATAAAAAAACGGGTGCTCAGTCATTTTTATAGTAAAACAAAAAAGTCGTTGCAAATGGTCAGGGAAACCAGAGATATTGATTTTGAAATTTCTGGTAGTGAATTAATTGCTTTGTTGATGGAAGATGCAGCGATAAAGCATCACTTTCCTATTTATAATGTTTCGGCAAAGCGCAGTATTCAGTCGTATGCCATTTTTTCTTATGAAGATAGAAAGGGTATATTACATTTAGCGAGTAACAAAGGGCGTTTGGTACCAAATCCCATCCTCACTTTTTTTAATGTGAGAGATGTTCGTTTATATCTTGAAAAACTATGTGAAAAATATAATCTTTGTCCTAAATATTGTCATTTACAGGAAGCTGTTTCGGAGTGTTCTCATTATAGTATTAAAAACTGTAATGGCGTCTGTAGAGATGAAGAACCTATCGAATCTTATAACAACAAAGTTCTTGAAGCTATCCATGATATGTCCAATCAAAAGGAAAACATTATTCTCAAAGAAAAGGGAAGAAATCAAAATGAGGAAGCTTTTGTTATGATAAAAGATGGTGCGTATTTAGGTTATGGATTTATAGATAAGGGAGAACAAATCAATCATATAGACGATTTAAACACGTTTCTGATTCCACAGAAAAATAGCGTTGATGTTCAGAAGATTTTACGGCCAGTGTTGTTGAAGATTTAAAATGTGTATTATGCAAAATTACACCTTCATTTATTTGGAAGTTATCATTATTTTCCTTAATTTAGTATTATCATAATTGGGGTGCTTAAGTTAAACAGCTGAAATTATACCCATTGTACTTCTAAGGATAATGCCAATTGAAGGAAATTATGATATCAAAGAGAATCAAGACTTAAAAAATCTTCATTCTCTTTGTTTCTTTTATGCTATTGGTAAATTCATTCTTCCAACAAAAAGTGATTTATAATTGGCCATAAAAAAATCCCGCTGTTGCGAGATTTTTATTCTTTTTATCAATTCTGGGAATTAATACTTTAAATCGTTAAGGAAGTCATTCACTTTCTCCTTTGATTCACCCGTACGTTTCTGAATTCGACCTAATAGTTCGTCTTCCTTACCTTCTTGATAATCTAGATCATCATCGGTAAGTTCTCCCCATTCTTGTTTTAATTTTCCTTTAGCAATATTCCAATTGCCTTCTGCTTTATCTTGCCATGGTTTAGACATAATTCTTTAGTTTTAATTTGTTGCTTAACGTAAACCACTTTGATTTACTAATATAAAATTAAGGCAAATACCACAGGCTAATTATCGCAATCGATTTAGAAATTAGTTCAAATAAAAATTTTAGAAGGATTTAACTAATGACTGCTCCAAGAGCTGACTAAAATTGTCATTTATTTTATCACGAAATACGCAATTATCCTTGATGATAGTTCAAATAGATATATGAAAGTAATTCAATCAGTACGATATAATTTCGTAATAATTTTATCTTTTTAATAACCTTACGCCATATTAATAACCAATAAAACCATCGAATTCGATGGTTTTATAATGTCAACTATGTATGTGAATGTTTATTTCTTAATGACGCGTACGTTGGTAGCAATCGGTCCTTTATCACTTTGTTCAATATTAAACGTGACACGGTTTTTATCCCTGATTTTATCTACTAGATTTGATTTATGTACAAAGATTTCTTCATCAGAATCTTTAATGGTTATAAATCCAAATCCTTTTTTGAAATTGAAAAATTTCACAGTTCCTTCGTGGATTCCGCTCGTTTTATTTGAATTGAATAGTTTATTTATTAAATTTTTAAACATTGATTTTGTATTAATGGCTTTGGTCAATAATTTGTTCTACGCTACAAATATAAGAAATTCAAAAAGGTGTATGTGCTTTTTTACGCTAATTAGTTACCCTTCTCTTCTTAAAACTTCTAAGGGCGAACTTCGCAGTACCGTTTGAATATTGCTTAACCCGATACCTAAAACCAATAACGTGATACCTGGTAAAAATACTAAAAACGGAATCCATGAAGGTGCAAAAGGCTCTTTGAATACCAATAATGCCAAACACAAACTACTTAATAATGCCAATAAAATTCCGACTAAACTTCCAATTAAACCTAAGAACACATATTCAAATGCTGAAATTTGTAAAATCTGGGTATTCTTTGCGCCCAATGTTCTCAATAACACACTTTCCTTAATACGTTGATATTTACTGGTTCGCACAGAACCTATTAATACAATGATACCTGTGAGTATGCTAAAGAATGCCATAAAGTTAATGATCCACGTGACTTTATCCAGAATATCTTCTACAATGGTAAAAACCTGTCGTAAATCTATAATGGAAACATTGGGAAATTCCGCCACCAATTCACGTTGTAAGGCTGCAGAACCTTCTTGATCTGGAACATTTGTTGCCATCACACTAAACTGCGGTGCATCTTCTAATACGCCTTTTGGAAAAACAACGGAAAAGTTTGGTTTTAACTGTTGCCAATCCACCTTGCGAATACTTCCTATTGTGGTTTCCATTAGAACGCCTTGCACATTAAACACAATAGCATCGCCAACGCCAATATTTAAATCCAACGCCAAATTATCTGAAATGGAAATCACTACGGGATCATCAGCATTGAGTTCTGGAGTCCATTGTCCATCTTGAAGCGATTCTGAACTGGTTAAAGAATCACGATAAGTTGTTCTAAACTCATGGTTTAGCACCCAGCGCTTTATCTGTGTCGTGGAATCTTGTCGCAAGGCATTAACCAACTCCCCTTTTATGCTGTGCAATCGCATAGTTACTAATGGAATATTATCAATTACGGGTAAACCTTTTGACGTAATCAATTGCTTTACTGCTTCACGCTGTTCCGTTTGCACATCCAGAATAATCATATTGGCGTTCGCAGATGTGTCTATCTCTGATTTGGTTAATAAAATATCCTTTGTGAAATATAAGGTACTTATTAAAAACGTACCCAAACCAATGGCAACGACCAAAACAACGGTTTGATTGTTTGGCCTGAATAAATTCAATAAACTTTGACGTAATGTAAAGCCCCAACGTTTAGGGAAAAACTTTCGAATTCCTTTAATACAAAGCAAAGCTACACCAGCCAAAATGCTAAATGTTATAAAAGTAGCTCCCACAAAAGCGAGCGCATAAATGGCGTCTTTGAGCAACCAGAATGAAAATAAAAACAGAAAAAGTATAATAGCTGCGAATACCAAATAGCGTACTTTTTTAGGTTCCTGTGCCGCTTGTTCATCTACCCGTAACACTTCCAATGGCGATACATACCACGTTCTAAGCAATGGTAAAAGCGCAAATAGCACAGACATAAAAAGCCCAAGAAAAACACCCATAAAAATAGGTTGTGCTGAGATGCTAATTTCTACATCAAAAGGTAAAAAATCCTTTAAGAGATAAGGGAATAATTCTTGAAGCCCAATACCTATAAGTGCTCCGATTAAACCACCAACAATCCCAATTCCTGAAATTTGAATGAGGAAAATCAGAAAACTTTGAAGTCTTGATGCGCCCATACATTTTAAAACAGCAATCGCTTTGAGCTTTTCCTTGATGTATATATGAACCGAACTGGCAATACCAATACAACCCAACAATAAAGCGATAAAAGCTGCCAAATTCAAAAATTTACCAACATTGTCATAGCGCTTCCCTAAACGTTTACTTGTGCTTGCATGTGTGTCTAAATCTGCATTTTCAGCTTTCAGCATAGGATCAACCTTATCTTCAAAACGTTCTAAGTTTAAAGTGTCGGATGTTTTATAGAAGTACTGATACTCTTTTCGGCTACCAAATTGTATGAGTTCGGTATCTTTAATTAAACGGTATGGAATTAAAACTGGAGGCGCAACAGAAGTCGAAATAGCCGTACTTCCCGGTATGGCTTTTAATGCACCAGTAATCGGTAAGGTCAATTCCCCAACTTTAATAGAATCGCCTGGTTTTATATTAAATTGCAGTAACAATGTAGCATCAACTAAAGCACCACCAGACTCTTGATAAGTTGCTGCTGCTGAAGCGGGTTGCGTATCAATAGTGCCGTAAAATGGAAAGCCGCCTTCCAAACCACGCACCTTTACTAATTTGGTACCACCATTTTTCGGAAAGGCAACCATGGAAACAAAGTTGACTTCGGAAGCATCCGGTTGTAAGGAGTCTATAATGGCTTGGGCTCTTTCGGTTGGTACTTGTCTGGAGTCAATAATGTAATCAGCTCCCATCAACGCTTTGGATTGCAGTTGTATATTATCCTTCAGATTTGTACTAAAGAGTTGAATAGAGACCACAGCCGCAATACCCAAAATAATAGAAGCCATAAATAGCAGCAGACGTACTCTACTCGCTTTGGCATCTCTCCATGCCATTTTGAATAGCCAGATAGTTTTTTGATTCATATTAATATAGAATGTATTTAAACGGCTTCAGTACGAAGGTTGGTTAATATTTTTCCGCCTTTAAGTCTTAGTATTTGCTGTGTGCGGTTGGCCAAGTCCAAATCGTGTGAAATTATGACCAAAGTGGTTCCAGCTTCTTTGTTAAGATCGAATAATAATTTGATCACTTTTTCTCCGGTTTCCTCATCCAAATTACCAGTTGGCTCATCAGCAAACAAAATAGAAGGCGAATTGGCAAAAGCCCTTGCCAAAGCTACGCGCTGCTGTTCTCCACCCGAGAGTTGTGATGGATAATGATGAAAACGGTCTGCCAAACCCACTTTATCAAGTAATTCCATACTTTTCTTTATAGCATCGGAATTTCCTTGTAATTCTAGTGGAACACTTACGTTTTCTAAAGCCGTCAGTGTTGGTAACAATTGAAAATTTTGAAATATAAATCCGACTTCCTTATTTCGCAGCTGCGCACGTTGGTCTTCGTTTAAGCGACTTAAATCCTGTCCACATAATTCAACTGTACCTGAATTGGGCTCATCAAGTCCTGCGCACAATCCCAACAAGGTGGTTTTTCCACTACCCGAAGGCCCAACGATGGAAAACGTTTGTCCTTTCTCAACTTCAAAAGTGATGTCCTTTAAAACCGTTAATTGTTTGTTACCACTAGAATATGTCTTTTCTAGCCCAGTAATCTTTAATATATTTGGCATATTAATATTTTAATTTAGATACAACTTATGTTGAAGGCTCAAAATAAACAATTGCGGTCATATTTACCAATCGCAATCACCCATAAAATCTTAAAGTTTTGTTATTTTATCATGGCCATTTTACTCTTGGCCTGTGGGAACAATAAATCTGAAAACACCACACCTGAAACATCCTCTGCAGAGCAATCTGATGAGCCTTTGACAGAAACTTCCACAACCAAAACCATTTTATGCTTTGGAGATAGTATTACGGCTGGTATGGGATTGGAGGACAGTAAAGATGCGTTTCCTGCTGTTTTACAGCGAAAAATTGATTCGTTAGGCTTGAATTATACGGTAGTTAATTCGGGTTTAAGCGGAGAAACCACAGCTGGAGGGAAAAGCCGTATAGATTGGGTGCTCAAACAACCAATTTCCATATTTTTATTAGAGCTTGGTGCCAATGATGGTTTGCGAGGCGTCACGTTGACCGAAACACGTGCTAATCTGCAAGCGATTATAGATGAAGTTAGGCAGAAAAGTCCAAAAATCGATATTATCCTTGCGGGTATGGAATTACCTCCAAATATGGGACAAGATTACACAACCGAATTTCGAACGATGTACAGAGAATTGGCTGAAAAGAATGATGTGGAATTTATTCCATTTATTTTAAAAGATGTTGGCGGTATTGCAGAACTCAATCAGAGTGATGGGATACATCCTACTGTTGAAGGCCATAAAATTATTGCGAACACGGTTTGGGAAACTTTAGAACCTTTACTGAAATCATAAGGCTCGACCAGCTAAAGTGGAACAAATAAAAGCATACTTAGATCAAATAGCAACGATATCAGAAGCCGATTGGGATTATTTCACGTCCAAACTTCAGCGTCGCGTGATTAAAAAGAAAGCTATTTTTTTAAAACTCAATAGCATTGAAAACCATATCTCATTTATTGAATCTGGCATGGTTAGATTATTTATTCCCAAAGAAAACCCTGAGAAAGAAATCACTTTTGGATTTAGTTTTAAAGATGAATTTATAAGTGCTTACGACTCTTTTTTAACACAAAAACCTTCAGCTTACCAACTGCAAGCACTTACGGAAACCACAATGTTGAGCATCACTTATAATGATTTGCAATTGGTCTATAATAACACACAAATCGGTAATCTCATTGGCAGATTAACCGCAGAACGTCTCTTCTTATTAAAATCTAAACGCGAACAAAACTTGTTGAATCTTACCGCAGAGGAACGCTACAAGAAATTATTCAAAGAGCGTCCAGAACTTTTAAAAGACATTCCGCTGAAATACATCAGTTCTTATATTGGTGTTACTGCACAAGCCTTAAGTCGAATTCGGAAACGGGTTTGAAAACTTGTTTTTACTTTCATTTATGTGGTTAAACGTTTAATGATTTTAAAGTGTACTTCCCTGATTAAAGTTGACCATTTTTTTTATAATCGTTTCTTGATTTTGGTTCTAAATATATTTTTCTTGTAAAGGCATTAAGACGCAAAGTTTACTCGGACGGTTATACCTGTTGCTTACTACTTTTTACCTTGAAGTTGTTGTATGGGTTGCAAAGGTCTCTGCCCTCAGCAGTAAGTCGTAATTTGTAAGTCTTCAAATTTAAGTTTACAACCAGTTAATTTATTTATTGACCTAGGTTCATTGTTTGGCATGCATTATGCACTTAACTTTGTAAAAAAAAGTTATGATTATTATTCTTTTTGTCTTAGTGCTTTGGTATGGAGGCTTATTTTTTCAATCGTTCTTCTTGCATCGCTATGCCGCACATCAAGTGTTTACGATGTCTAAAACCATGGAACGTATAACCTTTGTGCTCACGTGGATATTTCAAGGATCCAGTTATTTAAGTGCTTACGGTTATGGTATTATGCACCGTATGCACCATGCTTACACGGATACGGAAAAAGACCCACATTCGCCATCCTACGACGAAAATGTTTTTGCCATGATGTGGAAAACGAAAACTATTTATCAGGACATCAATCAGCAACGTATTGCTATCGATCAGCGTTTTACGAAAAATGTGCCACAGTGGAAAGGATTTGATCGTTTCGCAAGTTCCCGTGTTTCAAGATTGCTTTGGGTTTCCTTGTATATATTATTCTTCGCTTTCTTTGTAACCGCATGGTGGCAATGGTTATTGTTACCCATCACTTTTTTAATGGCACCAATCCATGGCGTCATCATTAATTGGTTTGGACATATTTATGGCTATGTGAATTTTAAGATGAAAAATACGAGTAAGAATCTGTTTCGTTTCGATTTTTTAATGATGGGAGAAGGTTATCATAACAACCATCATAAACATGCGAGCAGAGCTAATTTTGGCTTCAAATGGTATGAAATTGATGTCACGTATCTTATTATTAAGGTTTTAGATGCTTTTGGATTGATTAAGTTGAAACCTGTTCGAGTCAAGAATTGATAGTAACTTAAAATCATTGTCATTTTACAATCCATAAATAATAAAAACATTATTTATCTCTTCCTTTTTCACTTGAATTACCAGCATCTTGGATAACGCGTAAAGGAATATCTTTCTCATTACCATATAACTTAAGCTCTTTGATATCGGCAGGTAAATTAATGCCAGCATCTTCGAGTTTCTGTTTGACTTCCCTAATAAGATTTCCTCTTACAATGATTGCTGATTTTCTATAATCCAGTGTATTTACCCAAAAAAATACTTTTAAATTCACGGTACTTGCTGCAAGTTCGTCTTCAAAAACAAAATTCTCATGGTCTATGTCGTGAACAATATCTTCATCTTGATCTAAAATGGTATTAATTATTTGTTTAGCAGTATCAATATCATCTTCATACCCAATACCAACTACAAAATCATTTCTAAAGAAGCCGTCAGCAGTATAATTTTCAACAGGCTTAGTAAGGACATCACTATTGGGAACATAGATATCTCTGCCATCAAAAGTTTTCAAATGCATATATCTGAAATTTAAAGCTTTAACCTTTCCAAATAAATCGTCTACTTTAATAGTGTCATTAATATTAAAAGGTCTGTTAAAAGCTAAAATAATTCCAGCCAAAAAGTTTTTCCCAATATCCTGAAATGCAAATCCCAATACAATAGCTGCGCCTCCAGCAGCCGTTAAAATACCCGTTGCAACTCCACTTAAACCAGCCACCTGTAGCGCTATTAAAATTGCAATGAGCGTTAGGATAATTTTTATAGATTGCGCTAGAAACCTTGCCATTAAGGGATCATTGGCTTTTTTTAGGATACGTCTTCTATAAATATTCGTGAGTAGTTTTGCAATGAGGACGCCTACAATGATTACAAGAATACCGAGGGCTATACGCGGTAAAACCTCAAGAAAGGTATTATAATAATTGGAAATGGATTCTGTTATGGTTTCTGTTGCGGATTGTTGAGCGATTGACATCTATTAAATTTGTTTTAAATATACTAAACTGTAATTACATTATAAAAACATAGACGACTTAACCCATTACCTATAATTAAGAACGCAATTGAATCTTGATTTAAAAGTATTACATTTTTCTGTTCTTAAAATCCTTCTCTATATGTGTCATAGCTATTTTGGTAATTTTTTTGGCTATTGAACCTCTGAACATCCTAACAACCTGTCGTAACCACCAACTTCCAATTTTTCCGTTTAGTTCTGCTTTTAAAATGGCCTTTACCCTAGCTCTCATGGGCTTTTCAAGTTTCCTAAAAGCATCTTTATTAAATTTAGGGAATTCTTCAACTTCGTAACGCGTAGGATTGGTGTCGCCTTCTATCTTACTTAAATCTGGAATGATGGGCATATAGACTTTCTCGCTGCCATCATCTTGTTTTACGTTTCTTTTAAATTCTTCAATAGCTGCATCGCTAACGCCGTAAAACAAATTATCAGGATCATCCTTATCACATTCCAAAAAGAGAATGCCCCTTAGAAAATTCCGGGCATTATCCCGACCAAGAAAAAAATCGTGCTGTCTAAATTTAATATCCAAAAAACCACCAAAACCTTCTATTGCTCCCGTCGCTAAAGGAGGATGCGCTCTTATTTCCATTTTACCCGATTTTAATTTTCTAGGAAACGACATCAATTTAAACAAACCAACCCCGTAGGTATCTGTTTGTTTGTAACGTGCTTGATTCAGAATGGTTGGCACAAGTGCACCAAGTATTCCCATAATACTAGACACTTTGTAATTGATGTTATCCGTTAGTTCTGGGTCGAAAAAATTAGGGAACGGATCAATATGCAGCGTACCAAATTTAGGGTTTTCCAAGTCTGGTGCACCATGTTTTTTAATGAGATGTCTCAGCACTTCATCAAAAGGTTCATTGTTTATGGTGCCACCGTCAATAGCTGTAAATTGAAAATTAGGCGTTGCACCTTCATCTATTAGAATATCCAGATCCTCAATGAGCGATTTCCGAATCTTCAAGCTGTTATTTAGATAGCGCGTCGAGAATTCATCATCAAAATAACGTGGTTTTAAACCAATAGGAAATGCACCAGTGGCTTTAGTAACCTTGATTAAAAAATTCCTTGAATCTAAATGATGCGGATGAAATGGCAAATAAAGTCCCGAATCTTTTGTGTCGTCATAATCTAATTTAAAATGCGCCAAAACATCGTGGCTACTCACACGATGTGATGGGGTTTCATCCAAGAACTTAGACTTAATTCGACTTAATTTCACTTTATAATCCAAAGGTCTAAGACTTGTTAAAGTAATGAGCAATCGCAAATCCTTAGATATAAATTCTGGTAGTTTATCTATACCTGAATCTTTCGGTAATTCATTAAAAACACGTTCTGCAATAGCATCAATTGGTGTAGAATTTAAAAGAGAAGGTGCACCGGCTTCTGGATCAATATCTGACGTATCGAGCATTTTTTCAAAAGTTCCTTTTCCGCTACCCTTTTCAGAATAAAGACTAAGGTCATCATCCAAAAATACCCAACTGTCATAAAGGATATTACCTGTTTTTTTATTGGATACTTTTTTTACGGGTGTCCAATTACCGGAATAAAGCGCGAGTGTGGCAATCATACCAACCATGCCTCCTGCCGAAGCGCCACCAAGGGCATCAATAATAACTTTATGGTTGGGAATATTGCTCTTGGGATTATTGGCCTGTTGTTGTTTGGCTTTTTCCCATTCCGAAAGGGCTTCGAGTAAATAATCCATAAATCCGGCTGTATAAGCTCCTGCAGATACGGCTCCTGCCATGGAAAGTCCTAAGTGGAAGGTTTGATTGCTCATTGTGATCAGTTATTTCAAGTCTTAAAAGTAAAATATTTAATCGACCTGAAAACATATAATTTGGGTTAGAAATAGAATTTTGAGGATTTAATTTCAAGTTGAAACCATCGAATTATATCTTGTATATAAACAAAAAAAACATCCTAAATGATCATTTAGGATGTCCTATAAATTTTATATATCTTATTCTTCTTAGCTTTTTAAAACAATATTACCTTGCTGCCGCACGATTGCATCGTGTGGTATGAGTTAATAAAAATGATTTTCTTTACTAAGAAAAACAAACGGCAAAAAACAAAGGCACTACTCACTAAGTATGGCTTAAAAATCGTTAAACAAAAAGAAACAGCACTAATATTATGTTGTTTTGCTGTTGTACCTTTAAAGAAAAAAGGCAAAGTAAACCTAACTGACGAGAATGGTAATATTTTAGAAGCTGGCATTAAAGACCTTGCTGCCACACGATTGCATCGTGTGGTATTAATCAACTAACCACTAAATCAAAATAATACCAATGAGTCGAAACTATAAATTCCACAATCCAGTAGGTTTATACTTTGTAAGTTTCGCAGTAGTATATTGGTTAGATGTTTTTACAAGAAATGAGTATAAGAACATTGTAATAGAAAGTTTAAGTTATTGCCAAAAGGAAAAAGGTATGGAACTCATTGCTTGGTGCATTATGACCAATCATGTCCATTTAATTTTTAGAAGTATAAAAGGGCAAAAGCCAGAATTGTTACTTGGAGATTTTAAGCGATTTACTAGTAAAGCAATTGTAAAAGCAATTACAGATAACCCAAGAGAGAGTAGAAAAGAAAATTTATTGGAGCAGTTTGCAAAGGCAGCTTCAAATTCTTCTAATGTTAAATACTATCAGTTTTGGAGACATGATAATAGACCTATTGAACTCTGGAGCAATAAAGTGATACAAGAAAAGGTAAACTATATACATAACAATCCTGTAGAAGCAGGTTTAGTTTTTAAGCCAGAAGATTATATGTATAGCAGCGCAATAGATTATGCTGACGGACAGGGACTTATTGATAATATTATTGTGTTTCAATATTTTGGAAGAGACGAAAAACCACACGATGCAATCGTGCGGCAGCGAGGGTTTACACCTCTATAAGTTTTTCGGCTATATATTTTCTCCAAAAGTTTATTAGGATAGAACATCGACCTGCCTCTACTCTAGCAACCCATAAAAAAACGTCCCAAAGAATAATTTAGGACGTTGCAGAAATATTTTAATTGAATAATTCTTAGCTTTTTAAAACAATATTACGCTCAGCAACTAGCATACCATCAACTTCTTTCGGAGCTAAGATTCTAGTCGGATCACCTTTTTTCGCCATACGCTTACGACATGTTTTTGTTAGCAAAGGGTCTTCTTCAAAAAGAAATGTTTCGAGGATATAAGCCTCTTTCGAAGCTTCCTTTACTATTGGGTGTACTTGTTGCAATTGATTGAATCTTCTGTCGCCTCCTGGTATAAAGGTGTAAAACGTGTATCTACCGTCGGCATCAGTCTTTACCCAACTTCTATGCAATACGTAACGCGCATCACCTGTATTTCTCAATTCAAAATCACCATTCTCATTAGGTTGCTCAATATATAAGATCACATCTTTAGCTGGAGTAACACCATCACTTTGATAAATTACACCGGTCAATTTCAATTGATTCGTTTTAGATCTAAAATCGGGTATGGTGTCCGTGTTTCTTAATTGGTCCTCGGCGCGATCATATATAGGAAGGTTAAAATCTGAATTAGTGTTTGATTTTTGAGCCATAACAGGGTTAATAGCACTATAAAAACAAACTAAACAAAAAAGTAGAAGAAGATTTTTCATGGTAATAAGCATTTAGGTTATACCAAAATTCAAGCTTTTATGTAGGAATACCTTAAAAATCTTCTCTAAGTCCCATTTTTACGACGAACCGATAATAGAAACCAATTTTCACGATGAAATACTATGGATTTTGCATCTAAATGGTTACTACATAGCAAAAAACCAATTACTTAGATTATTCAGAAACTATTGAACATAGAACTTCTATTTTACAAACAATTTTCGTTTAAAAACACGACTGTGAATTGTTTGAAAAAACATCAAAATTTATAGGTTAATTTATATTAAATATTCTTGATAATTTAAGACAAAAAACAAGTAAAGAATTGAAACCAATTCTATAAAATTCATCAAAATAGGGCTCTAAAAAATAAAAAAATGGCATAGAAGTTAAAAAAGTATTTCATCGATAAAATATGCTCTTTATCCAGTAAACACGCCGTTTAACCCTTAAATATGTATTTCATATATGAAAATTTTTTACTAAAAATGCCAAAATAAAGTTGTTTTATTTAATAAATTGTATAGATTTGTTGCACTAAGATTAATTTAAAAGCGTGAATATGAATACCAAATCTACTTTATTTTGTGCTATTTTTTTTCTAATGATTTCCATGGGTTTTGCTCAAAAAAAGAATGAGACTCAAAGCATTATTAGTGGTAAAGTAAATATCTCAAAATATCACAGTCGCGAAGACTTGAAAAAGCTAAAAAAAGGCGATCTACTTGTTCTTTATATAGAACGAATTGAAGTAATTGTAAATATTTTACCAAATATTGCATTTGCTACAAAACCAGGTGTTACTATGCAATCGTTGGGAATTCCAGATACAAAAGATAATAAGAAAGCTTTAGAAGATAATATCGATGCTTCTACGGCCTATTTCGATAGTACAATTGAATTTCAAAAATCGATTTTGCCCTATTCTGACACCACAGATTTAATTGCGGCAATTCTGTTTTATGAATCTACCTTAAAAGCCTTACATACTTACGATGATTTTAAAAAGGATTAGTTAGTTTTATTTATTTATATGTGTTTTAAAAACCTTGCCTATAATTAGGCAAGGTTTTTTTTTAGTCCACCATTTTCATACTTCATTTTTATTGAACACTTTATTATGTCGACAAAAAGCATTTTATTGTAAGTAAATACTTGTTATTAAAATAATATTGTGTATTTCGTCGATATTATTTGTGTTTCATAGGTATTGTTGTTATGTTTGATGTCATATAGTTTAAAAGCCCTCATTAATCTAAACTTAAAATTTACCTACTATGAAAAAAATTACGCTCTCATCACTTTTCTTTCTTTTAGTGTTCGGTAATTTAGTTGCCCAACAAGAAAAAGGAATTACTGGTTACAATAATTGGTTGGACACTTGGACAGACTTCAAACCCAATAATGCCAACTATGAAGAACCAACACAAATATTAACAGGAAACATTTCAGAAAGTACGACATTGACCAAAAGGAATACCTACCTTTTATTAGGTGATGTATTTGTTACAGAATGTGCAACTTTAACAATAGAGGCTGGTACTGTAATACTTGGTGATTATAAAACTAAAGGATCTTTGACAATCAGTAAGGGTTCTAGAATCTTGGCTGAAGGCAATCCAACTGACCCTATCATTTTTACGTCTAATAGAGCAGATAAAAAGCCCGGAGATTGGGGAGGCATCTTTATTCTTGGAAATGCACCCATCAATACATTTGGGAAGGTTGCTTCTTTAAACTATGGTTTAAACCCTTCATCCACGGAAAACATTAGTTATGGTGGTGACAATACCAATGATAATTCTGGAATTTTATCTTATGTTAGAATTGAGTTTGCTGGAAAAAAGACAAAGGATTTTGGTAATTTTAGTGGACTTACCTTAGCTGGAGTTGGACTAAAGACTGAGATAGATAAAGTTATGGTTAGTTACTGTCAAGGTAACTCCTTTAATATTTTAGGTGGTGAAGTGGATTTAATAAAAGCCGTTTCGTACAGATCTAATAAAAATGACTTTAATTTTAATTATGGCGCTCAATCAAATCTTAATAATTCATTGGCGATTAGATCACCTTACATATCAAGTCCTGATGGATCCCGTTGTTTATACGTAAGCTCCTATGATTTAAAAGAGGATGCAGATAGTTCAAAGAAAGAAACCAATGTTATTGCTAGAAATATGACATTGATCAATGTAAGTGACGATTTAAAATCGGATATAAGTGTTGGACTGGTGCAAGAAGCTATATTTATCGGTCCAGATGTGACTTTTACAATGAGTAAAAGTGTTATTTCTGGCTTTAAACCAGCGGTTATATTTGATGAGAAAATCGTTATTAACAATGAAAACTTGTCTAAGATAAAATTCGAATATTCTTATTTTAACAATTGCAAGGGCAATATTTTTCTAAAAAATCATACCAATAATGATGATTTAGAAAGTTGGTATGGAAGCAGAGCTTTTGATAATGTATATTCCAAAGGTCCAGATTCCGAAACTTTTATCGATTCCCATGACAGTAGATATCCTGATTTTAGATTAAGAATTAATAAAATCATTGCTTCTAATGATTTATTTGATGATGAAGAGGATGATTAATAAATACAATTTGATTTATAGTTATAATATATACCCAACCCCAAATAGCGTATAGACGAAAAACTCTACAATCCCCAAACTAATGCTTAAACCTACTTACCTAACTCAATTCATAATTGGATTTTGCTTTTTTGCCGTTATTTCATCGAAATATGGTAATGCGCAGATGGTTATTGGTGCGCCAAATTTAGGGTTTAGCCAAGCTTGTGCGAGTGCGTCTTTTAACTCATTTAGTGCTACCTTTATTTTTTCACCAGAATCGCTATTAAATGCTTCAAACCAATTTACAGTAGAACTATCTGATTCAGATGGTGAGTTTTCCGATCCTACTATAATTTATACTTCTGCAGCAGGAGAGATAACGGTTTCGCCAGCAACTTTAAATTTTTCATTTCCTGAAACTACAGCTGGAGAAAACTATCGAATCCGAATTAAAAGTACTTCACCTGCAGCAACAAGTTCTAGATCTGTTCCGTTCGCTGCTTATTACAAAACACAAGATTCACCTTTTACCATTAACAATTTGGTTTCTACTGGAGCCTTCTGTACAGGTGGTAGTTATTTACTTACTATTGACAATCCTGGTAGTGGCACAAACGACTCACCACTACTCTATCCAAATCTAACGTTTAATTGGTATAAAGAAACGAGCCCTACAACATCTGTTTTTGTAGCAGAAGGGCCAACACTTTCTGTAAACACTAATGGCACCTATTTTGTTGAAACCAATTATGGTACCTGTACCTCTAATTCATTTTCTAATCGGGTTACCATTAGCGAAGCAGTATCAGGCGAAGCCAATGCTACTATTGCATCTAGTTTAGGCAATCCTTTTTGCCCAGAACAAGGGTTTACCACTTTAAGTACTATTGGAGGAAACACCTATCAATGGTTTAAGGATGGAAATATTATTCCTGACGCTACAAGTCAAATGTACCAAACCAATGAATCTGGCACATTTTCAGTTCAAGTAGATTTAGGGGATTGTTCTGCATCGGGTTCTATAGAATTGGTAAGCGAATTATTTGAAAGTACTATCGATGTTCCTGAATATAACGCAATGCTTGCGGACGAATCATTATTAGTCAGCGTAACAACAACAGCTCAAAACCCAACATACGAGTGGTATTTAAACGATTCAACTATTTCAGGTGCAACTGATGCCGCTTTTGAAGCTACCGAATTTGGCGATTACAAAGTAGTCATTACCGAAACTACAGGTTGTGAAGCCTCTATAGAATATTTGTTCACGATTGAAGAAGCGCTGGATCTTTTTCCTGATGTTGAAAAAATTCCAAATGTGATTAGTCCAAATGGTGATTTAATAAATGATACCTGGATTATACCACCTGCTTATGTAAGTGGCACAAATACCGAAGTCATTATTATGAACAATCGTGGAAACGTAGTTTTACAAACCAATGACTATCAAAACAATTGGCCTGAAGACGATTTAAACTTAACAAGCATCAGTCAGGTGTATTATTACATCATCACCACAACTGATAACGAAATAAAAAAAGGTTCCATAACCGTAGTGAAATGATATGAAAAAATATCTTTTGATATTAATAATATGTAGCTGTTCTATACAGACGTTCCATTCTCAAGAAGATGATGGAGTGGTTTCGCTTGCAATTCCCACGAGGAATTCTTTGACATTTAATAGATATACTATAAACCCTACTTTCAGTTTTGTTAGGGAACAGACCAAGTTTATAAGTATTTATAATAAACGCGAATGGGTACAATTTGATAATGCGCCACTCACTTATCTCGCCAGTTTTTCGGGACGTTTTGGGGAAAATATTGGAGCAGGATTAGGATTGTTTCAACAGAATTATGGCGTACTAACCACCTTTGGTGGTATTTTGAATTTTGCCTACAATGCAAAATTAGGTCAGGATAGCAATCTTACTTTCGGTATTAATATAGGTGCTTATAAAAGTGGCGTAAACACAGGAAATGTAGTTACCAATTTTGATGATCCTTCATTACAGAATGTACCAGAGAATTTTCTAATGACCATTAATCCTGGTATTAATTACGGAACGGAGTTTTTAGATTTCGGTCTTTCATTTAACAATTTGGTCTTATATAATTTCGAAACTTCAGCAATGATTGAAGACAATCCGCAACAAAGTATTCAAGCACATGTTATGTACACAGGTTACATGAGTACAAGAGGCTTTTTTGACGAAAGTAAATTTACAGCTTTAGCACGATCCGATTTTCAGAAAGATGAAACCATCATCTCTGGTGTTGCTATGGTAACGGTGCCAAAAGGAATTTGGGCACAAGTTGGTTACAATACACTTTACGGTGCTTCTGGAGGTGTCGGAATTAATATTACAAAGCAAATTGCTATTGAATATAATTATGAAAGAGCCTTTGGTGACCTAAACAATTTTGGATCATCACATGAAATCACCTTGGCCTATAGATTCAAAAATGACAATTATTATGATTATAGTCGTGAAGATGAAGTAAGCAGTATTCTTTCTGGTGGAAACAAAAGACGTCGTGTTTCTAAGTCTTCAAAATCTAGAACAGCAAGTCGTAGAGCAACTAGTAGAACAACTAATGAAACAAAACTGGCAACCAATGTTTCAAATGCAAAAGCTGAAGCTGAAGCTAATGAACAAGCAAAATTAGTATCAGAACAAAAGGCGAAAGCTAAAGCTGAAGAACAAGCTAAAGAATTAGCAAAACAGCAAACCGCACAACAAGAAGCCGAAGCCGAAGCCCAGTTAATAGAAGAACAGAAAGCAAAAGAATTAGCTGAAGTACAGGCCGAGCTTGATAAAATTGAAGCAGATAAAAAGGCCGAAGCAAGAGCTGCAACAAGAGCAAGACTTGAAGAAGAGCAAAAAGCAAAACTATTAGCGGAGCAAAAAGCAAAAGCAGAAGCTGATGCCCAAGCAAAACTATTGGCAGCGCAAAAAGCTAAAGCGGAAGCTGATGCCCAAGCAAAACTATTAGCAGAGCAAAAGGCCAAAGCAGAAGCTGATGCCCAAGCAAAACTATTAGCAGAGCAAAAAGCTAAAGCAGAAGCTGATGCCCAAGCAAAACTATTGGCAGAGCAAAAAGCTAAAGCGGAAGCTGATGGCCAAGCAAAACTATTGGCAGAGCAAAAAGCTAAAGAGGAAGCTGATGCTCAAGCAAAACTATTAGCAGAGCAAAAAGCTAAAGAGGAAGCTGATGCTCAAGCAAAACTATTAGCAGAGCAAAAGGCCAAAGCAGAAACGGATGCTCAAGCAAAATTATTAGCAGAGCAAAAAGCCAAAGCAGAAGCCGATGCTCAAGCGAAACTATTAGCGGAGCAAAATGCAAAAGAAGATGTTATTTCTAATCCAACAGATGAGCTTGCCAAGTCTATGCAAAGTATAACAAAGATCACTGAGGCCTCTAAAGTTGTTCAAAATAAATTGTTCAAGCAGTTTAACGATATCGTTGATATAAAAGATCAAGACCTTAAAGACCTTAAAGAAGAAAATGATTTAAGTGACCAAGGAATTACAGTTCAACCGAAACCATTTAAAAGTGTTACAGCGGAAAATAATACGCTTAATGCCATTAAATCAGATCTAGAAAATGTCATCAAAACTCGAAGTGAAAAGATTGACGAATTAAATAGGCTTTATGAAGAAAGAACTGAAGTTGGTGAGTATGCTTTGGATGAAGTCAACTTGTTTTACAAAAAGGAAATAGAACGTTTAAAATCCGAACAATTAAAAGCAATTGAAGTCAAAGCCCAATTAGATAAAAAATTACAAGCTATTAAAGCAGCGACTGAGTTTGAAAAAAGAAGACGTATTAAGCGTGCTGCTTTTAATAATGAAGAAGATAGATATAGCCAAGATAGAGCAATGTTGCAAAACATAAAACAAACCACCAAATTAAGTGAAACACCATTAACAGAAGAAGATTTTGATTTTGGGGAAGCACTTGGTAATAACATTAAAATTTTAAAAAATATCGATAATGTTGAAAGTGGCTATTATCTCATCATAGCTGTGCATAGCGACACAAATAAAAGAAATGAATTTGTGACCAATGTAGTTGCCTCTGGTAGATCTAACGTCGATTTTTTCCATGATGTCAACACCAGTAAGTATTACATATTCTATGATAAATTTGAAAATATTGCAAATGCTAATGAAGCGTTAAAAACAAAAGGAGACAGACCATATAATGGGAAAATGTCTATTGTAAAAATCGAAAATTAATTAGAGTTAAGCCTCTCTTTACTTGCTTCTCTGCCCCGAGAAAAAAGTAAAGAATTAAAACCAACACCATGAAAAAACCTACTTTTTCTAGAATAGCGATAATTGCGCTTTTCCTTATTATGGGACAGCAACTATTTGCTCAAAATCTCGTGCCATTTTCTCCAAGGTACGACCAAGCGATTAAAGGAGACATTCTATTAATTGGAAACAGTAATGTGGGATTACACGTTTCCGATCCCTACAATGGAAATGCAACCAATGATGGCGTGAACGCTGCGGTTTATGTAGATATAGATGGTGATGGAAGTACATTTAACTCTAGTAGTGCTAGCTTAGAAGTACCAAGTGATAACGATTGTTATGTCATTGTCTACGCTGGTTTATATTGGAGTGCTGTGGTTGATGGTGATGAACCTATTTCGGATGTAAAATTCAAAGTGCCTGGTGAGGAATATGTTGATATTACGGGTACAGAGATTTATTATCAAAATGCCTCTAATAATAATCAGTCAAATACTTATGCTTATTATCACGATGTTACAGATATGCTTACGGCATTACCAGATCCAGAAGGAAGTTATTCTGTTGCTAACATTTCGACATTAGTGGGTCCAAAACCAAATTCTGAAGGACTTTCTGCTGGTTGGTCATTATTTGTAGTGTACGAAGATCCAACGCTACCTAGTAAATATATTACCTCTTTTGATGGATTTACAAAAATCACCAGTGTCATTAATGAAACGTTTCCAGTAAGTGGTTTTAATACCATCCCAACAGGTCCCGTACGTGCAAAGTTTGCATTTAGTACTATTGAAGGCGACAGAGGTTATACAGGCGACTATTTAGAGCTTAATGGAAGTACAATTAGTGTTACCAATAATGCAGGTACAACAATACGTCCAGGTAATAACTTTTTTAATAGTTCCGTTTCAGATATTAATCCTGTAACCAATACGTCTGAATTATTTACAAACAGAACGCCTAGCAGTTCCAATACCTTGGGTTTTGATGCTGGAATAATAAATATTCCTAATCCTGGCAATTCGCTTATTGCCAATAACGCTACCTCTGCTGATATCAGTTTAGGAAGTAATTTAGATATTTACTATTATTACTTTAGTGCATTTGCTATTGAGATAATTGCACCTAACATCGTATTGACAAAGATTGTTGAAGACGATATGGGCAATGATATTGGTGGACAACTAGTCGGTTTAGGATCGTCACTGAATTATGTGATCGGATTTCAAAATACAGGAAATGACGATGCTACAAATTTTACGATTAGGGACATCCTTCCTATAAATATCATTTATAATCATCCTACAGATCTAGTGCTACCAACAGGAGTTTCGGTGGTTAGTTATGATCCTACCACAAGAGAACTTGTTTTAAGTATTGATGATTCTCTTGTTGAAGAGAATGATCCTGTATATGAAATACGAATTGAAGTTCAAGTTGTTGATGATTGTGGTCAGTTGGAAGATGCCTGTTCTAACATTATAAATAACCAAGCTTTCGCAACCTATCAAGGTACTATAAATCCTGATTTCACCATTACGGATGATCCAAGTTTAAGTACCAATACAGGCTGTTTAATTTCACCACAGGCTACTAACTTTTTAGCGGATCTGGATTGTACTTTTGAATATAGCGAAATTCTTTGTGGAGAAAGCCTAGAATTAACAGCTGCCAATGGTTATGATTCCTATGCATGGTCCACTAGTCCTACAGGAACACCTGTAATCGGGACTTCACAAACGATAACCGTAACTGAAACAGGTACTTACTATTCTTATAATACGGCAATTGCACCTTGTCAATCTATTGTGCAGCAATTTAACGTCCAACTTTTTGGTGCCAACACCACAAATCCTGTAATTCCTTATGCAGATGAAGTAGTAATTTGTCCAAACGATGGAAAGGAATTACCAAATATATTTTTATGTGGCGCAGATGATACAAGACTCATACAAACCAACATATCAGATGCAACATCAGTTATATGGGAAGTACTTGATGAAACGAGTTGTGATGCCGTATCAGATCCCGATTGTGCTAATGAAGATGATTCATGTGTTTGGAATACCATTCCAAGCGAAGCAGGCTTCTTGGTAGATACAGCAGGACAATATCGTATTACTATCAATTATCCTGGAGGTTGTTTTAACCAGTTTTATTTCAATGTATATGAAAATGTATTAAATCCTACAGTCAATGCTACAGATATTATATGTGATTCGGATGGAAGTATCATTGTAAATAACGTGCCTTCAAACTATGAATTTAGTATCGACGGTACAAATTTTCAAGATTCTAATGTGTTTTCTATAAACACTGCTGGAACCTATACTATTTACGTAAGACAAGTTGGGGTTTCAACTAACCCATGTGTATTCACAGTTCCAGATGTTCAAATTAGAGATCGAGAATTTACTGGTACAACAACGATTACTCAACCGCTATGTCATGGAGATAAGGGAAGCATTCATTTATCGGCAAATGACGTCGATCCCCAATATACTTTTACAATTTCACAAGGTGCGACTACAGTAAATACTGTTGGACCTATTGTTGACAATAATTATACATTCCAAAATTTGAATCCTGGGTCTTATACTGCGACTATTGAATCTGAAAATGGGTGTATTTTTACAGAAGACATTACTATTGTTGAACCAGACTTATTAACAGCAACAGTAGCTTTAACAAGCCCTTTGAATTGTACGGATGGAGAGCTTACTGTTTATCCTGTCGGAGGAACACCGCCTTATTATTACTTTGTAAATGGCGCTACAGATTTCCAGTCTGTACCTCAGATTGTGGTGACTTCTGCTGGAGTTTATAACATTTTAGTTACTGATTCCAATAATTGTAGTACTGATGTATCCATTTCAGTTGATGCCATTTCCCAACCAGATTTCAATGTGAGTACCACAGATATTGAATGTGCTGATTCTGATAATTCGGGAGCTTTAACGATTAATGTGACCAATGCTAATGGAAATAGCCTTGCTTACAGTATTGATGGAGGCGCTACATTTGTGAATTCAAACGTATTTACAAGCTTAAGTGTTGGGAATTATGATGTCGTAGTGCAATATACGTCTGGTACTGATGTTTGTGAAACCAGTCCACAGACGATTGCCATTAATTCGGCAACTGCCATTACAGGAACTGCAGATTTAACGGCACCTTTCACTTGTATATCAGACGGAACTATAACTGTGACAGGAGTTACAGGTGGAAATGCGCCTTATGAGTATAGTATTGATGGCGTTAATTTTCAAACGAGTAATATATTTGATGATTTAACACAAGGCACATACACTATAATTGTAAAAGATGCTAGTGGCTGTTCGTCAGCAATGAATCAAATTACTGTTGAAGCTTTAGATCCTCCAACGGATTTAATGTTTGATAATTCGCCAGTAACTTGTCCATCAAATGCAGCTACAGTTTCAATAACAGGAACAACTGGAGGAATGGGAATTTTAGAATATCAAATTACAGCTCCTGCTTCAGCTGCTACCTCATATCAAACTTCAACTGATTTTTCGGGCTTAGAACCAGGAACTTATACGTTTCAAGTTAGAGATGAAAATGATTGTGTGTACAGTGAATCTTACACTATTGACCCAATTCCTACACCAACCTTAACTGTTGTTTTAACCGAAGATTTGGATTGTACCGCAACACCTGATGCGGTGATTACAGGAACGATTACTGGTCCTGCACCTTACACCTATTCGGTTTCTATTAATGGTGGGACTTACGCCTCTTTAGGAGCTACAGGAACGCCATTTACATATACAACAGGATCTGCAGGTACGTATCAGTTTCAAATTACGGACGCTAACGGTTGTACTGCGGAATCTTCAGAACTGACGGTTAATCCATTATCATTACCAGCCTTAAGTTTAGTAGCACAAACACAACCTATTTTGTGTAATGGAGATACCAATGGCGCCATAGATGTTACTATTGATACTTCTGTCGGAACGCCTCCTTTTGTAATTAACGTAAACAATGATACCACAGGAACAGATTTTGGAACACAAACGTCTAGTCTACCAGCAGGAACCTATACAATAACCGTTACAGATTCAAAAATGTGTACGGCAACTGAAACAGTTACGATTGACCAACCAGATGCTATCTCAATAGATTATGACGCTATCGATATTACTTGTGGTGCAGGTGGAATTTCGCAAGGTTCTGTAATTATAAATTCAGTATCTGGCGGAACAGCTCCATATAATTATTTTGTAAATGGAACTAATGGGTATTCAAACTCTGAACTTAATAATACAGGGTCGACCTCAGTAAGTTTTGATGTTGTTGATTTTGGATTGTATCAAATCAATGTCGTTGATGCCAATGGTTGTTCTATTTTGGTTCAAGATGTATTGGTCGCTTCGCCTCCAACAGATTTAGATATCGATGTCACAGCAACGGTTGATTGTTCCACGGGAGGAACTGTTGAAGTAAGTATCGGTTCATCCTTAGCTAGTGCCGGCCCATTCTTCTTTGCTATTTATGAAGGCCCATCAACAGTATATCCTACTGGAAATTGGATAGCTGAAGATTCTGCTGGAAGTCAATCCGCAACATTTACAGGCTTAATACCTGGAGTTCTCTATACTTTTATTGTATATGACCAATCTACAAATTGTAGTTATTACGAACCTTCAACTGTGCCGATTCCAACAAATTCAACATTAACCGCAACAGCCGTTAGTGCCAATAATATTACCTGTACTGGAAGTGCAGACGGCAACGTTTCATTTACAGTAAATAGTGTATACGGAAGCGCCGTAAATCTTAATTATGAAATATTTGATGCTTTGAGCTTAAACTCAACTGGAGTTTCGGGAACAGGATCTGTTCCTTCAAATGGTTCAATTAATGTTACTGATTTGGGACCATTACCATTTGGTAATTATTTTGTATCCATCAGTGAAACTTCTGGCCCAAATGCTGGCTGTGGTGTGGTTACCGTTCCTTTTAATATTACGGAATCTGCATTTCTATTGGAATTGGCGGTTTCAATTGACAACAACGCGAATTGTGATTCTAATTCAGGAGTTATTAGTGCGGTAGCTTCAAACGGAACACCGCCTTATCAATACCAAATAACAACCTCTGCTGCTACTCCACTGCCTTCAGATGCTGCTTGGAATGCTTCAAGTACATTTAATCTGGATGCTGGCAGTTATTATGTTCATGTCATCGATGCTTATAATTGTATCGTAACGAGTCCTGTTCAAGTATTGGATATGGATGCCACTCCTGCTATTTCTGCTAGTCTTAACAATCAATGTACCGTTGGAGAAGGTGACTATGAAATTGACGTCACATTAGACACTGCAGGAATTCCGCCTTATAGTGTGAGTATAAATGGTGGAGCGTTTCAAACACGAACCTTCCCATTTACACTTTCAAATTTATTTTCAGGAACACATACTGTAGCGATTCAGGATGTTAATGGTTGTGGAAACACAGTATCAGTTGATATTGTTGCACCAATCGCCATTACTCCAGAAGTAACCGCACAGCCATCCTGTAATAATGATGATGGAGAAATTACAGTTATTAGTTCTGGTGGATCTGGTGCTTTCACATATACTATTTCACCAAATCCCGCTTCAATTAGTTTAGCAGGAAGTGTCTTTTCAGGTGTGCCATCAGGAAGTTATACTATTACTATTACGGATACGGTAACTTCTTGTTCAGAAGAAGTATCAATCGTTGTGTCAGAAGCCATAATTCCTACGTTTTCATTAACACCAAATGAGATCACTTGTTTTGGTGATAACTCTGGATCATTTGAACTAGATGTTGCCAACTATTCTGGTGCTTATACTTATGAACTTTTTGATGACTTAGGAGCTTCAGTAACGGGAGTTGTAAATGCAAACACGTCTACAAATCCTGAAATCGTATCAGGAATGGAAGCTGGAACATTTTCAGTAGTCATTACAGAAACAGATATTCCATTCTGTTCAGCAACATCCAATGTCGTTATTGTATCGCCATTAGAGGCCATGACACTTGGTGTTTCTGAAACTTCGAATGTAACTTGTAATGATAACGTAGGTACAATTACTGCAGTCGCTACAGGTGGTTGGGGTGATTACGAATATGAATTAACAGGAGCTGCCACTGTTGCCTACTCTTCTAACGGTTCATTTACAGCGTTATCTGCTGGAACTTACACCGTAAATGTTAGAGATGCTGGAGGTTGTATCGTTTCTGAAACGATTACGTTAGATACTCCAACACCAATAACGGCGACATTTACGCCGAGTACGACTGTTTTATCTTGTTTTGGAGATCAAGATGCTAGTATAACAATTACCAATGTTACTGGAGGTCAAGGTACAAACTATACCTATACTTTAAATACGGTTTTACCAACGCCAAGTGTTTCTGGTCCACAAACTTCTAATGTATTTGAAAACTTAGGGCCTGGAACTTATTTTGTAAGAATTACTGATGGCTACGATTGTGAATTTTCATCTGTAAATATTGTAATTTCGGAACCAGATCCAATTGAAGCTAGTTTAGTAAGAACAACAACTCAAACTTGTTTAACTGAATCTACGTTAACACTTAGTGCTACTGGTGGAACTGGCACATATTCATATAGTGCTAATGCTTCTTTTGCGCCAATATTAGGTACGTTTGCAACTTCCACTACATTTTCAGTTCCTGATGGAATTTATTCTTATTATGTTCAAGACGCTAATGGTTGTGTCACTAATGTTTCAAACGAAATATCAGTTGACCCATTACCAACTTTAGAAGTGACTTTAGAATCTATAAATCCAACTATTAATTGTGCTGGAGACAATAACGGCTCGATTTTAGCAACAGCAATTGGAGGGTTAGGAAACTATACCTACACACTTCAAGATAATTTAGGTAACCCTGTTACTGCGACTCAAAATAGTCCTGGATATTTCACGGACCTATTTGCTGGAGACTATGTGGTGTATGTAGAAAGTGGCGATTGTGATGCGACTTCTGCTCCAATTAGTATAACAGAACCAGATGCGCCAATTGATGCTTCAATTATTATAAACAACGTAAGTTGTGCCGGAAATAATAATGGATCTGTTGAAATTACGGCAACTGGAGGAACAGGAATTATTAAATATGCTATTTCGCCTCAACTGAATCAATTTTTCAGTACTAATGTTTTTGAAAACTTAGAGCCAGGAAATTATGAAATCATTGTACAAGATGAATTGGGTTGTTTCTTAACATTCAATTTCGATATATCTGAACCAAATCCCGTCATATTAAGTATTGTGGGCGATTCATTTTTCCCAGAAGTTTGTACAGGAAATACTGACGGAGAATTTAGTATTGAGATTACTGGTGGCACATTGCCGTATAGCGTAAGTTTAGATGATTATGACGGCCCTTACACTACTGGCAATGCCACGCAAAGTGAATTTGATTTTACAAATTTAGTTGGTGGAGACCATATTGTATTTGTTAGGGATGCTGAAGGATGTGAATCGGAATGGAACATTACATTCCCAGAATCCGTGAGTATTCTTCCAGAAATCATTATTGAGAATATTTGTGAAAACAATACCCAAGGAAATGCAGTAACCGTTACGGTTGATGCATCCATCGATGATCTAACACAACTTGATTATTCACTGAATGGTGGAACCTATCAAGAAAGTAACATTTTCTACAATATACCTGTTGGGACGAATCATTATATAGAAGTAAGACACACTAATGGCTGTATTCAATCTACAGAATTCTTTGATATTGAAGCTTCCGACGCTGTAACTTTAACCTTAACCGAAGGCGAGCTAAATGAATTTATTGCTAATGCCTCTGGTGGTGAAGGTAGTTATCAATTTACCATGAACGGTGAAGACTATGGCGATGAAAATTCATATATCATTACCGAATCTGGAATGTACGAAGTTACCGTAACTGACAGCAGTGGTTGTTTTGCAACGGCTCAAATAGAATTGGAGTTTGAAGATATCTGTATCCCAAATTGGTTCACGCCAAATGGAGATGGACAGTATGATACTTGGGCACCAGGTTGTACGGAAAACTATCCCGATCTAACCTTCGATATTTTTGATCGCTACGGACGAAAAGTGGCGACCTATCATGTTGGTGAAGTCTGGGACGGAAAATATAACGGAAGGGAATTACCAATGGGAGATTATTGGTTTGTTGTTCAAACTAATGATGCTTCACATGACAAAGAATTTGTTGGACATTTTACACTTTATAGATAATAGCAAAGCAAAATAAAGAGATAACATTATGAAAAAATTCACACTATACATTCTTTTTTTAGTCTTTGCAAATGGCTATGGACAAGAATTGAACCTACCTGTATTCACGCAATATTTAGCGGATAACGATTTTGTTATCTCACCAACGTATGCAGGTATTGGCGATAATTTGAAAGTAAGAATCAACGGATTAACACAATGGGTTGGGATCAAAAATGCACCGGATAATCAATCGCTTTATGCCGATTTTAGAATAGGCAACCGATCTGGAGTCGGTATTTCTGCTTACAACGATAGAAATGGAAATACGCGCCAAAAAGGGGTTAAGTTCTCTTTTGCACATCATTTGACTTTAGATTATAAATCGAAGCAGTATTTATCTTTCGGATTATCTTATAATATTAATAATTTTAGAGTCGCTATTGAAGATTTTAATACCACTTACGAAATTCCGATATTAGATCCTGCCATTACAGATGATAGAGGTGTTTCCAATAATAATTTTGATGCCGGATTTTTATACCGATGGAAGTCATTTTATTTCAGTTTGAATGCCAATAACATTATGAAAAAAGATCTTAATGATTATGAAGGCGCAGAGCCCATTGAACTTTTAAATTATCAGCTGTATTCAGGGTTTGTTATAAAAAGCAAACAAAACAAAGATGTTGAATTTGAACCGTCTGTGTTTTTTCAATTGTTTGATAGCGACAAGCGTTCTAGTACAGATGTTAATTTTAAATACCGAAAGTTTAACCGAAAAGGCGATTATTACTTTGTAGGCGCTTCCTACCGTTTTCTTAACGATCAGTTTTTTAAGCCCTTAAATATTGGACCAATGGGTGGAATTACATTCAATAAGTTCTTTTTTGCTTATTCCTATCAACTCACCATAAATGATTTATCTGGTTACAATTCTGGTACACACATGGTCACTATTGGTTTAGATTTCTTACAAGGTATTAGTAATTGTGCATGTACTAAAGGAACTAGTCAGAGTTATTATCGATAGACATTTGTTTTACATAAGAAATTTTTGAATTAGAATGTTCTGACAGGAAGTATTACCTTTAAGGGTAGAAACCATTTATTTTTAGTTTTCTTGAAACTAGAATTTGTATTGCCTTCCTTTTATACAGCTTGCTTAAATTATTGTTTAATGCCATGAGTTCTTCTGGCACAAAATTATACACTATATAAATTACCCCTAAATCATTTCAATTAAATAATTATGGTATTTAGGTCTCCTTTCTATTTACGGTCTTTAAATATTAAACCAGCAAACATTATAATCATTTCAGCTAATTAAGTCTTTCATCTATGTTTAATTTTAAGAAACTTAAAAATTGAACTATGGATAAGAATGAAAATAAAAACGAGAGCTATAACGCTGATATTACAAAAGAAGATTTAGAAAAATTGGGAGAGCGCAATGTTGACCAACGTAATGATCATAAGGGCGCTGACATACAATTAGAGAACAGAGAAAAACCAGTGGACTTTACTGGAAAAAATCTTGATGTTCCTGGTAGAACAATTCCAAGTAAGCGTACCTCGAAAATAAAGGATGAAGAAAATCAACTTTTTAGTCAAGGTAGTGGTCATAATGACCACTTGGAAGATGCAGAAAATCACGAACAATAAAAATTTATCCTATGCCATTTATAACAAACGAAACAGAAACACAAAATATAGATTTATTTTTTGAAGATTACGGACACGGACAGCCGGTAATATTAATTCACGGTTGGCCACTAAGCCATAAGTCTTGGGAACATCAAACTTGGGCTATAGTAGAAGCTGGTTATAGATGTATTGCCTATGATCGTCGTGGCTTTGGAAATTCATCTGCACCATTTAGGGACTACGACTACTCTACTTTAGCTTCAGACTTAAATGCTATTATTAAGCAATTGGAATTAGAAAATGTTGTTCTTATTGGTTTTTCAATGGGAGGCGGAGAAGTTGTACGTTATTGTACGGATTTTGGCACCGATAATATTGCCAAGGTAGCACTTATAAGTTCTATTATCCCTTTAGTTGCGAAAAAGGAAGATAATCCAGATGGTGTCCCTCAAAAAGATTTAGAAGATATATTGGATGCACTGCAAACCGACCGTGTTGGCTTTTTAAAGGATTTTCATAAAAACTTCTATAACTATAATGAGCATGATAAAACGGTAAGTGAAGCACAATTACATTATGACTGGAGCATTGCTTCTCATGCATCGCCAATTGCGACAATACAATCTGCCAAGGCTTGGGCAGAAACGGATTTCAGACCAGAACTTAAAAATGTTAATGTTTCTACGCTTATTGTTCATGGTGACTCTGACAATATAGTACCTAAAGCAACAGCAGGAGATCAAGCCGCTAAAGGAATTGCTAATAATACATATAAGGTCATAAAAAATGGTCCTCATGGATTGAACATTACGCATAACGATGAACTAAATTCTATTCTTTTGGATTTCTTAAAATCGTAATTAACTCTAATAAAGTGAATAAAAGTGATGGTCATCCATCACTTTTTTTATTTAAACAACACTTACTTTAAGAAAAATCATCTTTGAAAAATTGAAGATTAAGATCGAATACCCAACACAATGTTAGATTTCTAACTTTAAGTAAAATAAATGTATAGTACAATTTAAGATTTTACTAAAGCGTCATATTTTGCATCAGATTCTGGTTAGATTAAGTTTCTTATCAAATTCCTTTTATTAAAACATTAGACTAAATAATAGTACGAAATCTAATTTAATAAAACTAAAACCACTACGGGAAGTAATCAAATCTAAAAAACTATTAACTAGTTTATTACAATATATAAAAACTTATTTTTTCGAATTTTAGAAATCTTATTTTCTAATCATGTCATAAAATTTCAAGTTAAGCGAATTTCATCCATTTTCAAATAGGACATGATCTGCTAAAAGTATAAAAATGAATTTCATCAAATCACCCTTGGTTTTATTATAATTTTGTGGGACTGATTTGAAGTTTGTGCCTCTAAAAGTAGACAATCAGAAGACTGTTTCAAAATCAAGATTTAGAATTGATTTGTATGATTATTAGGCGTTTAAACGTGAAAATCATGTTAAAATAATCAATTCAAAGGATTTATATTCAATTAGTCGATTATAAAATTTCTTTGGTCAGAAAATCAGTAGATTTAAGCGCTCTGAATGAATAAACCTAAAATAATATCGCTTGTAAAATTATGTGCTTTTACCGTATTTATCGGTAGAGCCTATCAGTTATATTTTTTTGGTGGCCCATACAGAGCTATACTCTGGGATGAAAGTTTATTAACTCCCGTTGTAGAAGGTGTTTTTAATTATACTTGGTTTGAATACGCCACAAGTTCAACAGTCAATAGCTGGATTGAAGCTTGGACCAAATTAAATAGTATCATTTTTTTTATTGCTGCCATTGTTTGTTTGTTCTGGAATCAAATTAAGTATATCCGAGTAAAACGTTTTTTTGTTGGATTAGGATTATGGTTATTATTTCTTTTGGCCATTTGCATGGTAAAGGATAGGAATTATGATGTTCTTCAACTTTTTGAAATGAGTATTCAATTGACTGCACCTTTTTTGCTATGGAAAAATATTAAAATGAATCCGCAAAACAAGAATCTAATAGTTGGTTTAAAGCTAGCCATTGCGCTTACTTTTATTCCACACGGGTTATTAGCTATGGGATTTCCTTTCAGACCAGGATATTTCATAGATATGACCATTATGATTCTTGGTGTTAACGAAACTCAAGCAACTCAATTTTTGTTTGTGGTTGGCTTTTTAGATGTTTTAATGGCGTTATTGGCATTTGTTCCAAAATTATCAAAATATGTACTTTGGTATATGATGGTTTGGGGATTTGCCACAGCTTTTGCCAGACTTGTTTCTGGTTTTAACATGGATTTTATATCTAGTACCATACATGGTTCTGCCTATTTGACCATTTACAGATTGGCACATGGTATTTTACCACTAATTGTTCTATTACTAGAATTTAAAAGAACTGAACAACCCCTTAAAATCGCATTGCATGAAAACTAAACAACTTTTTTTTTATTTATTATTTTTAAGTGTTTTTTTCGGTTATGCAGATACGGACAAGTATCGAATTATGATTGCAGATGATCCTTCTTCCACCATAACCATAGGTTGGAATCAAGTGTCAGGCACCACACCTATTTTGTATTATGATACTGTGGATCATGGAACAAATCACTCATTATATACCAATTCGAAAATCGTAGATAGATCCGTTTCCCATAAAGGAATGGACAATCAGTTTGTTCGCTTAACTGGACTATTGCCAAATACTAATTATTATTTTGTGATTAATGATAGCAACAGCACCAGCCAACGGTTTTGGTTTCGAACAGCACCAGATGATAGTAGTCGACTCTCTTTTATCGCAGGTGGCGATTCTAGAAACAATAGAACTCCAAGAGAAAATGCGAACCTTTTAGTATCGAAATTAAAACCACACGCCGTTTTTTTTGGTGGAGACATGACCGATACCAATAGTACTACACAATGGCAAAATTGGTTTGATGATTGGCAATCTACAATTGCCAGTGACGGACGAATGTTTCCGATCATCCCAGCAAGAGGGAATCATGAAACGGATGCTACAACGATTTATAATTTATTCGACACGCCAAATTCTGATTCTTATTATGCTGTAACATTTGGTAACGACTTAATACGGGCTTATACACTTAACTCTGAAATTTCAGTTTTAGGGAATCAAAAAACCTGGTTAGAAAGCGACTTATCATCAAGCTCAAGTGCGACGTGGAAAATGGCACAATACCATAAACCTATACGTCCTCATGCCGCATGGAAACCCGAAAATAACAATCAATATAATGCCTGGGCACAATTGTTCTATGATGAAGGCGTACGTTTGGTAGTAGAATGTGATTCTCACATGACTAAAACCACATGGCCAGTGATGCCTTCTTCAGGACCAGATAATGATGAAGGCTTTGTAACTGAACAAACCAATGGTACGGTTTACACAGGCGAAGGGTGTTGGGGCGCACCATTAAGAACGAATGATGATGATAAAAGTTGGACTAGAAATTCGGGTTCATTTAATCAGTTTAAACTTATTTTCGTTGACCCTCTCAAAATCGAGATGAGAACCATAAATGTTAATAACGCCGTTTCTGTTGGGGAAGTTAGCAATACAGATCCTTTTACTTTACCATCGCTATTAGATGTTTTTAATCCTTCCACAGGAGATGTGGTTACAATTCAAAACTCATTAGATACGAGTTGTCCAGAAGCCAATACACCTTGTGATGATGGAGACCCATTAACGGCCTACGATATTGAAGATGGCTCTTGTAACTGTAATGGTTTAGATATAAACCTTATTGAAGATTTAACTATTGCCGTTAATTCTGGTTTTGATGATGCAGAAGAAAATGTTGCTTCTGGTTCGATGTACCTAACCAGTAGTGATTTAGAGCTTATTTATGATTCAGAAGATCAAATTGTTGGCGTTCGATTTGATGAACTTTCTTTACCAGACTCAGCAACAGTTTTGAGGGCTTATATTCAGTTTACATCAGATAATTTTAATCGTTATCTTGATCCTACTAGTCTAGTAGTACATGGAGAATTAGCGACTAATAGCGCTTCTTTTAGCACTAATACAAATGATATTTCATCTCGTACTCCTACAACAAACTCAATACCATGGTCAAATATAAAACGTTGGGGATCGAACGATATCGAAATATTTAATGCGAGAACTCCTAATTTAAAAACTATAGTCGATGAAGTGATCGCTCAACCTGGATGGATTTCTGGCAACCCTATATCTTTTATGTTTTCAGGGTCTGGCAGACGCACAGCAGGTTCATTTGAAGGTGGCAGTCCTCCAAAATTGAAAATAATATACCTCCATAATTGTCCTATTCTCAATGTATCTTTGGGGACTCAGGGTAGCTGTGATGAATTTACGGATACATATTCTCAAGACATCATAGTAAGTTACGCTAATCCACCAGCAACAGGTAGTTTAAACGTCAATGGACAACTTTTCTCAATAGGTTCTAGTCCGCAAACCGTTACTTTAACAGGCCTTAGCGCAGACGGATTCGAGGTAGATTTGAATGTCTTTTTTACAGACGATGCCACTTGTACTTTTAGTGAGGATAGTTTCTTTGAGGCACCTTCTAACTGTAGTTTAGGCAACATTCCAGATAACGTTCCCGATGACAATTTAAATTTAGCATTACTTCCTGAAGCTACGTTGAGTGGAAGTGTAGATGTAGGCAAGGGTACTCCTTTAGATATTTTATACGATCCGTCAATAAATGATTATCATGTAACTACGAGTTACAATGAATATGGCGTTTCACATAATTTAAATATCGGCACACCAGATGTAGATAATGGATATAAATGGCAAGTTAATTGGCCTAACGTAAAATATATTAATTATATCACTTTTGGAGGCACGTACCCAAATCAGCCACAACCCAACACGATGTGGCGGATAAGTTACCGATTAGATGGTAATTGGATTGTTTTAGACCAAGGCCAAGGCGGTTGGATTGACAGCGGCATTTATGAATGGGGAGGAGCCACTGAAAATCCTATAGAGGCAGATGCTTTAAGAGTTCAATTATATAGTGATGGTTATAATGATGTTATAAGTATCCATTTAAGAGGTCGTGGTGGTGTTTCCAGCTCCGTCAACGATGGTTCAACGACACCAAAAGCGACATTGATACAGTATCTATCCCCTGGCAATAATTGTGGTGTTACAATCCCTCCCAACGCTACAATATACTGTAACGGTTCTTGGATTTATAGCGATGGGCCAGATGAGTTTTCTGGAAGTAAGAATATTATCATAGCTAATGGTATATATACAATCGACGTAGAGACAGACATTGAGGTCAATGATTTGGAAATAAATACTGGCGCAACTATTATTGTGAAAGAAGGTGCGAGTTTAAGTGTTAACGGTAATCTGATTAATAATGGCTCTCTAATTTTAGAATCAATATCCACTAAATTTTCAAGTTTAATTGTTGAAGGTACAAGTACAGGCGATGTATCTTACAAACGGCATGTCAATGCTTTTAGTAACGGTTCTACTGGTAACGACTTGGTATCTTCACCATTTTCAGGTCAGAATTTTGGAAATTTCGCTACAGCAAATCCAAATATTTATGAAAACCCTGGAAATGCAAATCAGAAATTGTTTGGTCCATTCAATGAGCCAAATGGTGCATATCAGATATATTCGACAACCACCAATGCCACTACCCTGTTAGATAAAGGTGTTGGTTATAGAGCAGCACGAGATGCTACTGAAGATGGTATTAGTGGCACTACTATAACATTTACAGGTGCTGTTGAAACCGGAAGTTTCACATTGCCAATAACAGAATCTTTAATGTCTTTTAGTGGCTGGAATTTAGTTGGTAATCCTTATCCTTCTTATATGGATTTTACAACGTTTTTCGATCTTAATAATGCACAGTTAGATTTGGGAGCTTACCAAGCTATTTATGGTTTTGATGGCGATGCCTCTAATGGGTGGACCATAATGAACAATCTGAGTACTGGAGAACTTATTGCGCCTGGACAAGGCTTTTTTGTAAAAGTTAAGTCTGGTGGTGGTACATTGTCATTTACTCCAGAAATGCGCGTAAATGGAGCCACAGATGATTTTATTCTAGGACGAAGTCCTTCGTCTGGCATATCTAATGGCCATATTAAGCTTGAAATGACTAATTCAACTTTAGAAACATATAGTACTGCTATTTATTTTAATGAAAATGCAACCATAGGTTTAGATCCAGGTTACGATGCAGCCCTATTTGGTGGAAATGCACCAGAATTTTCCATTTATTCAAATTTAATAGAAGGCAATACTGGTGATTTTATGGCCATACAAGCCATAGGAACAACAGAAATTGACAATGCCACAATTCCCTTAGGGATCAATGCCACACAAGGACAAGAAGTTACAATTACGCTATCTGAATCTACGCTGACAAATGCTACTAGCGTATATTTAGAGGACACTTTAACAAATACCTTTACCCTATTAACGAATCAAGATTATACATTCACTACATTAAGTGATGTTTCTGGAATTGGTCGCTTTTATTTGCGAATAGCGTCCGATTTACTAAATGTTACGAAACAGCCTTTAGACGACTTACGTATTTATGCTAATTCAAATGAAAACACAATAGTCATAGAAGGGCAATTGCTAAATAGTACGGATCTTAAACTTTACGATATTAACGGAAGGATCATAAACTCTGAAAATCTCGATATTACACTTCTGCAGCAAACAATTAATGTTGCTCAGTTAAATGCAGGTATTTATATCGTTGAATTAGTTTCAGAAAGCAATCAAAAGCGTATTCAAAAATTGATTATCCAATAATAACAAAAAGCGTTGAAATAGTTTAGAAAAGTGTGTTTTCAATGTATAAACACACTTTTTTGTTTAAATATAACATCCTAAAGCCGTGGCACTTACATTAGTCGATGATAATGAACATTTGTCGAAATGTTCATTACTTTACTCTAATTAGTCTCTTCATATTGCCTTTAATTGATACATTTACATAGCTATTAATCTATACATCTACCAGATACTATGAAAAATTATATTTCCAAAGCACACTTTGGAAGTTTAAAAGCCTTTATGAAACCCAAATCTTTTAAGGTTAGAGTTACTTTAGTCATTTTTACTTCAGTGTTACTATTTAGTGCTATTCCATATTTTTCGGGATCAGGACTAAATACCGCAAAGACAATAGCTCCATTTGCTAATGGCGTATTTCCAGAATCTGTGGATACAGAATTAGATGCCACCTATAGGGTTGCCTTTCCTCATTTAGATTTTTTCTATCCAATAACATTTAACATGGTACCTAACCAAGAAACCGTTGTACTTGGTCAACTTAATGGTGTCATTTTTTCATTTGATAACGATGAAACTACAACAACTAAAAATACGTTACTTGATCTTTCTGATGAAGTAGGTTTGGTTTCTGATGGTGGATTCTTAGGCTTAACAATACATCCAGAATTTGATGCTCCTACCAATCCAAAGAATTATTTCTATATTTACTATGCGACAAAAAATGGTTGTGGACAAAATCTGCCTGGTTTTAATCAATATACAGGTCAAGGATGTAATTACAGTGATAATGAGTACCAAGGGAATTTTTTGATATTGGAAAGATTTGAAGTCGATCCAACAACTATGACAGTTGTAACGAATTCAAGAACCACAATTTTAAGAAGTAAGATGTATGGTACCACACATTATGGTGGTGGTTTAGAATTTGGTAATGATGGTTTTTTATATCTCACTACAGGTGAAATGGGATCTTGGAGCAGAGCTCAAAATATAACAAATAATCTTGCAGGTGGCGTTTTAAGACTCGATGTTGACAAGAGAGGTGGCTCTATTAGTCATCCTCCAATAAGAAAAAAACCATCAACTCCGATACTTAATCCAGTTTATAATGCGAGCAACTCAAGTTGCCCCGAATATTTAGCAGGTGAAATTTCTGGAGAGGAATATTTTATACCAAATGATAACCCTTTTTCAGATAGCACTCCAGGTTCTACAACCAGCTTATATGGGCAACTAAATTTGACTACTCCAGATCCAAATGATGTTTATCAAGTGGGTGATTTCTATGAAGAGTATTATGCCATAGGATTGAGAAATCCATTTAGGATGACTAAAGATAAACTAACAGGTACCTTTTATATTGGTGACGTAGGTCTTGACTCTCAGGAAGAAATAGATATATTAAGATCTGGTGCTAACTACGGCTGGCCAGAACATGAAGGCGTCATTGATGGGCCTGGTTGTGATCCCAATGGAGATCTTTTCAATGACATGTCGCATCAAGGTCCAATGACTGCCTTTACAAGTTCTAATGCTAACTCCATTACAGGTGGATTTGTGTATAGAGGTACTGGAATTCCTGAGTTGTATGGAAAATATTTATGCGCGGATTATGGAAGCGGAGATGAAATATTTTCCGTCGATATTAATACAGGAAACTATATAGAGATTGCAACATTAACAAATGTGATTTCTTTCGGAGAAGATAATGATGGCGAACTTTTTCTTTTAACCCTCGATTCTTCTGGTCCAATATATAAACTGATAGATGACGATGTTAATGACGGAGGAACTGCACCTTTATTGTTATCTGAGACTGGTGTCTTTTCTAGTTTGTCCACTTTAGAACCTATTGATGGTTTTGTCCCTTATGAACTCTATGAGCCTTTCTGGTCTGATGGTGCGTTAAAAAAGCGTTGGATTGGCGTACCAAACAATGATGGTGTACATAGTGGTTCAAGCGAACAAATAAAATATTCTGAATATGGTGATTGGGAATTTCCTGTAGGTACGGTAATAATTAAGCAATTTGATTTACAAGTAGATGATTCCGATCCATCGATTACAAAGAAAATTGAAACGCGCTTCTCAATTATGGGTAATGATGGCAAAATGTACTTTTTAAGCTATAATTGGAATGACGCTCAGACCGATGCCGTACTTCAGGTTTCTACTTTCGATGAACCAGTTGATATTGCTACTACTGGAGGAGGTACAAGGACCCAAATATGGCATTTTCCTGCAAATTCTGAATGTATAGATTGCCATAATGACTCAAACAACGGCGTACTTGGACTAAAAGCAAGATACTTAAATACAGACTATGATTACTCTAACTATGATTCTAATGGTCAGGTTGGAAACCAATTAGTTACCTTAAGTCATATTGGTGTTATCGATGAATCGATTACTGATATTGACACACCAGGTATATTAGCAAATAAATCCTTACAAGATCCAAATGCAACTTTAGACGAAAAGGCGAGGTCATATTTAGATTTAAATTGCGCTTATTGCCATAGACATGATAATAATAACAGAGCCGAATTTGACTTAAGAATTTTTAATAGTCTTGAAGCGACCGAATTATTAACCTCTACTATCTTAAACCCCTTAGGAATTGATCCTAATGAAAAGATAGTATACGCAGGAGATGCGTCAAAATCTATTTTGTATCATCGAATGAACAGCGTAAACCCAGCTATTATGATGCCTCCACTAGCAAAATCAATTGTAGATCAACCTGCTGTGGATCTTATAGACGCATGGATAAATCAATTGGATGGAAACAGTACAAATACGCCAAATGGACCAAATCCTATTAGTAATTTAGCCTTATTACATTCGGCACAATTGAGCGGGTCTGTAAGTTCTGGTCGAGGCACTCCATTAGATATTCTTTACGATCCCTCAGTAAATGACTATAAAATCACCTCACCTTACTCAGAATACGGTGTACCTTTTAGCGGATCTGGTAGTAATTTAGGTACAGTAGATGCCGAAAATGGATTCTTTTGGAGAGTAGATTGGCCAGAGCCAAAATTTGTGAATTACATTACATTTGGAGGTGCTTATCCGAATCAACGTCAACAATATACAATGTGGCGAGTAAGCTATTTAAGAAATGGTGTATGGCATACCATTGAAGAAGGGCAAGGTGGATGGATTGATAATAGTACAGGTAATGATTATACCACTGCATCAATATACGAATGGAATGGTACAAATGGTGCGCCAGTCTATGCTGAAGCCATTAGACTGCAATTGTATAGTGACGGTGTTCACGATTTGCGTCGTATTCACATAAGAGGTCGTGGTGGAAACACTCAATTTAATAATGGTCAAGATGTAAATACAACTCCGAAAGCAAGTTTAATGCAGTTTCTACCTTATGATAACGTTACTACGATAGATACTATTGTAGCTGGAACACAAACAGCTTGTAATAATATTGACAATACGTATTCGCAAGAATTAACCGTAACTTATACCAATCCTCCTGAAACTGGTTCATTAGTGGTTAATGGACAATCCTTCCCAATTACCACTAGTCCTCAAACAATTACCTTAACAGGATTGGATTCCGATGGACTTGATGTGGAAGTTGAGGCTGAATTTACGGATGGTTATAAAACCTACTATAAAAGTACTGGAACTTTGTTTGTAGCTCCTTCTGACTGTAGAAATATTATTATTGGTGTAGATGAAACTATGGTAATAAACGGAGATTACCTAGTACCATCTGGAGGTAGCATTGAAATTCTTGAAGGAGGAAGCTTAACAATTAATGGTAATTTAACTGTTAATGGTCAAGTTGTATTGAATTCTATTTCAAATAAATATTCAAGTTTAATCGTTACTGGAAGTAGCACAGGTAATATATCTTATAAAAGACACGTCAATGCCTTTAATGGCAATGATCTTGTTTCTTCTCCTTTAAGTGGAGATGATTTTGGGAGTTTTGCCACAAGAAACCCTAATATTTATGAAAACCCTAATAATACAAGTCAGAAAGTATTTGGACCATTGAATGAACCAACAGGGACTTATGGCATATACTCTACGGTAACGAATGCTAGTACAAATTTAGTTTCCGGAACAGCTTATAGAGCAGCAAGAGATGCATCAGAAGACGGTTTGCACGGAACAACATTCACGTTTTATGGCGCTATTGAAACCAATACCGTGACTGCTGACATTTCCAATTCTGGTTCCTCGAATAGTGGATGGAATTTAATTGGAAATCCATATCCATCTTATATTGATTTTGATACATTTTTCGCTCAAAACTCGTCTCAATTAGATGGTGGTTCTTATCAAGCAATTTATGGTTATGATGGAGACGCATCAAATGGCTGGACGGTCTTAAATAATGCAACAACGGGTCAATTAATTGCGCCAGGACAAGGTTTCTTAGTGAAAAGTAAGAGTTTAGGCGGTCAAATTTCCTTTACACCTGTTATGCGTGCTTCTGGCACTTCAGATGATTTTATAGCAGGTAGATCTTCAAATATGGCACACTTTGGTTATATAAAGTTAAAAGCAAATACAACAAATTCAGTAAATGAATACTCCACTGATTTTTACTTCAATAGTAATGCCACACAAGGCCTAGATCCAGGTTATGATGCCGCCCTATATGGCAGTTCACCGCCTGCTTTTTCAATTTATTCTTATTTAGTTGAGAATGATTCTGGAATACCATTTACCATTCAGGCATTGAGTGATACTGCTCTTAATAACGTTACAGTGGCATTGGGAATTAATGCAAGTCAAGGACAAGAATTAACAATTAGTATTTTTGAAACGGATTTACCCGATAGTATAGATGTTTATTTAGAAGATACGCTTAATAATACGTTTACTTTGTTAAACTCTGGGGATTATACATTTACTGCTGATACAAATTTATCTGGTGCTGGTCGCTTTTATTTAAGATTCGAAGGCGATGCACTTAGTGTCAATAACCCTTCGTTTGATGACCTAAAAATTTCTGCTAACCAAATCAATCGTACTGTTGAAATTACAGGACAATTGGAGGAGAAAACGTCGTTTAAACTTTTTGATATTCATGGTCGAGTTATTTTAAGTACACCTTTAGATATAACATCAACTCAACAATTAGTAGATGTTAGACATCTGAATTCTGGGATCTACATTGTGGAACTTACAAATACCTCCGGAGAAAAACGAATACAAAAATTAATCATTAAATAATTCCATATAAAACGCAAAACCAAATTTAGGTTTTGCGTTTTTTTATTTAGAACTATTTCTCATTTTGAACTATTTCTGACTAAACCATAAACTAAAGTTTGTGGTTTTCTTGTTTAATCAATTTACCTAAAGCTAGATGGTTAATTGTTATTACGTCAAATATTATCTTATTTAAGTCAAGCCAACCTTTACGTTATGTTTAATTTTATGCTACTATAAAAACTAGACCCATATGAAAAATATAATATTTGAATATCATGATATTGCTAAGAGTGAAAGACTCGAAGCTTTTGCAAAAGAGAAGTTAGAAAACCTGTTTAAACGCTATGATTTTGTAATAAGAGCAGACGTTTTTTTCAAATCAGAAAACACAAGTAGTGATGAAACAGGAAAAAAGTGTGGCATTAGATTGAGTGCACCTGGTCCTCGTTTATTTGCAGAATCGTCGCATGACAATTTCAATGATGCCATATCTGAAACTGTAAACGAACTTTTACGACAATTGGAAAAGCGAAATGACAAAATGAAAACATTTTAAATATATGGGAGTTATAAGTAGAGATAAAGGACAAATAAATTGTATTTATGCGAGTGAATCTGATTTTGGTAAACAATTAGAAGGTTATTTAGAATCATCAGGTAAAGATATTTTAATGATTAACCTTAGTAAAACCATGCCTACACCGACGCAATGGCAAGAATTGGCAAAAGAACTCAATACAGAGATTAAGGAATTTATCGATTTTTCGGAAGTTGAAAATGCGGAAAAAGATTCAAATTTTGATGCCAATGATTATGTGACTATATTAGAAAATAATCCTAAATCATTTAAAGGCGCCATTATCGTAAATGGTAATAAAACAGACCATATTAAAACAGTAACAGAAGTTCTTAGTTATTTTGATATTGATAGCTCAGGGTTAGAAAAGACTTTGCATACAAAAGATCCAAACATTGATAAAACCACTGAGAACGACAATTTTGTTTAATTTATACCTACTTTTAATGTGCAATGGATAAATGTACATTATTACGGTTCAAAGGATATAGTCACACCGCTTCCCTATTCAATACAGATTATTTAAACGAAATTCCACAAATTGAATTGAGTTCGACAACTCAATCTTTTGATCATGATTCAGTAGCTTTCAAAAACCAACGTCTTGGAAAACTGGTAGAAGAATTTGTATTTCATCAACTTAAGCATGACAAATCAGTAGACTGGATTTTAGAGAATATCCAAATTCAAGAAGAGCAAAGAACTATTGGCGAGCTTGATGCCATTTATGGTGCAAATGGAAATTCTTTTCATTTGGAAATCGTTTACAAGTTTTATCTCTATGATACGCTCAAATCTTACAGTAACCCTCTCTCCTATTGGATTGGTCCTAACCGCAAAGACACTTTAGACTACAAATTAGATAAATTAAAAACCAAACAATTTCCGCTACTCTTCAATAAAGTAACCCAAAAACATCTTATAAGCCAAAATATCAATACGGCTAACATGCAACAAAAACTGTGTTTTAAAGCACAGTTATTTATACCTTATAATAATTCAGAAATTAATATTGAACCACTTAACTCAAAATGTATAAGTGGTTTCTACGTATCATTTAATGCTATTTCTACTTTTAAAAAGCTAGAATTCTATAGTCCTAAAAAGTTAGATTGGCTTATAATTCCTCACAATAATGTCGATTGGATTGCTTATGATTCCGCTATATTATTGATTAAAGAACATATTAGTTCGAAACGTTCGCCTATGGTTTGGTTGAAATATAGTGATACCGAAATAAAAAAATGTTTCATAACTTGGTGGTAATGAAACACAAGTATTTCAAAATCTACAAACCCTACGGCTATTTAAGTCAGTTTGTTAATCATCAAAATAAAAGAAGAAACAAAAAACTTCTATCAGAATTACATGAGTTTACTGAGAATGTTATGGCTGTCGGTCGTTTAGACGAAAAATCAGAAGGTTTATTGTTATTAACTACAGACGGAAAATTCAGTAATTACATTACAAGTTCTAAAATCGAAAAAGAATATCATGTGATGGTTGATGGCATAGTTACACCAAAAGCAATTATTGAATTACAAACTGGAGTAGATATTTCAGTAGAAGGAAAAATTTATAAAACGAAACCATGTAAAGCTGAGCTTTTAGCAGATACCTCTCATATCATTGAACGTTTTGTACGCGCTGAAAAGCATGGGCCAACATCATGGTTAACTATAACCTTAACTGAAGGTAAATTTAGACAAGTACGTAAAATGACAGCAAAAATTGGTTTTCCTACACTTAGACTAGTAAGAATACGGGTCGGAAACTATCAACTAGAGCGCATGAAACCTGCAACAGTTAAAGAAATTAACCCAACCTTTTTTCACTAGTTTAAAGCAAAACCGCTGCTTAAACTATTTTGAATAAACGGTTAAGATAAATTAGCATATTTTGTTCTGTAATGTCAAAATCGCCATCAGCAAAAAATAACGCTTTAATGTCCTCCATGAGCAAATCAATATCTTCTTTGTCATATTGATGTTGCTGTAGGCTTATCATAATCTTTTTAAGACCTTGATAATCGTTATCAGCTTCAAATTCCTCATGGATTTCGCGAAAAGTTTGCCGATCTACTTTAGAAATAATTAATTCACGTTCTTCAGCAGATTCTTTAAAATCTGCATTGGCAGCAAATAACAAAATATAAGCGACGAGTTCGTCCTTCGTCCAATCAATTGTTTTCATTGTTTATTCAATTAAGCTTCCATATTCTGTCCATGAACCGTCATAGACAACTAAATTTTTATAATTACAAAGGGTGGCAGCCAAGGCTAAAATACAAGCCGTAATACCTGAACCACAACTAAAAACTAGGGTTCTTTTGTTTTTTCCCATCTCTAAATTACTAAAGATTATTGATAATTGGTCAATTGATTTGAAAGTATTTCCTTCAAACAACTCGTTATATGGTAAATTTATAGAATTAGGAATAGTTCCACGTCGTAATCCAGCTCTAGGTTCATCAACAAGACATTTAAAACGTGCCTCTGAACGTGCATCTATTATTTGCGCCTCTTGGTCTTCTATAAATTTAGTTATACCTTCAAAATTGGTCATTAATTTTGACTTAAAATCAATCTCAATATTACCTTTAGAATAGATGTCGTCAGTATAATTTGCAACATGAAAATCATTCAGTTGCCATTCTGGCAATCCGCCATCTAAAACTGCAACAGCCTTAAATCCAAAAACCTTAAACAACCACCACGCTCTAGCACTTGAGTATATACCTTTATCATTATATACTACAATAATAGAATCCTTATTTATGCCAAGATTTTGTGCTTCTTTTTCAAACTGATCTTTTGAAGGTAAGGTGCTCGGAAATGGTGCAGAAGTATCACTAAATTTTTGTTTAATATCGAAGAATCTGGCGTTCGGAATTCTTATTGCAGTGTCATCTACTTCTTTATTGATAGTAGCATCCAAGATGATCAAATTTGACGCATTCATATTTGTATGAAGCCAATCTATTGAAACTAAATTTGAAATTTGATTTTTTTCTATCATTATGAATCCAAATCAAAAGTTTCGGATGGATCTTCATGTTCCTTATAATCCAGTAGATTTTCACCATCTGCAATAATGGAACACACTGTGGCATCGCCTGTAACATTCACAACAGTTCTAAACATATCCAAAATTCTATCCACAGGAAAAATAATAGCAATCCAAGCTGGGTTTAATCCTACCGAACTCAAAACAATAATTAACATTACCAACCCAGCACTTGGCACAGCAGCTGAACCAATGGAGGCCAAGGTTGCTGTTAACACCACTGTTATTTGTTGCCCTATTGTTAAATCAATCATATGCAATTGCGCTAAAAAAACAACAGCAATTGCTTGATACATACTGGTACCATCCATATTGACCGTCGCGCCAATTGGGAGAACAAAACTGGTTACTTTTTTATCAACGCCTAAATTTTGCTCCACACACTCCATGGTTACAGGCAATGTTGCTGCACTACTCGATGTAGAAAATGCCAAAGTTTGTGCAGGCCCCATTCCTTTAAAAAAACCTATATATGGAATTTTTTTCACGAATAATTTAAGTACCGTTGGATACACAACAAAAATCATCAGTAACAAGCCAACCAAAACCGTTAAAGAGTACCAACTAAGACTTTTAAATATCTCTACGACCTTACCAATATCATTTCCTGCCATTTTACTTACCACACCAGCTAATAGTGCAAAAACAAAAAATGGAGCGGCTTGCATTACAATATCCACCATTTTTAGAAAGACTTCATTGATACCATCTACCAAGTTTAGTACAGGTTGAGATTTATCTGTTGGAATAAACAATAAGCAGACCCCAAAGAAGACCGCAAAAAATATAATTTGGAGCATTAAACCATTATCAGACAGTGAATGGAAAAAATTGCTTGGAACAATATCTATCAAGGGCTGTAAAGGTGTCGTTTCTTTACGTTTTTCAACTGATTCCATTTTATCGGCAACAGCAGCTTCCTTGAGTTCACTTTTAGATAATTCTGATATTTCCTGCGCACGCTCAAAAAACTCAGGGTCTTGAAGGTAATTAATGCCATCCTTAATTTCGTAGCCTTCGGCATCTGCCCAAATTTCGTAACTGATACGGTTATCAATTCGGCTTTGATCATCGATTAAAGCTCCTGGTTTAAACATATTGACCAAAAGCAATCCCAATGAAATAGCAAGGATAGTGGTAATCAAATAAATACCCAAGGTCTTTCCTCCCATTCTACCTAAACTAGACGGATCACCAATATTTGCTACACCACCTATAATTGAGAACAGCACTAATGGCACTGCAATAAGCTTTAATAAATTAATGAAAATGGTACCAAAGGGATCAATCCAATTGATCGTAAACTCGCTCCAACCCATCGTGCTCGATAGTAAAGCCCAAATGATTCCGAGTACCATTCCTATTATAATTTTCCAGTGTAGTGCTAGTTTTTTCATCCTAATGCCCACGAAAGTGGGTATCTATTTAATTAATTTTATTTTGAATATGTTCTAAACCTATGAGGTCTTTTAATGGCAACCCTTAACTTCACTTGAATTACCAATTTACTATAATCATAATTAATAAAACAATTACAGCATAAAAGACAGCTCCATTTTTTCTGGCTTTGTCTGCTTGTTTCTTTTTCAATTCAAAACCATATTTTTCAAATCTTTCGTCTTCCTTTTTATTTATTTCGTGAGTGTTTAAAATACCACCATCATTTTTAAAAGGAAAAAAGAAAAACGTAATCCATTCATCTTTCGTTAATGGGATATGCATTCGTTTTTCTTGATTTTCTTCTTCTAAATTCAAATAAGACAATTTTTAAAATATGCTCATTCCAAATTATATAATAATTGAGCTTCCTACTTTCCTGTCCGCCGATAGGTAGGCGCAGGAATTTGGTTACCATTCACGAGACTCCTGCCTACGCAGAAGTGTAAAATCAGCTATGACCAAAGCTGCCATAGCTTCCACAATAGGCACAGCTCTTGGCACCACACAAGGATCATGTCGTCCTTTGCCTTGCATTTCAACTATGTCGCCGGAACTGTTCAAAGCATCTTGTTTTTGAATTACTGTAGCTACCGGTTTAAAAGCCACCCTGAAATAAATGTCCATTCCATTGGAAATACCACCTTGTACGCCTCCTGATAAATTGGATTTTGTACTTCCGTCTTCGTTAAATAAATCGTTATGCTCGCTACCTTTCATTTTTGCGCCACAAAATCCGCTTCCATATTCAAAACCTTTTACGGCATTTATGGAAAGCATGGCCTTGCCGAGTTCTGCGTGTAGTTTGTCAAAAACGGGCTCTCCCAATCCGACGGGTACATTTTGAATCACACAGGTAATGGTACCACCAATGGTATCACCTTGCTTTTTGATTTCTCCAATTTTTGCAATCATTTTTTCGGCTGTAGCTTCATCTGGACAGCGAATGACATTAGATTCAATCTTGCCAAAATCCAAATCTTGATACGGTTTATCAATAAAAATATCGCCAACCGAAGACGTAAAGGCGTTTATTTTAATAGCGCTAATCATTTGTTTAGCAATCGCACCAGCAACCACTCGAGAGGCCGTTTCACGAGCAGAACTTCGTCCTCCACCTCTATAATCCCTAACGCCATATTTTTTATGGTAAGTATAATCGGCATGACTTGGTCGATAAACATCTTTGATATGGGAATAGTCTTTCGATTTCTGATTGGTATTGTGAATCACGAACCCAATTGGTGTTCCAGTGGTCACACCTTCAAAAATACCGGAATAAAACTCAACCGAATCTGGTTCTTTACGTTGGGTCACAATTTTGGACTGTCCTGGTTTTCTTCTGTCCAATTCATTTTGAATCGCTTCAAAATCGAGTTTCAATCCTGAAGGACAGCCATCAATGATGCCACCAATCGCCTTTCCATGCGATTCGCCATATGTAGTCAGTTTAAATAATTTTCCGAAGGAATTTCCTGCCATTGCAATTTATTTTATGCTAATGTAATTGTATTATTATAAAAACGAAAATGCCATTCCATATTTCATTCGATCGGAATGAAAATAGCGGCTTCTAAATCCCATAACATTAAGGTCATGTTTTAATAACAGTTTACTCATAATTAGTTAATTGTAAATTAACTCGAATCCTTTAAATATTGAGGTTATTTGCACTAATGATTTCTATGTCATGAAACTCAAACGAAAAGTTGAAATAGCAGTTATCTCTGACGTCCACCTTGGAACACATGGTTGCCAAGCCAAGCAGTTATTGACCTATTTGAATAGTATTGAACCTAAAAAACTAATTTTAAATGGTGATATTGTTGATGTTTGGCAATTCAAAAAACGCTATTTTCCAAAATCACACCTTAGTGTCATAAAAAAAGTAATGGATTTTGCAGCCAATGGCACTGAAGTGGTTTATATTACTGGAAACCATGATGAGCTATTGCGCAAGTTTGCCGATACGGAAATTGGAAACATTTCTATTGTTAACAAGTTGGTTTTAAATTTAGATGGCAAAAGAGCTTGGTTTTTCCATGGTGATGTCTTTGATATTTCCATTCAAAATGCGAAGTGGTTGGCAAAACTCGGTGGTTATGGTTATGATTTTCTTATTCGAATTAACCAAATAGCTAATTGGTATTCGGATCAATTAGGCAAAGAGCGCTATTCCTTATCCAAGAAAATAAAAAATAGTGTAAAAAGTGCTGTAAAATATGTCAATGATTTCGAAAAAGTAGCGACTGACCTAGCCATTGAGAATGGTTATGACTATGTTATTTGCGGACATATCCATCAACCAAAAATTTTGAGAATTGAAAATAAAAAAGGCAAAACAACATATCTGAATTCTGGCGACTGGGTTGAAAACTTTACGGCTTTAGAATACCAGTTTAAACGTTGGAAAATATACAATTACAATAAAGACAAATTGTCTGCATTTTACGCTGATGAAGAACTTAAAGATATGAATTTTAAGGATTTGATTGCAGCAATAACTATAGTTGAGCAACCGAAACCTGAAAAGAAGCAGAAGAAAAAGAAAGGTTGAAGTTAGCTATGTATTAGTAGCACTATTATCAACTTTTGATAGAAAATAGTTTCCTTCAGTTTGTTATGTTGTTTTTTTAAGGTGAAGTTGGATTCACTTGAATTTGTCCTCCAATTGCTTTTATCACTTTCATAATTGTGGCGAATTGAGGTTTCGCTCCATCAGATAACGCTTTATATAAACTCGGTCTGCTCAACCCTGTTTCCTCAGCTATTTTTGTCATTCCGATGGCTTTCGCAATATGTCCAATTGCATTAATTATATCTGCATTGTTTCCCTCTTCCAAAACAGTATTGAGATATTCCGCTATCATTTCTTTGCTGTCTAAATAATCCGCTATTTCAAACTTTGAAGTTCCCATATTCTATTTATTTAATTTTTTCCAAATTTCTTTTGCTTTTGCAATGTCTTTTTGCTGAGTGGATTTATTTCCACCAATAAGCAACACAATTACTTTTCCATCTTTTTCCTTAAATTAAACTCTGTAACCTTTCGCAAAATTTATTCGCATTTCCCGAATTCCATCGCCAACGGTTTTACAATCGCCAAAATGTTCGTAAGTTTCTAATTTTTGAACCCTAAACAAAATTTTCGCCTTTGCCTTAAAGTCTCTTAGCTTTCTTAGCCATTTGTCAAATTCATTAGTTTTTTCAATAAAGAACATAAGAATTGTATCTACTTGGATACAAAATTAAGAAAAATATTTGAATGAATTGAATTAAGATTGAGTTTTTGAAGACTGGGTTTTAATACACCATAATTTGGCGATATACCATAAACTATATATTGAAATGCACAATTTAAACCAGATATTTTAATCCACACAAAGATAGTTCGCTATGATTTTAATAATGCTTCTCTTAAAATCGTTATGGGATGTTTCGCCACTCTACCAGTTCCATCTTTAATCTGATGTCGGCAACTCGTTCCGTTTGCAGCAATAATTGTTTCATCTGATGCCTTTCTTACTGCTGGAAATAGGGTTTGTTCTCCAATTTGCATGCTTACTTCGTAATGTTCTTTTTCATATCCAAAACTACCAGCCATGCCACAACAACCACTCGGAATGATAGTGACCTTGTAGTTTTCTGGTAAATTCAAAACATCAAAACTCGATTTCTGGTTAGACATCGCCTTTTGATGGCAATGCCCATGGAATTTAATGATTTTCTTCTCTTTTGTGAATTGTTCTGAATTTATATTTCCCAATTTAATTTCTTGCTGAACAAATTCTTCAATTAAAAAAGTGTGCTTAGCAAACGCTATTGCTGCCTCTTTATCGTCTGCCAATCGAATATATTCATCTTTAAAAGTTAGTATCGCTGAAGGTTCGATTCCGATTAGAGGTGTAAGATTAGATATTATAGTTTTGAATATTGAAACGTTTTCATTGGCCACTTTTTTCGCATCCTCTAGAAGACCTTTGGAGATCATAGCGCGTCCGGATTCGGAATGTGAAATGATATTTACTTTATAGTTTAAACTTGTTAGAAGTGTGATGGCATCAAGACCAATTTCCGACTCTAAATGATTTGTGAATTCATCACAAAACAAATAAATCTCTTTTATTTTTTCAGTGCTATCTAAATGGTTTTTATATGCTTCATGTAACTCATATAAAGTTTTAATCGACAATAGAGGTAAACTACGTTCTTTAGCAATTCCACCAATCGATTTTATAATTGAACTGGTAAATCCATTAGAAAACATAAAATTAGTAAGCGTCGGAACACGACTTGCAAAACCATTTAAACGATTATTAAACGCAAATAATTTTGTCCTAAACGAGACCCCATTGGCTTTTTGATATTGGTATTGAAATTCCGCTTTTAAACTCGCCACATCCACACTGCTTGGACATTCACTTGCACAAGCTTTACAACTCAAACACAAATCGAAGACCTGTTTTAATTCTTTATGGTTGAATTTGTTTCCTTTGTCAGTCCCGATAGCTGTTGGGATGGTCAAAAATTCACGTAAGGCATTTGCTCTCGCTCTTGTGGTATCTTTTTCATTACTTGTAGCTCTGTAGCTTGGACACATTGTGCCACCAAATTCGGGTAATTTTCTACAATCACCAGAACCATTACACTTTTCGGCTTCGCGCAAAATGCCCTCGGAACTCGAAAAATCCAGAATAGTTTCAATTTTAGGTTCTATTCTATCAGTCTCATAACGCAGATTTTTATCCATCGGATAAGCATCTACTATTTTATGTGGATTAAAAATATGACTTGGGTCGAACGCGGATTTAATTTGTTTCAGAATTTGATAATTGTCATCGCCGATCATCATTGGGATAAACTCTGCTCTCACAATACCGTCGCCATGTTCACCAGACATTGAACCATTGAATTTCTTTACTAATTGGGCAACGGCAGTTGTTATTTTCCGAAACAACTTGATATCTTCGGCCTGTTTTAAATCCAGAATCGGCCGTAGATGCAGCTCTCCTGCTCCAGCATGCGCGTAATACACGGCATTTTGGTTATAGGAAGTCATCAATTTTGTAAACTCCGATATGTAGTTTTCTAAATCCTCAAGCGCTACGGCTGTATCCTCAATGCAGGCCACAGCTTTTTTGTCACCAATGAGATTACCCAAAAGTCCCAATCCTGCTTTTCTTAATTCTACGGCATTATTAATATCATCACCTTTTAAAACTGGATTTGCGTAACTCAGGTTTAAGGTTTTTACGGTTGTAAGAAACGCATCAATCTCAACTTGAAGGTCTTCTACTGCATTGGCTTTAAGCTCACACATTAAAATAGCCACAGGATTCCCTTGAATGAATGCTCTGTTTTCCTGCTGTGTTTTGTTGTGTTTGGTTAAATTCAGAATGGAATCGTCCATCATTTCGCACGTATGTAAATTGTGCTTCATAAGATGCAAAACGGACTTAAGGCAGGCTTCAATACTTTCAAAATGAAGCGCTATCATCGCACTTTCTGTTGGTGGCAAATCATCTAATTGCAAAGTGATTTCCGTAGTAAACGCCAACGTTCCCTCGCTTCCTGCTAATAAATGGCACATGTTAAAAGTTGAACTCGAACTTGAAATCGAATCTGAAATTGAAGTCGAATTTGAAAACACTTCAGACTTAATTAATTCGTCAATCGCATAGCCTGTATTTCTTCTGTGTATCGTTGGTTTTGGAAAATTTTCTATTATTTGGACTTGTACACTTTCAGAATTTAAGGTTTCAAATAGGGTTTTATAAATTTCACCTTCAAGCGTGGGTAATTTTGTTTTCGATTGGAATTCTTCGGAAGTTAAACTCGAAAATTCCACTTCACTTCCATCGCTCAAGATGGTTTTCAGACTTAAAACCTTATCACGAGTCACGCCAAATTGAATCGAGGTCGTTCCTGAAGAATTATTACCAACCATACCACCTATCATGCAGCGGTTGGACGTTGATGTATTAGGTCCAAAAAATAAGCCAAAAGGTTTGAGGTAATTATTCAATTCGTCCCTTACCACGCCAGGTTGAACGGTCACAGTTTTTTCCGTTTCGTTAACGTCCAAAATCCTCGTAAAATATTTGGATACATCAACTACAATACCTTCACCAACACATTGACCAGCTAAGGAAGTTCCTGCGGTTCTTGGTATCAATGAGGTGTTCTGTCTCTTGGCAAAATCAATTAAATGCTTTATATCTTCATTGTCCTTAGGTAACGCCACAGCCAAAGGCAATTTTCTATAAACCGATGCATCAGTTGCGTATAATTTTCGCATCAAATCATCAAAATGTAGTTCGCCTTTTAGTTTGCTTTTCAGAATTTCGAGCTTTTTAATATCTACCTTTTGCATAAGGGTTAAAAATTGACGGAAACGTGTTATAATTTTATCTTAAAATTGAGGTTGAACATTAAATATACCCATATTTTTGACGGTACTAAAAAAAGCAATTTTAAGATTGCTAAAGCTAATAATTAAAACTCAAAAAAATTATGAAGAAATTATTTTTATTAAGTGCAATACTTTTTGGATTTATAACAGTTTCTAATGCACAAGACATTTCAAAAAATGCGATTGGCTTGCGGATAGGTGATAGTGATGGCTTTGGGACAGAGGTATCCTACCAACGTGCTCTAGGAGACAACAATAGGCTGGAATTGGATTTAGGATGGAGAACAGGTAGAAATTATAACGGATTCAAATTAGCCGGACTTTACCAGTGGGTATGGAATATTGATGGTGGTTTTAATTGGTATGCTGGAGCTGGTGGAGGACTTGGTTCTTACAGTTTCGACGATTACTACTTTGATAATAACGGTAACAATAACAAAGATTATAACGAAACTTTTGTGTTTTTAGCAGGTGATATTGGTATTGAATATAATTTTGATTTTCCACTTTTATTATCATTAGATTTTAGACCAGAATTTGGTTTTGGTGATGTTAGAGATGATCTGGATTTTGATATTGGTTTAGGCGTGAGATATCAATTCTGATTTGAACACTATATTACAGATAAAAACCACTTTGAAAAATCAAGGTGGTTTTTTTGATACTTTTAATAGACTATGAAAACACTAGCAATAATTGGCTTTGGACCTCGAGGTTTGTACGCTTTAGAGAACCTCTTGTTGGGTTTATCAAAATCAAATAGCACCGTTAAAATAGTTATTTTTGAAGGCTCAGAAACGCTTGGTTCTGGCCATGTATGGAATGAAGACCAACCAGATTCTAACTGGATTAACATTACTGAACGTGCGCTTAGTGGTATTGAGAAGAGACCCAAAATAAAGTACGGGAATGTGATTGTAAAAGGGTTTCCGTCTTATCACCTGTGGTGCAATTTTTCTTTACAACCTTCAGAGAATGATACATTTCCTCCAAGGAATAAACTTGGTCGATATCTCAATGAGCGCTATGATTCTATTGAGAAATCCTTGGGAAATTTAGATACTTTCAATATTATAAATGCGGAAGTGCAATCTATAGATTACAGCGAAAATGATACATTAATCTTGCGGACTCATACTGAATCTTGGACCTGCGATGATGTTGTGCTCACTATTGGCCACCAAACAACTGAGCTTTCAGATCAAATAAAAGCCTGGAAATCCCATGCCAAAACTAAAACTAATGTATCGGTTTTTGAAAATCCTTATCCAGTTTCAAATTTCAATGCTATAAAAAACACTACTGATCTTACTATTGGCATTAGAGGTTTTGGTTTGGGAATGATTGATGTGATGCGCTACCTGGTTATCAATGACTTTGGAAATTTTAAGGTTGTGGATGATGCCACTCTAGAAACCGTATATTATAAAGTAAAAAACCAGAACTTAACTCTAGTTCCTTTTTCTTTGGACGGATTACCATTGGTGCCAAAACCTCTAAATCAAAATATAGATAACTGGTTCAAACCTACCCATAAAGAATTAGACTATTTTAAAGCTGAAATTGAAGCCGTTGCTCATACTAAAAAAGAAGTCAATAGTATTGACTTTTTAATTGAGCCAATAGCAACGATTGCATCGCGTATATTTATTGATTTAAAGGAAAAAGCCGTTGCACATCAGTTTACCACTAAAAAACTTGAAGCCATAATCGTCAAATGGCTCAAGGATGATGATTTTCAACATGAATTACTTCAAAATGAAAATATTCCAACCGAAAAACTCATTCAAACCTATATTGATATGGCGTTGGGAGAAATTCCTATATCATTAGATTTTTGTATTGGACAAGTATGGCGCCATTGCCAACCAACCTTATATACCGCTTTTTCACATGCCAATTTAGATAGCAAAATTATTAAAAAAGTGATCGATTTGGATGAACGTAGTAAACGTTATTCTTATGGACCACCTATAGAAAGCATGCAACAAGTTCTAGCTTTGGTAGATGCTAAGGTTCTAAATCTAGGATTTGTCACTGATCCTGATATAAAATTAGAGCCTAACGGATGGAAATTAACAAATACAGAAAATCAATCAGTGCACTGTTCAATAATGATCAACAGTATTCTGGACGCTCCAAAATTATTAGAAATAAACACGGACTTAGTGAAGAATTTGCTTCAAAATGATTTAATACAACCCATACATTCAGAATTGGGCATAGAAACTTCCGAGGACGGTTATGTGGTTACACCAAATGATAAACCTAATGTACCGATTGCTGTTTTAGGGCGTTTAGCAAAAGGAAGTGTGATTGGCGTTGATGCCATTTTAGAGTGTTTTGGACAACGTATTGAAGATTGGGCAAAAGCTTATGTTGCTAAGCTAGAAAACTAATTCGGTTGTTTTTCACTCAAATATTTCCAATAGCGTTTGGGTACATGCCTAATGTGAAGTTTCATGTTTTTTCGGGAGGCTATATTGGTAGCTTTAAAATAATCTTGCCATAATTTTTGAAATTCGAATTCCTGAATGGCGAAAAATTCGTCATCCGTTTTCGAAAAATCGAAATTTGCGGGAAAATCCATATGCACGATTTCAACTTTTTCAAGATCATAGAATAAACCATAGGCTCGATTTATATCATAAATGACCCATTTTTGGTCGGCGTAACGGCGTTTAAAATGCTTTTCAATTAAGGGAAGCACATTAAAATCTGGTTCTATATTGGCGAAGTATACATCATCTTTTGTTAAACGAAATCTTACAAAAGCTTCCATTCTGTGTTTTTCACGACCAACGGATTTAGCGATTTGTGCTATTTTTAAGACTGAAGGATGTGCATAATCTTTATCCACAGGTGTTCCTTTTGAAAACGCGTATTTAATATAATCTAATAATAACGCCTCTACTCCACTTTGCTCGCTCAAAAAAGCATAATATAATTGATAACTGCCATGAGACGATAATTTTGATTTTATGCCTTTCCAAACCCGAGTTGCTTTTGCTTCATCAGTTATTACTTTTTCGACTTCTGAGAACAAACCTTGCTGCATCACAAACTCATTTTGAATGGTTACGGCTTTTAATTGATGTTCAAAGACATAAAAAACGGCCGACAAAAAGCCGTCAAAAGTACCATCATACATTAAGTTTTGATCTTTCATTTTTCAGCCAAATAAATTCAATTGATTACTTAAAGTTTTTTGATATTTACTCTTTGAATTTTGAAGAATCAGACCTTTTATTTTTTCGGAGGTTAAATCCCGTTTTTCAAACTGATTGCTTTCGCAAACCATAAAATATTGTGCTCTATTTAGGGCTACTCCAATCTTTTTAAGGTGTTCCCAGTTCAATTTCCTAAAGCGTCTGGCATTTAAAATTTTATAAACGGATTTCATACCCAATCCTGGTATTCTGGCCAGCATATGTTTGTCTGCTGTATTCACATCGACAGGAAACTCATGTAAATTCCGCAAGGCCCAACCCAATTTCGGGTCCACATCTAAGTCTAAATGCTGATGTTGCTCATTTAAGATTTCGCTCACCTCAAAACCATAGAATCGCATTAACCAATCGGTTTGGTATAAGCGGTTTTCACGAAGCATAGGCACAGCGCTTCCAATTTGAGGTAAGCGATGATCATAACTAATAGGCACATAACCTGAATAATAGACGCGCTTCAGATTATAGGTTTTGTAGAAAAAATTTGAGGTTTGCATAATTTGAAAATCATTTTCACCACTTGCACCAATAATCATTTGCGTACTTTGACCAGCAGGTGCAAATTTGGGCGTGCTTTTAATGATTTTCTTTTCTTCTTTATATTGAATAATTTCATTTTTAACTTTGACCATCGGTTTTATGAAATCCTCCCGTTTTTTATCTGGTGCCAATTTTTTGAGTCCAGCTTCTGTTGGGATTTCAATATTTACGCTTAATCGGTCTGCATAGAGTCCGGCTTCACGCATCAACTCATCAGAAGCGCCAGGAATGGATTTAAGGTGGATATAGCCATTGAAGTTTTCCTCCAAACGCAATTTCTTTGCCACAGCAACCAAGCGTTCCATGGTAAAGTCCGCACTCTTAAAAATTCCGGAACTAAGAAATAGTCCTTCGATATAATTTCTACGGTAGAAATTAATGGTCAAGTCTACCACTTCCTGAACTTTAAATGCGGCACGTTTAATATCATTACTTTTTCTGGTGACGCAATAGGCGCAATCAAAAATACAATGATTGGTCAATAAAATTTTAAGTAGGGATACACAGCGTCCATCTTCAGTATAAGAATGGCAAATTCCCATCCCTGTGGCATCGCCTAATCCTTTGTTTGTATTGGCTCGTTTACTTCCGCTGGATGAACACGAGACATCATACTTTGCAGCATCTGCAAGTATTTTTAATTTTTCTTGGGTACGTTGAAAAGACAACTATTTTTCTCCTTTTTTATTTATATTCGAATCAACACAAAAATACTATAAATAATAGTTTTATAATGCTACTAATTGTAGTAAAAAATATTTTCAGTAAATTAGATTGAATTCTATCTTCCATCATCGAAATGGGTCAACATTTTTATCAAACCTTTTAAGGATAACTAAGCAATACACTTATATTTCTCGTATATGAAACATTTCATAGTCCTAACTTTAATTATTACATTTCAAAATATGAGTGCACAGCACAAGATTCCTGAAGCCATTAGAAGCAACGTGAAAACGGCTTTGTCTTACTATCCGCAACTTGATAGTACTAATATTGAATTTCGATTTAAAAAGAACATCAAAAAATCGACGATGCAAGCTAGGCCTACTTTTGGAAGTTTTTTTAGAAGCAGAAAAAATAGAAATTATGTGATTTTAATAAGTGAAAAATTTAAGATTGCTGACAAGGAATTTTCCACACGACAGATTCCTGAGGATATTTTTATAGGCTGGATTGGTCACGAACTGGGACATATTATGGATTATCAACACCGAAGTAAGCTCAATCTTATTTGGTTTGGAATTACCTATGTACTTTCTGAAAATTCGATTGTTGAAGCAGAGCGCTGTGCGGATGGCTATGCGGTTTCTCACGGCATGGAAGATTATATCTTAAAAACGAAAGATTTTATTTTGAACCATGCAGACATTACACAATCCTATAAAGATAGGATTAAAAAATATTACTTGTCCCCAGAAGAGATTATGGAATTAGTGGAGCATAGGGATGCGAAATAGGGTTTAATATATAGGATAAGTCAATTCTATGGTTGATTAAGTTCTTTATTGAACCCATTTTACCTAGTAATGAGCAAAACGTTATTGAGGGATGAAAAAAAAGCGTGAAACAGGTAAATGCAAAGTTTAAACTTCGTAAATAAAGACTTCCCAATCCGTAAATTTATCCTTACCCATAACACGCTATTAATCAATTAATTTAGGATTGGTTCACAAATGCTTCCCAATCTGCAAATTTTTCTTCATTCATTACGCGTTCCATTTTAACTTGTCCGCCTTTTTTCTTATTGCGTTCATTCCAGTCGTAAAAACGTTCCGGAGAAATGACTTTTACTTTCACACCATGTAAAGCTTTACTTCTAGCGACTTTATAATTTTTATTCGCACTCTTTAAACTTTCATCCAAAGCATCGGCAACTTCGGAATTCTCAACGCCATCCAATTCTGAACCTAAATACCAATAGTGATAAAACTCACCATCATCGCCACGTTTGGCGCAAATGGTATACTCTGGAATTGTGGTATCGAATTTTTCTTCCAATTCTCGCATGGCAGTATCCATTTTATTGACGGACAATTGCGAACCAACGGTGTTTAAAAAGAATTTGGTACGCCCTGTAATTTTAATTTCGGCACGTTCTACATCAGTAAATTCTATAGTGTCTCCTATTAAGTAGCGCCAAGCGCCACTGACCGTACTGATTATTAAAACATAATCCTGTTTCGGTTCAACCTCACTCATGGTTAAAGCTGGTGCTTCATTTTTTAATGAGCCATCTTCATTTATATATTCGGGTTTAAAAGGCACAAATTCAAAATAAATACCATTATCAGTATTGAGTTGCATGGCATCAGTTTCCGGTCTTACCTGCGTAGCAATGTAACCTTCGGAAGCGAGATAGGTATCGATGACCGTAACAGGTTTTCCTAATAACGCTTTAAAACTTTTCTTGTAAGGCCCAAAGGCAACTCCTCCAGAGGTATAAACTTGAAGATTCGGCCAGATATCATGAATATTATCTAAGTTATGATATTCAATCACCTTTTGCAGCATCAATTCTATCCAAGACGGAATACCGCTCAGTGCTCCAATATCCCATTCCTCAGCACGTTCCGCAATACGTTGCACGCGTTCGTCCCAATCTTCAATTTGTGAAATTTCAATACCAGGTTTATAATAGCCTCTAAACCATGTTGGAATATTACTTGCTGAAATACCGCTAATTTCACCTTCTAGGTGGTCATCTCTTTCATCCAAATCCGTAGAACTCCCTAACATCATGATTTCTTTTTCGAAAAAATCGGCTGGAAGTTCAAAATTTTTCAATGCGAAAACTTGCTTAATTCCTGCGTCCCTTATCGCTTCAATCATATCATCAGTCACGGGAATCCGTTTGCTCGTTTTTCCTGTAGTTCCAGAACTTATTGCAAAATATGATGGATTTCCAGGCCATGTAACATCAGATTCTTCTTCGTGAAGTTTGTGCCACCACTCATCATTGATTTTATTATAGTCGAAATAAGGTATGGTTTCAGCGAAGGTTTTTTGAAGGTTTGAAGATTCCAAAATGTCGCCAAACTTATAATGCTTGCCGAACTGTGTGTCTTTTGCTTTTTCCAGCAACTCCTTTAACACGTTTTCTTGTACTTCTGTATGTATTGGTTCAGAAGTAAAGGTGTCTTTTAAATCGATGACACCTTTAATAATATTTCCTAATATCGCCATGTTCTATTTTATGTTGAGCGTTCCTTGATCGTTAGTGTCACTTTTTTCTCCAGTGATGGCTGATTTCGCCATTTTGAAAATGGTAACAGCTTTATTATGTTTTTGATCCCAATAATATGCATCTTCTATGGTAACGCATAGCAACGCCAAATTTGGATCATCTTTTCCACTGAACCAAACTTCTAAAAATGAGGACCAAAGTTCGTCAATCTTTTGCCTGTTTTCGGTAATTTTTGCCCTGCCGTAAATGGATAGATATTCTTGATCGTCTTGATTGGCATAGGTTAAATGCAATCGCTTATCTTTTTGTAACTCGCGATAATGTTCGCTATCTTTTCCTGTAAAAAACCAAAGTTTTCCGTTACTATCAATTTCTTGTGTCGTCATTGGACAAACCGAAAAAGGCATACTGTCCAATTTTGTTGCCATCATAGCTAATTTATTATTATCTAAAAGTTTAGCAATTTTATCTATTGCCTCTTTGCCCATTAGATCTTCTGTAGTTTCCATCTTTATGATTTATGTGTTAGGTTTATGCCGCAATTTTTTTACATTCTTCTGCACATGCTTTACAAGATGCAGCGCAATTTTTACAGTGTTCATGGTCGTGTGCTTCACAATGGTCTGCACAATACTCACATATTTCTGCACATAATAAAGCGTACTGTTTTACATACGCACTATTTGATGCTATTTTTTTAATTAAAATGTCACAGGCATCCATGCATTCTACGCAGCATTTTGGGCAATCGTTCTTGCTATCCTGTCCTGACATTTCGTTTAAACAGATGCGACAATCGACTAAACATTTTTGGCATGCTTCTAAACATGCTTTATATAAATTATTCATATTATAAGATTTAAAAATTCAACTATACTTTAATGCTTTCGATTTCGCACCTTGAAACTATTGTTAAGAGTTATAAGTCAACACCAAGAGTTGATGTGATACGAAAAAGCATTCTTAATCATTTCACGAAGCAGACTGTTCATCCGCATTAGCTAATGTCTCAAATTTAGGACTAAGCCTAATGCTTTAATGATGCAATAGGTAAAACAATTAACGCATTTAAAGAAAACCAATGTTGTTCCTTAAAAATAGGTTATATTGATACCTAAACTAACCAGACCATGACCAATTCCAAACTCAAAACTGTGCTAACTGTTTTTGGTTTTATTGCTATCTTATTTACCTTATTGCCTTTTGTGGCATTGGACTATTGGTGGATTCGTATGTTCGATTTTCCCCATTTACAACTTACGTTTTTAACGGTTTCAGCGATTCTGTTTTACATTATTAAATTCGATTTTAAACAATGGCGCGATTATCTTTTTATGGGACTACTTATGCTATGTGCTGGATATCAATTTTCTAAAATATTCCCATACACATCATTTGCTCCTTACGAAGTTTTAAATTCTGAAAAAACAGATTCTAAAATCAGTTTATTTACAGCCAATGTCCTTCAAAAAAATGACAAGTATGGTTTATTACAAACCATGTCAAAAAAAATTGATGCTGAAATTATGCTATTTACCGAAACCGATAGTAAATGGATGCATGCGTTGGATCATAATATGACTGCTTCCTATAAATACAACATGAAAGTTCCGATTGATAATACCTATGGCATGTTACTCTATTCGAAATTAGAATTAATTGAGCCCCAAGTTCACTATATGGTTAGTGATAGTGTTCCTTCAATTCACACAAAAATAAAATTAACCAGTAACGACACCATTCAGTTATATGCCATACACCCTACGCCACCTATGCCGCAAGAAAATCCGACATCATCGGATAGGGATGCTGAAATGATGATGATTGCTAAATTGGCGTTAGACTCTAAATATCCTGTGGTTGTACTTGGAGATTTTAACGATGTTGCTTGGTCTGTAACCTCGAAATTATTTCAGAACGTTAGTCGATTATTGGATATTAGAAAAGGTAGAGGTCTATACAATACCTATAATGCAGATAGTTACTTTATGCGTTGGCCATTAGATCATATATTTATATCCAGCGAATTTAAACTCACTGAAGTCAAACGTTGTGATGATATTAATTCAGATCATTTCCCGTTGTTGACCATTTTAAGTTATGAGCCTGAAGATCGAAAACTTCAGCAACGGCCTTACCCAACTAAAAATGAATTGAAACGTGCTGAAGATCAAATTAAAAAATTTAAGGAAGAACGATTAAAACAAAAGTAAAATGAAAGAATGGTTTAAATTTTCAACAGATGGGCTTTTTGCCATTGCACTTACAGCGATTGGAATTTATATAGCCTTGGTTATTCTCACACGAATTAGCGGAAAACGGAGTTTTTCTAAAATGTCTAGTTTCGATTTTGCGATGACCGTCGCTATTGGATCTATTATGGCAACGGTCGTCATTTCTAAATCGGTCTCACTGCAGCATGGTATTACCGGTTTAGTGATGATATATATGTTACAAATGTTGGTTGCTGCTGCCCGAAAATGGCAACCGATTCAAAAGATGATGGATAATAAACCGACACTTCTTATGAAAGATGGTAAGATTATAGAAGGTAGTTTAAAAAAATGCAAGGTGACCGAGTCGGATATAAAAGCCAAGTTACGTGAAGCTAATGTCATCCAATTATCCGAAGTCAAAGCTGTTGTTTTTGAATCTACAGGAGATATTTCAGTTTTGCATGGATCCGACGATAAATCTATTGACGAATGGATTATGGATTTTTGAGTTATGCTTAAAAATTTGCTTAATTTTGCCCAACTTTAATTTGAAAATCGACTTAGAATGAAAGATACAGCTTTATCCGCAACGCATCAGGCTCTTGGTGCAAAAATGGTTCCTTTTGCTGGCTACAATATGCCAGTTCAATATGAAGGTGTGAACGCAGAACACGAAGCCGTGAGAAAAGCCGTTGGTGTTTTTGATGTCTCGCATATGGGCGAATTTTTAATTGAAGGCCCAAATGCCTTGGCCTTGATTCAGAAAGTATCGAGTAATGATGCCTCTAAATTGGACGTCGGAAAAGCACAATACAGTTGTTTACCAAATGATGATGGTGGCATTGTTGACGATTTGATCATTTATAAAGTTAAAGATGAGACGTATCTACTGGTTGTGAACGCGAGCAATATTGAAAAAGATTGGAACTGGATTTCTTCTAAAAACGATGTCGGTGCTGAGATGAAAGATCTTAGTGAAAATTATTCTTTACTTGCTATTCAAGGTCCAAAAGCGATTGAAGCGATACAGTCCTTATCGAGTCATGATTTGTCGGACATAAAATTCTATAATTTCATAGTTGGTGATTTTGCAGGTATTGAGCACGTTATTATTTCTGCAACTGGTTATACAGGAAGTGGTGGCTTTGAAATTTATTGTAAAAATTCCGAAGTGAAACAAATTTGGGATAAGGTTTTTGAAGCCGGAGCCGATTACGGCATCAAGCCTATCGGTTTGGCTGCAAGAGACACTTTGCGTTTAGAAATGGGGTATTGTTTGTATGGTAATGATATTGACGAAACTACCTCGCCAATTGAAGCTGGTTTGGGCTGGGTTTGTAAATTCAACAAAGACTTTACCAATAGTGAAGCCTTAAAAGCCGAAAAAGAACGTACACCAGAACGTAAATTAGTAGCCTTCAAACTGGACGAGCGTGGTATTCCACGTCAAGGTTATGCTATTGTAGATGGCAACGGTAAAACGATTGGTAACGTCACTTCTGGTACCATGAGCCCGAGTTTGGGCATAGGTATTGGAATGGGTTACGTGCCAAAAGTATTTTCTAAAGTGGATAGTAAAATATATATTCAAGTGCGGAAAAATGCGATTCCTGCAACCGTTGTAAAACCACCTTTCTATAAACGAGAACAAGGCTAATTTTTTGAATGTAGACTGATTGAATGAAGAAGGAAACCGAACAAAAACACCGCATACTTATTCTTGGAGCCAGTGGCTATATTGGCAATGCGATTTATAAGGAATTAGGCCCTTATTTTAGAACCTTTGGAACGTATCGCGTTGAAAAAAAGGAATACAAATCCAATCAACAGTTTATTCAATACATTGTTGAAGAAGATGATATTTATGAAATACTTGAGGCTACAAAACCATCCATAATCATTTCCGCTTTGCGCGGCGACTTTAATGCTCAGGTTATTGCACATCAACATATTGCAGAATACCTTGCCGTTACGTCTTGTAAATTGATATTTCTATCGTCTGCCAATGTTTTTGATGCCTACAGCCAATATCCTAGTTTTGAATTGGACAAAACGCTGAGTCATAGTGTTTATGGCCATTTCAAAATAAAGATTGAGAATTTGCTTTTGCGAATGCCCAAAAAACAGATCGTCATCATTAGACTTCCCATGGTTTTTGGTGCGGGTTCGCCGAGAATCCAAGAATTAAAAGATGCGATTTTAGAAAATGAAGCTGTCGAAGTATTTCCGAATTTAATAATGAACGTGACCCTCGATAAGAAAATAACGCAGCAAATCCATTATATCATCAACCGTAATAAGTATGGTGTTTTTCACTTGGGAAGTACGGATTTAGTGCATCATGATGAATTTATAAAAGAGGTTTTATCCATTATTACTGAAAAGAAAGTGGTATTAAAGCAGGTTTTTACTACAAATGACGATCGTTATTTAGCGGTGCTTCCAAAGTTCAACAAATTGCCAAAGCATTTGCAGATTACCAGTGAGGTGGTTTTGGAGGAGCTTGGTTTGCCTTAGGAGTGTTCAGTGTTCAGTGTTCATTGGCTATGGAAAAACAGAAACTTTTCAATCCGAGATTAGTTAATTTATATTATTTTTAAACTAAATGATAATAACATTTAATACACCACTATGAAATTAGACGACGATACAATAGAAAAGAAATTATTACATTTTCCAGACTGGGACTATCATGACAATGCCATCCATGCGGAATTTGAATTCGATAATTTTAAGGATTGTTTTAGTGCCATGAGCCGAATTGCTTTTGAGTGCGAAGCTTTAAACCATCATCCGGATTGGAGCAATGTTTACAATGTTCTTAAAATTTCATTATCTACACATGATGCTGATGGTGTCACTGATAAGGACTTTAAATTGGCGCAAGCTATTGAGGATATTGTTGAGGTTGAGGAGTGATTCAGGTTTCAGTGTTCAGTGTTCAGTGGGCAGTAAAAAGTGTGGTTTGTGGTGTAATAAAATACAACAACTAACATTCAAAATACTATGATCTCAATTTTTTGAGCTTCCGTGATTTCTTTTAGTTTCCCAATTTATACTTAATTATTGTTACTTTTTACTTGGTATGCATAAGTCATTTCTTTCGAAAACTAATCGATTAAGATTTACCATCAATCATGCTCATACACTTTCAATATTTTATTAAATTTGCTATGCCTTCCGAACAATTCAACTTTAGGCACTTTAAATACTCAATAACATGATTCCCATTTTGCGTGGGAACTAAAAATATATTTTAAAATGGGAAGAGCTTTCGAATTTAGAAAAGCAAGAAAAATGAAACGTTGGTCTGCCATGAGCAAAGCCTTTACACGTATTGGTAAAGACATTGTAATGGCCGTAAAAGAAGGTGGTCCTGATCCTGATAGCAATTCACGTTTAAGGGCAGTGATACAAAATGCCAAGGCCGTGAACATGCCCAAAGACAATGTAGAACGTGCCATAAAACGGGCTAGTGATAAAAGCCAAGGGGATTATAAAGAAGTGGTTTTTGAAGGCTATGCCCAACACGGCATTGCTGTACTTATAGAAACAGCGACTGACAATAATACGCGAACGGTTGCCAATGTTAGATCTTACTTTAACAAAACCGACGGTAGCCTAGGAACTTCGGGCTCTGTGGTTTTTATGTTTGACCATACCTGCAATTTTAAAATTGAAGACAAGGATTTTGATCTGGAAGAACTGGAATTGGAATTGATTGATTTTGGCGTTGAGGAAATTTTTGAGGACACTGATGAAGATGAAAATGGCGACGAACAAAAATACATTATGATCTATGCACCTTTTGAAAGTTTTGGAAACATTCAGTCGTATTTAGAAGCAAATAATATAGAAATCATTTCATCCGGTTTTGAGCGTATTCCCCAAGTGACCAAAAAGGTTACTCCAGAACAGGCCGAAGATGTTGAAAAATTATTGGAGAAGCTAGAGGAAGATGATGATGTACAGAATGTGTATCATACTATGGAGGAATTCGAAGAATAGCTTTTTTTAAAACCCCTAAATTTTTTATTTTACTTACGCTTCAAAAATCTTTCAACTTGACTATCCTTACTATAATAGTAAAGATTGAAAAGGAGTTGAAACTCTAGCAAAATATGGTTTGTCCTTTTGAGAACTGTTCTTAGCACCAAAACCTAAACACATCATTATGTCTTGTCTTATGACTTAGGCCTTTAAAACGACCTATCCGATAGTTTTTCTGGACTTAAGTTTCAGAAAAAAGTAAAAACCTAGGGTTTGGTGTTATTATTTATCCTTTTATTCAGAAATCATTAATTTCAGTCTTAAAAGGCAAAGGGCAAATCCCGAATAATTAAGGTCTTATAAGAACCTAATTTCTCATATAATTATTATCCAAAACTTGAACTGCTATGCTTTAGCTGTATTAGTAGGCGTTTTTCAAGGTTGAACAAATGATTTTAGACTGTTTGTTTATCCTATATTGGTTAACGTCTGGCAATCAGTATCTCGTCATCGCTAAAGCTCATCCACCAAAAATCATAAATGTAGTGATAAGTTTTTCCTTTACTATTAACTTGGGTATGTGTGTGGTATTTAAAATTAAATTTCTTCTTATCGAGGTGTAGCCTATTAATTTTTATTGGCTTTTTTGTCTTTCCAGTGAGTTCCAACAAAATGGAACGGTTGCGGTGCAATATTTTATCAATGGAAACTGCGGCATCTCTAGTCACACGCCGAAGATTTGTATGGTAGTAGTTTTTACATCGAATGGAGCAGAACAACTTATCCCTCCTTCCCACTAGAAATGTGTTACATATTTTACAGGTTTTTGGGATCTTGGATTTGATTTTGCTCATAATTAGTAATTATTTTCTGACTTATTGAAAAATCCTAAAGCATTATATTACTGTAAATTACCATAATTTATCCGTTTATAACGGTTAAAACGACTATTTAAATAATTAGACATAATATTACCTGATTATATTTTAAATTTATTCTTTCAATCTTTCTATTAATTGTCTTCTTAGATTAGTGTCAATGAAACAATCATATATAATTCTCTTTCAACCCTTACCTAACGCCAAGCGTATTAAATTAAAAATACCATATGAGTTCCATGATATAAGATCAAGAATTAAAAAAATGGATTCCAGTTATTGGCACCCTCACCAAAAACTTTGGTCGTTGGTAAATTCCCCTGAAAATATGGAGTACATTAAAGCCATTTGTAAAACAAAAATTCGGGTATCCCACGCTCAGCCCTATAGACCCTTACCTAAAGTTAGGATGAATGAAGCAGGTATTGAAGCTTTATTGAAACTTGAAAAAACCCTTATTCTGAAACGTTACAGTCAAAACACAATTCAGAATTATAAATCAATGTTGTCCATATTTCTTATGAAATTCAGAGATAGAGACCTTGCGCAAGTAGAGCGGCAAGACATCGAAAGTTTTATTTTTGATCTCATTAAGAAAAATGGAATTGGTGAAAGTATGCAAAACCAGCTCATTAATGCCATAAAGGCTTATTATGAGCATGTTCTAAAACGTCCTAAAGCATTTTATAATATTGAACGACCAAAAAAAGCATCCCCTATTCCAAATGTTCTTTCGGAACAAGATGTTATCAAGTTAATTAATACGCCCGAAAATTTAAAGCATAAAGCCATTCTATGGACTATATATAGTGGCGGATTGCGGATAAGTGAAGTTATAAATTTAAGAATTGAAGACATTAACTCCAAGGATGGCTATATATTTATAAAAGACAGCAAAGGCAAACGTGATCGAAAAACGGTACTCTCCCCTAGCCTATTACCATTATTGCGAAGTTATTACATTAGCTACAAACCTTCTTATTGGTTATTTGAAGGTCGTTTTGGCGGTCAATATACTCAAGGCAGTGTGAGGAAGTTTTTCAGAAAGGCATTAGAGGATGCAGGAATTAATCCATGGGCAACCGTCCATACGCTGCGCCACAGTTTCGCAACGCATTGCATTATGAACAATGTGAATTTACGGCATGTACAAAATATGCTAGGTCATGCATCGCCAAGAACCACGCAAATTTATACGAAGACGATTGAAATAAATAATAAAAAAATTAACAGTCCACTTGATAGGTTGTTAAATATGTCTAACTTTACTAATAACACTCAACAAGTATAGATATAAGCGAAATAACGTTACTTTTATAGCTTGAGTAACTTTATATGGGTGTTGCCAACAAGCTGAAAAAAATCCCGAACTGAATGAAAATTTCTTGGAATATTAACGAATCCGATATTCAAAAAGTAAAAATTGTTATGAAAGAAAATGACAATTTCTTCTTAAAAAATCGGAGAGAAAGAAATGTCGAAAAAAAGAACATTGAGATAAACAAGAATATCATAATCCTGAATTTAATGATGTGCCTTTTGACATCTCAACAACGTTCGGGACCAAATTCTGTCGTTGGAAAATTTTTAAGCCTAAAACCTTTTCCAATTACGTCTGAATTAATCGCTGAATCGGAAAACATAGAATTATTAATAAAACAAATTCTTCAGAAAAACGGACTAACAAGATATATAAATAAAATTTCCGCTTTTTTCGCAGAGAACATTAAGAAAATTGAACTTGACAATTGGAATATAATATCAAAATTAGAATACTTGAATAATAATCAATCCAAAGAAACTGAAAGAGAATTAGCGGATTTTTTAAATGATTGGCTTAAAGGTTTTGGACCAAAACAATCAAGGAATTTCCTTCAAGCTTTAGGATTGACTAAATATGAACTTCCGATTGATTCGAGAATTGCAAGTTGGCTAAATGATTTTGGATTTCCTGTGAGTTTGACTTCATCACCTTTGAGCGATAAAGGATATTATCATTTTGTGTCGGACGGAATTCAAGAATTGTGTTTAAAAGCAAACATTTATCCTTGTGAATTAGATGCAGTAATATTTTCGAGTTTTGACAATGATGAATGGACTGAAAAAAATATAATGCTCTGAATAAAAAGCCAGTTGGCAACACCGTATATAATTTATTGCTAGTTCTAGCCTACTTACGAAAATCCTCGCGGATTTTCTATTCGGTTTGTATTTGCTAAATTAGGTGCTTAAAACACGCAACAAACCATATACATCAACGTTGTATGCCATGTGGTCAAAGAGTTACGAGCGGCATACAAAAGTTAAGGAATCAAAAAAAAAAGTTCGGAATTTTAAGAAAAAAGCTTGATTTTAAAAAACAAAACGTCGGACTGGACTCTCGTACGTAAAAGAAAAAATAAAAAGCTAAAATCGGACTATCAAGCAAAACCTAAGAAAAGAAATCCAACAACGTCGGACTGACAAGCCGTTCGGAAAATGACGATTGAAAATTTTTGCGAAGTTGGTTTTCTAAACCCAAAAGTCCTGCAATTCTGAGAACAACGTCGGAATGACAAGCTGGACTTAAAAATCAGAGCGGAACAACAAACCAAAATAAAACACGGCATACAACATTGTGTATAGTTCATTGCTTACCAAGTGCTTATCTGGAAAATTCCTTCGGAATTTTCTCAGGCTCGTCAAAGTTTGCTAAATTAGTAACTTAATCACGCAACAAACCATACACTGAGCGTTGGCAACAATTAAAACAAAAATCGCGATAAGAACAAAAAACCTAAACTAAATGGCTGAAATAAAAGACAAAAAATACGGAAAAACAATTTTCTATATCGATGGAGATGAAATCAAGGATAAAAAATATGGAACAACTTTGTTCTACATTGACTCACCAGAAATCAAAGAAAAAAATAAGTATGGAAATACAAAATTCTATTTGGACGGAGACGAAATAAAAGAAAAAAACAAATATGGAACTACACGTTATTATTTGGACGGAAAAGAAGTTAAAGACAAAAATAAATATGGAAATGTAAGATTTTATATAGATGGCAATGAAATTAAGAGCAAAAACAAATATGGTAGTACAGAATACTATATTGATGGCTCTCTTACAAGAGACCAATTATCTGCATTAATTTCAATCATTTAATAAAATTATGAGAAGCATTTTAAAATCAAGCATAACGGATATTCCAAGAAATATATCCAATGGCGAAAAAGATAATTTTGGAATTGAGCCTTTTGAGAACGGACTTACAAGATTTATCAACCACACAAACACACCTATAACAATTGCACTTCAAGGCGAATGGGGAAGCGGAAAAACTTCTTTAATGAACAGTCTCAAAAAGAATTTAAGTGATGGAGATAATTCAAATTACCATTCTGTTTGGTTAAACACTTGGGAATATGCTTTAATGAAAGACGCTTCCTCTACATTGATAGACATAATTACTGGATTAATACAAGAAACTTCAAAGATTGCTAACGTTGACGAAACGCAAACTCAAAAAATTGTCAATAAACTTTGGGGAGTTGGAAAAACAGCAATGAAATTTGCTGCAAAAACAGCAGCCAATAAATTTATTGATGGTTCATCGGAAGTTGTGGAAAGCCTTTTCACAGAAAGAGGTAAATCATCAATTTCAGAAATTAGAACAGAATTAGAAACTATCATTGAAAATTGTATTCAAAAAGATGATAAACAAGGTTTCATCTTTTTTATAGATGATTTAGATAGAATTGACCCACCAGTTGCAGTACAACTTTTAGAATTACTCAAAAACATTTTCACATTAAAAAATTGTGTTTTCGTTTTGGCAATTGATTATGACGTTGTAATAAAAGGACTTGAGCCAAAATTTGGTAAAATTTCAGAACAAAATGAAAGAGAATTTAGGTCATTTTTTGATAAAATCATTCAAGTGCCATTTTCAATGCCAGTTACAAGTTATAAAATTGACAATTTCCTAAAAGAAAGTTTATTTTCAATAAATTACATAGATGAAGCACATTCTAAAAATACTGAACTGATTTCGAAATTTTCAGAAATTTCTAACTTATCTGTTGGTACAAATCCAAGAGCGTTAAAAAGACTATTAAATTCACTTTCTTTGATAAGTTGCATAAATGCTACAAAAGGCAATTCAGAAGAGAATGACCAATTAAATGATGATTTGGAATTACTTGTCAATTTCACATTGGTTAGTATTCAAATTGCATTTCCACCAGTTTATAAACTTTTGACTATGTATTCTGGTTTTGATAAATGGAATGAAAACATTGCTTTGCAAATGAATCTAAAATCTCTTGACGAACAAAGCAAAGCCAAACTAAATCAATCAGAAGAATTTGACGAAGAATGGGAACAAGTTCTATTCAGACTTTGTGAAAACGACCACTATTTAAAAAAAAGAGCGTTAAGTATTTCAAGACTGTTAAACAGTTTAAAAATATCAATTAACGAAAAAGAAGAAGATGTAGAAGACTTTGTTGGTTCTATAATTTCCCTTTCATCTGTTACTAATCTTGAAGCTTTTGACAAGCCTGTAGTTGATTATCATAGAGGTAATTTCTTGAAACATTTAAGAAATTTGTTAATTCCTGAAATGAAAAAACAACTTCCCGAAATTGCAAATCTTATAAAACCACAAGGAAAAAGGGTTCAATCAAATGCTTACATCAAATTTTCAGAGAAAAATTGGGGACATTGGTTAAAACTGCATTCGCATCCATTCGATGGGAAAGTTCGTTTAATTATGATGTCAGATAAATGGATTTGTCCTGCTAAACATAATACATTACAAGAATGTATTGACGAAGCAAAGTTGACAAATGAATTCAAACAATTGGAAAATGATTGGAATATTTTTATAGAAAGCCATCCAGATTTTGAAAGCTTAAACTTTTATGATGAATTGGCTAAACGTGAAAATCATCACATTATTCATTTATATACTTATTTAGTTTTACCGAGCCTTGAAGATTTTTATAAACAAGAAAATTTAGTCAAAATCAGTAAAGTTTCTTCGGAGATATATCAGTTTTTAGTTAGACTTCAAGATTTAAGTTTAAAACTTCAAGAATTTCATCAGCAATAAAAAAATGGCATTTTCAATAAACGCAGGAACTTACACTTTAAGACAAAACAATCAATCCGAAGAAAATATCATATTAAACGGAACCACAAATTATGTAATTCCTATTTATCAACGACCTTATTCTTGGACTGAATCCCAAATTAAGAAATTCATCAATGATATTTTTGCCTCATTTTGGGGTTATGAACAAGATAAAGATGCAGAACCAATGTTTATTGGAACGATGCAATTATCCGAACTAAAAAGCGATAACACACAAAATATTATTGACGGTCAACAGAGAATTACAACCTTTTTAATTCTACTAAAAGTTTTAAAATTAAAATTTTCTGATTCACAATTATTAGATGATATTAGGCTAAATTGGTTAAAAACAGAAGTTAATAATGGCGAACAGCAGTTAAATTTAAATGAGTTGTTGTCTCAAAATAACATTGAAATTCCATTAGAAAATTCCTTAAATACATATCTAAACAACGCTCAATTAATTAGTGTTTTAATAGACAATCAAACAGACACGGAACTTTTTAATATAGAGAATTTCATAAATCATCTTTTCTCAAATGTATATTTTGTTGTTATAGAAACAAAAGCGAGTTTATCCAAAACCTTACAGATTTTTGATGCAATCAACACAACTGGTTTAGACCTTAATGCAGGGGATATTTTCAAGATTCGTATGTATGAATATTTAAACTTGCAAAGCGAAAACAAGCAAGTTTTTAATGAAATTAGTGCTTTATACGAAAAAATAGATGTAAAGAATAAATCATTTAAAAGTGAAATTGCAAATATTCAAAGCATCTTACATATTTATCAATTCTACCTAATCGCTAAATACAATCTTCCAAATGTTCTATACACTTATGGAGCAAATACTTTTTTTGACAGATTGTTTGAAACAATTTTCAATATCAATCAATGGGAACATTATAGAAATTCTATTAAATCGAGCAATCTCGAATTAAAATTAAGTGAGATAAACACACTAATCGATTTGAGATATAATTGGGAAGAAAAATGGAGAAACAATTCCTATTCGAATGTTGAAAATGCTGGATTACTTCACTTATGGTGGTGGTCAAGATACGGTCGCTTTTGGATTTTAAGTTTTTTGGTCTTAAACAGTTTAAAGGATGATGAATACAAATACGATAAGTTGGCAATATTTACAAAACAGCTAACAAAATTATATTTGATTTACAGTTTAATTTACCAAAAATCAATAAATGAAATCAATAGTTCCTTTACAAGTCAACTAATCAAACTTATTGTAAACGATTCGTTTGATTCTGTAATGGAACATATTAACAAAAAAATTAATCAGCATTATGACTGGAAAAAGCAAAGACTAAACCAAATTATGTCAGGCGATATCTTATATAGCGCAAAGGTCAAAAACATACTTTGCAGACTTTCGGCCTTGTTAGAGGAAGATATTACATCAAATTTACCAGAAGATATTAAAAACGTTAAGAAGAATCTCTTTTGGAATCCGATTGACATTGAGCATATACAGTCATACAATGACGAAGATTTAACAAATCGTGATTTAATAAAATCTGAATGGGGAGAAAATTTAAACTCTTTAGGTAATTTAGTTGCTTTGGAACAAAAGATTAATCGTTCAATAAACAATGTAGAAAGCAAAAAACTTTTAGGTTATCAAAAAAGTTCGCTGACTATAATAAAATCTAGATTAGTAGAACAATATTCTGAATGGAATTTAGAAAAATGTGTTGTCCGAAAAGATTATGAGAAAACCAAGTTAATTAAATACCTTTTAGGACAGAATAACTGTTGCCAACACCGTGTATAATTAATTGCTGTTAAGTGCTTAATTCATTGGCTTTTTTATATATTTAAGGTCAGTTTTAATCCGAAAAGTTCGTGCTTATTTACACGCAACTAATCATACACAATCACGTTGTAGCACATTTGAGAAAACCGAAATCTATTGAACCTAAAAACGGAATATTTAGACTTTTTAAAAGATAATTTCAGCGGACTGAAAATCAAAATGCCATTATTTTATAATTGGAATTTAGGATTAAGGTTTGACTTGCAAAAGGAATTTACAAACCCTGTTGATACTGATGATGAAGATTATTTTAGTGAAGTTTATCACAGAGCTAAAAAACTATTTGAATTCTGCTTTGAACAAAACGACACAGTTTATTTATCTGTATTTAGTTACAAGTGGAGAAAACAACGGATTAAGAAATCGAATTTTATTTTTAAACTATTAAAAGGTTCAAAAACAGAAAACGTATTTGACAAAGTTGCGAATAGGTATGAACCAAATGAAAAATGGAACAGACTTTTAATCAAAGAAAAAATAAAGAATATTGATATTGACAACTTAATAATCGGATTATGTAACACGGACTTCCCAACAATGCGACCTTGTATTCGAGAAGAAGTTTACCTTATGAATATTGACAAAAAATTGATATTCCATATTTATGATGACAGAGGTTTAGATATTCTTGCAACCGATAAGAAATTATTGAATGAAATTTATGACCGATTTGATAAGTGGATTTTGGAATACGACAGAGAAAAAATTAAACAACAACTGAAAAAATAAAAACGTGCTACAACACCGTGTATAGCTCATTGCGGCTGAATTCCTAACCGGAATTCATTGCAATTTGCTATCTTTCGGTTACGTCGGAAAATCATAACTGATTTTCCGCAACGAGCCATACACAAACACGTTGCCCACAATATAAAACCACGAATATGAACAAAATTTTTACTCTGATTTTTTGCCTAATTATAACTTTTGGATTTTCACAAACAAAAGAAATTCAAATCGAATTTATAGGGAATTGCGGACTTCATATGACTGATGGCATCACAAATTTCTACATTGATTTCCCATACAAATCGGGAGCTCACGGATATATGGAATTTAAAGAATCGGAATTAGATAGTATTAAAGAAAACTCTATTTTCATTTTTACACATAAACACTCTGACCATTACTCTAAAAAAAATCTAAAAAAAGTGATGAAAGACAAAGGTGGACAGACTTATGGTGTTTCAAACATTTCGGAATTAGAAAAATTGGGAGAATCCATAGAAAATTTTGAAATAAAGGCTAATAAAACTGACCATACGGTATTCGGTATTTCATTTCGTCACTACTCGTATTTGATAACTTGGCACAATAAAAAAATCTACTTATCAGGAGACACAACGGAACCTGAAACTATTGGTAAAATGGAAAAAATAGATTTAGCTTTTGTACCCTATTGGATTTTGAAAAACGCTAAAGAACAGAATATTACTATTGACGCAAAAATATTTGCAGTTTATCATCTATATTCCGAACAAATACCAAGTGCAAAAGAAAATTGGGATGAAGTTGAAAATATTCGCCCTATGGTTGAACAAGGAGAAAAAATAACGATTGAATTAGAAACTGAATAAAATACTGTGGGCAACAACGTATATAGCTCATAGCTTATTATTTGTTTAATCGAAGTAAAAGCGTATCTGGAAAGTCGCCAAATTTTTAAATTTGACGATTTCCAATAAAAAAAGATAAATAGTAAAATTTAAAAATCTGGCTTGTACTTAATCCTAAAATAATTTTCTAATTTGCTCGCTACGAGCCATATACACAACCGTTAGCAACAAGCTGAAAATCGAACTTTTGAACAAAGCGAAAAGAAATAAATTGATATTTTATCCAATCCTATTAATATTAGGATTTTTTCTGTTTTATAAATTTATGACATACGACAGAAATTATACTTGGTCGAAAGAATATCCTACAGAAGTTATTAATGCAGTTAAAAGCTCGGATTTTAAGTTTCTGAAAACGGAGGAAATAAATCCTGAAAATATTAATTTACCGAATGAAAAGTGGATTAAACTCAAAATTCAAAAAATATTGAGCAAAGTCAACTTAATGAGTTACGGAACTGAACACGGACAAGAAATCACCTTGAATTCAGCCAAAAGTGAGCAAAAATTAATTTGCAAAGGTTGGTGTTTAAGTGACCATTTAATCGGAATTGAAATTGAGCATCAGAATCTCGATTCAGAAGAATTAGCGGAATTAAAACAACGATTTGAAAGCCAATTTCCGAATTATAAAATCATTTGGAAAGAAATATAAACCGGATAAAAAGCCAGTTGCTAACACCGTGTATAATTAATTGCTTTGGCAAGTGTTTATCTGGAAAATTCCTTCGGAATTTTCTCTGGCAAGTTTTTGTTTACTAAATTAGTTGCTGAACCACGCAACTAATCATACACAAAACGTTAGCAACAAGCTGAAAATCGAACTTTTGAACAAAGCGAAAAGAAATAAATTGATATTTTATCCAATCCTATTAATATTAGGATTTTTTCTGTTTTATAAATTTATGACATACGACAGAAATTATACTTGGTCGAAAGAATATCCTACAGAAGTTATTAATGCAGTTAAAAGCTCGGATTTTAAGTTTCTGAAAACGGAGGAAATAAATCCTGAAAATATTAATTTACCGAATGAAAAGTGGATTAAACTCAAAATTCAAAAAATATTGAGCAAAGTCAACTTAATGAGTTACGGAACTGAACACGGACAAGAAATCACCTTGAATTCAGCCAAAAGTGAGCAAAAATTAATTTGCAAAGGTTGGTGTTTAAGTGACCATTTAATCGGAATTGAAATTGAGCATCAGAATCTCGATTCAGAAGAATTAGCGGAATTAAAACAACGATTTGAAAGCCAATTTCCGAATTATAAAATCATTTGGAAAGAAATATAAACCGGATAAAAAGCCAGTTGCTAACACCGTGTATAATTAATTGCTTTGGCAAGTGTTTATCTGGAAAATTCCTTCGGAATTTTCTCTGGCAAGTTTTTGTTTACTAAATTAGTTGCTGAACCACGCAACTAATCATACACAAAACGTTGGCAACAAGCTAAAAAGCAACCGAACTAAAAATGAACTTTCCAAAAAGAATAAAACAACATAAATCACAATCGGATTCTTTTGCTATTTTACTTTATCGACTGAAAGATATTGGAATATTTAGAAATGTAACTGAAAACGACTATGGAATTGATTTTGAAATTGAGTTTGTACATAATGATGAATTAATCGGAAAATACTTAAAAGCTCAAGTCAAAAGTGCTGAAGAGGTATATGTTAGGAATGATGGAGTACCAACAGTAAGTGGAATAAAGCAATCAACTTTATTATATTGGACTGAATTAAGTTTCAGAACACACGTTGTTGTATTTGCAGTAGATTTAAAAACAGAGAGAATTTATTTTACAAAATCAATTTTTTGGCAGGCTACGGTCCTACTTGATAAAAGTGAAAAATCTAAAACAATTGAATTTTTACCTGCAATTCAATTAGTAAGTAAAGATGATAGCAAAACTGAAAAAGAAATAGAGAAATTTGAGAACACTATATCTGGACTGAACGTAAAGAAGATTGCTTATGAAAGTAGTATATCCGACATTATCTATGCTCATCGAACACTTTTAAGAAATTTAAAATCTGTATTTGAATTATATGCAGACACTTGGCATTACGATGCTTGGACAGAGGTTCAACAATTAGACGTTTTTAAAACTGTTTTAGAGTGCTCAAAAATTCTTATCGGATTTGATTTACCAAAAGAAATAGATGGATTAAATAATGAAGAAAGAAAGAATCTTTTTTCATTCGATTACTGGGCTAGAAAAACAGATTGGTCTTGGGATGATGTATCCAATCAAATTGCTAAAATGCCACTTAAAGTTATTTATCCAACTTTACTTGACAAAATACAGTTTTATAGTAATTTGATTCTTGAGGCATCTCATTATTGGATTTATAAAGACAGAGCTTACCTAAAATTAGTTCATTTCACGAAAATACCAACATCTAGAAAACATAGTGAATTATTTGCTGTTGATTATAACTACAATGATTTCGAAAACGAAGAACACTTTCCATATTGAGGAAAGCCAGTTGCCAACAAAGTATAAAATTAATTGCTTGGTTAAAGCCTACTTACGAAAGTCCTCGCGGACTTTCTATCTGTGATTTATTTGCTAACTTTAGTGCTTAAATCACGCAACTAATCTTATACAAACACGTTGGGCGTAATTTGAAAAACAGAATCTGAATGAACTTTATAACCAAACTTTTTGGATTAAATAAAAAAGAAAAATCCGAAAAAGATTTTGATTTGAACATTAAGAATTTTGATTCTATTAATAGTTTTTGGGAATTTATCTCTGAGCAAGATAAGTGGTATTTAAAATATTCACCTTATAGAATTAAGAATATTGACAAACACTTATCTGAATTAGAACCTTTGATTATTCAATCGACTAATCAATTAAGAGATAAAATGGAATTTAGCTATGATGAATATTGGAAAATTATAAATTGGGATAATCTGCTGATAAATGCAGATATGGATGAGACGAACAAATTCAAACGTGATGAGAAAATAAAGTTTAGACAATTATGCTCTAATTGTAAAGTGGAAAAAGGTTTTCAACAAAGATATCCTAAATCTATTTGTGGAAGTTGTCATGAAAAAATAACTGATATTAGTGGAAGAAAAGTAGAGTTTTTCAATACTCATTGGTCTGGAGGTGGCTGTCAAGGTTATTACATTGGAACTGAACAAAAAGAAAAATATGACTCTGAATTATGCTACATTAACGTAAAAGAATATTTTGCGGAAGAAGCAAGGTTTGGCGGAATAGTGATTCAATTAAAAGAATAAAAAAACTACGCCCAACACCGTATATAATCCATTGCTGGTGAGAGCCTACTTACGAAAATCCTCACGGATTTTCTATTCGGTTTTTATTTGCTAAATTACGTGCTAAACCACGCAACGTATCATATACAAAACCGTTGTACACCATTTGAGAAATGAACTTTCCTGAAATAGGTTGACTAAAAATTAAACCTTTAATTATAGTCACTTATGAAAGCACAAAAACAGCACTGGCGAAAAAAAACCTACCAAAAAGTAACTCTGGAAACTAAACTTTTAGTCGTTGACCAAATCTTAAACGGTCAGATATCTACAAACTTTGCCTCTAAAAAGTATGATGTTCCCAGAACCACCATTACCTATTGGTTGAGAAAATACAGTACCTTAGTCCAACAAAACAATGGTATGAGTAAAGACAAGGAAATTAAAAAACTTAAGGAAAAGATTGAAGAACTAGAGTTTCAAAAAGACTTCCAGCAAGACATTATCGCTGATATGGAACTTATTACAGGAGTGGATATGTCAAAAAAGTCATTGCCCAAAACATTGGCAAAAGAGATAGAGCTAAAGAAAAAAGCCCGTATAAAAGAAAATGGCTCTATGGATGTTTTGGGATATCTAAACAAGCCTTCTACAAAAGACTCAAAACACAACAAAAACAACAAATAGACCATCAAAAACTAATCAAAATGGTAAAGGACTACCGTAAAAAAGTAGGCTCTAAAACTGGTGGAATCAAACTTCATAAGGAGCTTAAACAAGACTTTACTAACGCCAATATTAAAATAGGTAGAGACAAGTTCTATCGCTTTTTAAGGTATAATAACTTACTGGTTCCTAAACGCAAAAACTACATCACCACAACAAACTCTAATCACATGTACAAAAAATATAAAAACCTCATTAAAGGCCAAGTTCCTAGCAGACCAGAACAACTCTGGGTAAGTGATATCACATACATTAAAACAGAAAATGGTCACAACTACTTAGCACTAGTGACAGACGCCTATTCTAAACAGATTATGGGCTATAAACTCGATAACCATATGAGAACATCACTTTGCACAGATGCACTCGCTATGGCCATTAATAACAGAAAATATCCAAAGAAGCAGCTCATTCACCATTCAGACAGAGGATTCCAGTACTGCAATCCCAAGTACACAGAATTTGCAGAAAGCAACAACATCACAATGAGCATGACCGAACAATATGACCCTTACGAAAACGCTGTTGCAGAACGTATTAACAGAACCCTAAAGTACGAATATGGTCTAAAGCAAACCATTAAGAACACAGATCTGGCTCAAAAAATGACTGAGCAAGCTGTCCATGTTTATAACAATCTAAGAACTCATTTTAGCCTGGATCTAAGAAAACCTGCCGAAGTACATTTGAATCCTAACATCAAATACAAATCCTATAGAAAAAATAATGTAAATTTACCTGAACTAACGATTTAATAACAGGCCTAGTTCAAACTATTTTTTTGCCTTCTAAACGGCTGAAAAAAATCTTTTGAACGTGTGAAAAAACACTAAAAAAAGGTCAACCTATTTCAGTATAATACAAAAACTATGAGAACATTTATAATACTGACATTTATTTTAACTGGATTTATTGGAAAAGCGCAAGTTGTGGTTGATTCAATAAACGGAAAAATTTATGTTGACCGAGTTCAAGAAATCGAATTAAAGAAAAAGAAATTAAAGGATAAAGCAAATCGTTGGGTTGCTAAAACTTATAACAACTCGAACTATGTTACTCGAATTAATAACGAAGACAACATTTTGACAAAAGGAGCTTTTGATGTTGGTGCTGACTTCACAGCTTATGGAGCAACCGTTTACTCTTCCCGAAAAGTAGAATATACTCTTGACTTGAAATTCAAAGATGGACGATATAAAATCGAGATATCTGATTTACTTTTCGACGGAACTGATGCTGCAATGTCGTTGGCTGTATATTTTATGAGTTTAGAAGAGTATCGTGAGTTTAGCCTAAAAGCAATGGAAAACTATGACGGAATTGGAAAAAAAGCAGCAATCAAACGAATAAAAAACGACAAGAAATTTAAAAAAGACTACGAATCACAACAGAATTATGGAAAAAAAATAATTCCGCAGATAGTCAAAAAACTTGAACAGATTGACTTAAGTTTATTAAGCTTTTTAAAAAATAAAGACGATAAAGACGATTGGTAAAAAACGGTGTACAACACCGTATATAATTTATTGCTTGGTTCTCGCCTACTTACGAAAATCTTCGCGGATTTTCTATGCTGTTTTTATTTGCTAAATTAGATGCTTAAACCACGCAACAAACCATATACAAACACGTTGTGCACAAGCTAAAAACGCACTTTCATGAATAAACTTCTTTTACTTTTGATTCCTGTTTTTTTTATAAACAGTTCAAAAAAATGTGATTCTATTAAAGAAAAATACCCATTAACACCTTCTGGAATTTTTATTAAAACAGATATTTCAAAATATGACTCTGAAGAAATTTATAAACATTTCTTTGGTGATAATTATGAGAAAAATGACAACTGGATCAATGGATTTGACACAAGAGATAAAAAAAACATAAGAATAACTTTTCACGAACAAGGAATTATAATTACGAATTCTAATTTTACTCAAAAAATTCTGGTAAATGGAAATAGTGAACTAATAAAAAAGATTTATAATTACTTCAATTAACCTGATTTAATTTATTCTTATATGCATTATGACTCTGGAGATTCATTTGGATTTAGATTAATCCAAAAAGGTAAAACAACTCGTTACCGGTTTTCATTAAGTTCTGATTGGGTAACTAAAGATTTCGGAAATCCGATTGAAGCTGAACTAGAAATTCTAAACAGTGATTTATATTTTGAAACACAACTAAAGGAACATTTAGTGTATAAATTGAAAAATGAAAAAAAACCTAGAAGTTATTATTTCATTAATTCTCACTTGGCTAGTGTTGTAATGAACCACTTCTTTGGATTCAATTTCCAACAGTATATAGAAGCTGAAAATTATTATTTCACGAAGAAGCAATAAAGCCAGTGTACAACACCGTGTATAATTAATTGCTTTGGTCGTTGCTTATTTGGAATATTCCTTCGGAATTTTCTCGCGTTCGTTTTTGTTTACTAAATTAGTTGCTGAAACACGCAACTAACCATACACAAAACCGTTAGCTAACATATAAATGAACGACATTTTCAAAACCATATTTCTTTTTATTATTAGTGTTAATTGCTTTTCACAAGAACTAAAAGTATTTGAAATTGATAGTCTTTTTGGATATAAAAATGATGCAGGTATTATTATTAAACCTCAATACCAATACGCTAATGAATTTGTTGAAAACAAAGCAATCGTTTATAAAAACAATAAGGCTGGTGTAATTAATACCAATAACAAATTAATCATACCATTTGAATATAATAAAATCTACTTTTTAAATGATTCACTGATTTATGTTAAAAACAGAACAAAATACTATCACGAATATAAGTGTGGTGTTCTAAATAAAAATAATCAAGTAGTACTTCCACTAATATTCAGCGAGATTTATTTGAAAAATGAAAAATTGTTTGTAGAAAAACAAAAGGACAGCCTTATTTCAGAAACACAATTTACAGATACAAGAAATATTAAAAAAACATATGGAATTTATGATTTAAATGGCAAACCAATATTGGAACCTGTTTACGATTGGTTTAAAAAAATCGGTTCGGATACTTTACGAGTAAGTAAAGGACAATATTATGCTATGGTTAAAAGCAATGGAGAATTTCTAACTAATTTGAAATATACCGCATTTGGAGATTTTCATAATAATAGAGCTGCTGTTAGAATAGATAGTTCATATGGGTTTATCAATAAAAGTGGGTATGAAATTATAAAACCTCAATTCTACTCGGTTAGCAAATATTATAATAAAACAACTGTTTTCAGAAAACATAATGGTCAAGTAGGTTTTATGGACATTAACGGTAAAATATTATATGAATCCGTCTATGAAATTTTACGTTATCCTCATTTAGAGTGTGCAGCTGCAAGAAAAAATGAAAAATGGGGACTGATTGATTTAAAAGGAAACACTCTAGTTCCATTTACGCATAATGATTATATAAGAGAGTTTGAAGGAATAATTGCATTTAAGAAAAATAATAAATGGGCAATATTTGACCAAAAAGGCAATCAATTAACAGAATATAAGTTTGAATCCTTATTTGTATTTGGAAGCAAAGAATCACCATCTAGCTCTTTTTGGAAATTAAAGGAAAATGGATTTAAAGAATCTCTTGGATTGGTTGAAGAATCAAATAAGTATGCAGTTATTAATAGCAAAGGAGAATATATTGTTCCATTGAGTGAATCTAAAAATCAAGTTTTTGAATCATTGGAAAAACTAAAAATACGTTAGCTAACACCGTATAAAATTAATTGCTAGTGCAAGCTTACTTACGAAAATCCTTGCGGATTTTCTATTCGGTTTGTATTTGCTAAATTAGTCGCTTAATCAACGCAACTAATCTTATACAAAACCGTTGTAAAACATTTGGAATCGCCCTTTATAGAAAGCGGAATTGAAAAAATTGAGAAATGGAAAAAGAAAATAATCAACCTAAAATGAGTAGAAACGAAAAAGCGAGATTACAAGCGTTCAAAAACGTAATGGAGAGAAATAAAGAAAAATCAGAATTGAATAAAAAGGAAAAAAATAAAAAGTTATGAAAGAAAAGGAATTTGAAGAATATTTTAAAAACTCTTTAGGTTTAAAGTTTTTTAAATCTAAAGATTATAGTGTAGAGCCTCCTTTAATCTCAATTATATTTAAAGACGAAACTGAAAGTATCGAACCTTATGAATATTTGTATAATAATCTAACTAAAGACGAATTAGCTTTAGTATTTAAAATAAAGAATAATAACACAATGACTTTGTCTATAATTGATAAAGTAAATTCTAAAATATTTAGTATTGAAAATCTCAATTACTCAAAATCTGAATTAATAGATTTTAAAAAAAATGGTAAATTTGGAAAGTATTCAATGTTTGCTATAGGTTACAATAATAATGGTCAATTTACTTTGTCAGAAAAAATTAAGTCATCGCCTTTACTTGTTTCTGAATTGGTTTTTTCTGAAAATTGAATATATTCCACTTGACCTAAACTCTCATTAACCCAAATAAATCTACCTGCTAATTTTATACTCTGCAACATAATGTGTAATTAAATTAATAAAATATGAATGAAAAAGAATTAACAATAATGTATGGAAAAGAAAAAGCTGATGCTTACTTAAAATTCCATAATCTATTAAATGATATTAAAATTAAATATTCAGATTATTTGAAAGAAAATGAATTAGAATTTGAATCTATTTATGATTTCATTTTTTCTGAATATGATGTTGGTTTTTATATTACAAATCAATCAGTTTTAAACACACCTCTTAAAGCCCATTTAGATTCTGCGTTTTCGGAATCATTTTCTAAACTATTTAAAAAAGGTTGAATTAAATTACCAATAGTAGCTTGAATCATTTTCGGTTCGCCATTAACTAAATAGAATAATTGAATTTGTTTTTTTTCATCAAAGCGAACTGAAACATCATTTTGAGAAATAGTAAATGTATCTTTAAAATATTCCTTAAATTCGTCTGACATAACAATATGGAATTAAAACGTTTTACAACACCGTGTATAATTAATTGCTACACTTTGCAACACCTTAACTAATGGTTTCTATGCTTGCATTTTACCAATCCCGAATTGAATTTATTTTAAATCGCAACTAACAATACACAAATACGTTGCCAACAAGCTGAAAAAAATCCCGAACTGAATGAAAATTTCTTGGAATATTAACGAATCCGATATTCAAAAAGTAAAAATTGTTATGAAAGAAAATGACAATTTCTTCTTAAAAAATCGGAGAGAAAGAAATGTCGAAAAAAAGAACATTGAGATAAACAAGAATATCATAATCCTGAATTTAATGATGTGCCTTTTGACATCTCAACAACGTTCGGGACCAAATTCTGTCGTTGGAAAATTTTTAAGCCTAAAACCTTTTCCAATTACGTCTGAATTAATCGCTGAATCGGAAAACATAGAATTATTAATAAAACAAATTCTTCAGAAAAACGGACTAACAAGATATATAAATAAAATTTCCGCTTTTTTCGCAGAGAACATTAAGAAAATTGAACTTGACAATTGGAATATAATATCAAAATTAGAATACTTGAATAATAATCAATCCAAAGAAACTGAAAGAGAATTAGCGGATTTTTTAAATGATTGGCTTAAAGGTTTTGGACCAAAACAATCAAGGAATTTCCTTCAAGCTTTAGGATTGACTAAATATGAACTTCCGATTGATTCGAGAATTGCAAGTTGGCTAAATGATTTTGGATTTCCTGTGAGTTTGACTTCATCACCTTTGAGCGATAAAGGATATTATCATTTTGTGTCGGACGGAATTCAAGAATTGTGTTTAAAAGCAAACATTTATCCTTGTGAATTAGATGCAGTAATATTTTCGAGTTTTGACAATGATGAATGGACTGAAAAAAATATAATGCTCTGAATAAAAAGCCAGTTGGCAACACCGTATATAATTTATTGCTAGTTCTAGCCTACTTACGAAAATCCTCGCGGATTTTCTATTCGGTTTGTATTTGCTAAATTAGGTGCTTAAAACACGCAACAAACCATATACATCAACGTTGTAAGCAATGTAAGCAACACGTATGACAACTGAAATAAGAGAAGAATTTGAAAATATATATTATGATAATAATTGTATATTGAACTCAAATGATTACCAATTCAACAGAATTCAATTTATAAAAAGAAAAAATATGTTTTCAGAGGATTTTAATAATGAAGATAAAATAACCTTTGAAGTATGTGTGATAAATCCTGAAAATAATCAATGCAATTATTTTACGGCTTTATTGGATACAGGTTCTACTTTCACAGGAATTAGTCCTAAAGTAAAGGAAATTCTAAACCTAAAACCATCAAAAGGGACTTACAACTATACGGATGTCGAAGGAAATATTAAAGAGACATCAATTTGCAATATATACTTAAACATTATAAAGGTTAATTATATGTTTAAAATAGAAAGTGCTGTAACACCCACGATATATGACTTTTGCGATGTTATAATAGGAATGGACGTAATTAAACAATGTAATTTAAAATTAGAAAAAGGGCAATTTACATTGGGCTATTAAAAACACTGCTTACAACAACGTATATAAAACATTGCTTTTTCCTCGCACACTTGGAAAAACAATTTATAAAAACAAAAACAGCATTAATTTGCAAACAACAATTTTTAACCCACGCAACGTTCCATATACAAACACGTTGCCAGTAATTTGAGAACAGCCAAAACCAAACGACAAACCAATGGAATTTTTTGAAAGTCATTTTAAATCTAACGAAGAACTTATTGGAATGTTGAGTGATGTCGAAAATGAAAATATTGAAAAAAACAAAGAGAATTATTCAATAGTAATAGAATCGTTTAATGATGTTATTTTTAAATTCACTTCTTTGAGTTTAGCACTTTTAGAAAAAGGAAATTTTAAAACAAAAAAACTCTTTTACACAAATGGTTATTTAACTTCAATATCAAATAATTTCCTATCAATTAAGAGCACTTTTTTAAGTGGTTTCCACTTTCAATTACAGAACATTATTAGAAGTCAATTTGAACAATTAAATATTCTTATTTCATTCCTTTATGACAATGATTTTTTTGAAAGATTCACGAAAAAAATAGAGAATAAAGAGGCGATATTTACACCTAAACTAAAAAACTCTGAAAGAATAATTAAGAAGATATTTAGTTCAGAAATCAATATTTCAAATTGTAAGCTTCCCCAGATTAGAACTGCTTAATTTTCTAAAACTTCCATAAAGTTATTGTTTTTAATTCTACTTTGGCTAGCCAAAGTAGAATTAAGTTTCGCATATTTTATTGGTGGTACCTTTCCCAGAGCATCATGTGGTCTTTTATTGTTGTAATCGTCCATCCAAATCTGGGTTTGTTCCCTCACTTGGTCAATATGCTCAAATATATATTTATTCAATACACCTCTTCTATATGAGCCGTTGAACCGTTCTATAAAGGCATTTTGAGTGGGTTTCCCCGGTTGAATGTATTTAAAGTCTATCTCGTGCATCTGGCTCCATTCAAAGGCTATCTTTGCTATAAACTCTGGTCCGTTGTCCATACGTATCTTTTGGGGCTTACCCTTTTTATTGATTAGGTGATTAAGCACCCAAACTACCCGATTACTGGTCAGTGAAAAATCTATCTCTATATGAAGGGCCTCTCTATTGAAATCATCAATGATATTAAAGGCTCGAAAACGCCTCTTGTTTTCCAATACATCAGTTACAAAATCCATGCTCCAGGTATGGTTGAGTTCATTTGGCACTTCTAAAGGTTCTTTAACACGTGCAGGCAAACGTTTCTTTGCTTTTCTCCTCAAAGGAAGCCCCAACGAAACATAAACCCTGTGCACGCGTTTATGGTTCCATGGCTTGCCTTCTTCCCGTAATCGGTCATAAGCCTTCCAAAAACCTTCTTCAGAGTGTTCTTTAGCTTTTTGCTGTAAAGCTTGTTCTATCTCGGAATCATCCTTGCCCAATGGGGTGTAATAATACACGCTCTTACTCATATTCAGGACACGGCACGCCCTACTGATACCGTAATGAATAAGTTCCTTGGTGATACTCCTTTTACGGCAGGGCTTTAAAGCTTTTTTTCTATGATCTCTTTGGCCATTTGATGGTCAAGCGCTAAAGTAGCATACATCTGTTTGAGCTTACGGTTTTCTTCCTCGAGCTCTTTTAGCCGTTTAAGCTCTTTTGAGTTCATTCCGGCATATTTGGAACGCCATTTGTAAAAACTGGCCGAACTCACCCCGTGTTCCCTGCTTATCTGATCAACGCTCTTGCCGTTGTCAAACTCCTTTAAAATCTTTGCGATCTGCTGTGGACTAAATTTACTTTTTCTCATAATACTGTTCAAATTTAAGATTATTATTCTACTTTTAAACAGTTCGGTTATAAGGGAAGCTTACAACTCAAAAGCATTACGGAGTAAACTCAACTTGACTAAATAACCAAGATAATTTAGATTTAAATAATTAATGAAAGTAAAACAACTTACAACTCACTCTACTCTGCTTGAATTAAAACAACTAAGATAATTTAAGATTAAAAAAGACTAATATAGAAACCAAATATCAACTCACTCTACTCTATTTGATAATTAAAACAACTAAGATAAATTGAGATTCAAAAGATTGATAAAGGAAACCAAGATTCAAAAGCAAACGTTTATCGTTACGGCTGAACTACACGCAGGAAAACCAATTTGTACTAATCTGGATTCGCTAAACGGAGTAATACGCTTAAACTCTTGCGAGAATTTGAGTTCCAAAATGAATCTAAAGAAAAATATAAAAATTTGAACTCTGCCTAAATAAAAAAAAAGCCAGTAGTTAACAACGTGTATAATTAATTGCTTTTTTTAGATTACGTGCGAAAATTCCGCTGGAATTTTCTCGGGTTCGGTCAATTTTTGCTAAATTAGTTGCCAAACCACGCAACTAAACATACACAAGACCGTTGCCAACAATATGAAAAACAGCCTGCTAATAATAACTCTTTTATTATTTCAATTTGGAAAAAGTCAAGAAATAGACTTGTCCGATTGGGAAATGGATAGTATACCAACTAGCTTTAAAGAATTGAATGAAGCCAGTAACTCAAAGTATCGTTGGAGTTTCAATAACTTAAATGATACAATTACAATTGTAGAAAATAAATACACTAGAGTTAATGGAGACGAATTGCCTTTCTCAATTGATAGTGTAAAGAACATAAGCGGAACAAAATATATTAAAACTGTATTTAATGGTTATTTGATTGGATATAATCACGGCGAATTTGGAGGTGGTTTAAAATTTATTTCAACCTATAACGATTATAATTATACATTGGAACTAATCGACAAAAATGATGAATGGAAATATCCTTACATCCCAAAGAATGTATGCGACATTTTTGAATTTAATGACAAAATCTATGCAACTAGAGGTTTGGCACATATGATAGACGGAAATGGAGGTCTTTATGAAATTATCTTTAAAGATGGTAAATGGAATTATAAATTCGAATCAAAACTGCCAGGAACACCAGATATTACTTTTGTGCATAATAATTCATTATATATAATTACTACACAACATATTTTAAGGTTTGATGAAAACGAAAAAATGACTACACTTTTAAAATCACCAATTTATTGGGGCTATTTATATCCAACAAATTCGTTTATAAAGAAAAATGACATTTATTTAGCAATGAGAAAAGGAATTTTAATAATCAGAGATTTTGAGTCTGAACCGAAATACGAATGGCATACTAAAAAAATACTGTAGGCAACACCGTGTATAATTAATTGCTGTTTTCTTCTCTACTTGCGAATATTCCTGCGGAATATTCACAGGTTCGTAAAAGTTTACTAATTTAGTTGCTAAACCACGCAACTAACCATACACAAACACGTTGCCAGTAATTTGACCAACCTATGTACATTATTAATTTCAGCAAATTACGAGTTGGAGATATTCTTCTAACTCGCAAACACGACAGAGAGTGTAAATTGATTAGAAAATTGACCAATTCTGATTATTCTCACGCAATTCTTTACGTTGGTGTCGGAAGTGGAATAGAATCGAATGGTCTTGGTGTTCAATCTATAAATACTACACGAACGATATACAAATTCCCAAATGATGTACAAATATTAAGATACAACAAATCAAATTTTGAGCACATTATGGAAGATGTGATAAATTTTGCAAGACAAAAAATTGGAACTGAATATTCAACAAAAGAAGCAAGATTAGCGAAGTTAGAAGAGAATATTGAGGCAAAAGAAACAAACAGACAATTTTGCACGCGTTTTGTGGCTCAATCATATAAAAACGCTGGAATTATAGTTGTTCCAAATCCAGACTATTGTTCACCAAAAGAATTGATGGAATCTGATTACTTTGATTTAATAGATAGCTGTTTAGAAAAAGGAACTAAAGAACAAATTGATTATGCAAATGAAAAGGACAATCCTATTAGTCAACAGACTGATATAACTAATGAAATCTTTGAGTTTGCGAGAAGTATTTCCAATACAGATATTCAAACTTTTGAACAACTTTCTAAATATGTTTTAGAAAATAGAACAAAAGAACCTGAAATAACTGAGTTTATTCGCAGTTCTGGATACTTAACGATGTGGAAAAAAGACATTGAGAGGAATCCTTGGTATTATGACTATCAAAAGGCTTTAGAACATTATAAAAGTTCAGAGGAAAGAAAAGGAAATGGAAAGTTTTTTTCAGACACAGAAGAATATACGAGGCATCGATTTTTAGTTTCGTTAGATGCAATGAAATATGGATATAGCTTTTTTAAACAAGATTTTTTTAAAGACCAAATTGAACTTTGCGAAAAGCTAATAGAATTAAGTAATCAAAGAGAATCCGTAGGAAACAAACTTCTGAGCGAATAAAAACTACTGGCAACAACGTATATAGCTCATAGCTAATCAGTTGCTTAATCGAATTTAAGGCATATTTGGAAAGTCGCCAAATTTTTAAATTTGGCTTATTGACAAAGAGAAAATAATAAGAAAAATTTAAAAATTCGGCTTGTGCTTCATTCGAAAATAATTTTATAATTCACACGCTACGAGCCATATACAAGACCGTTAGCTTTAATGCTGGAGCAAGTTTGCGGAATTGAAAAAAGACTAGTTTATTTTTCGAATTTTTTTTGAGTTTTAATGATAAAAAATCGAAAAACTATGTTGCCGAATTTTGAAAAATACGCTGAATTCTCACTCAAACTCTGAATTAAATTGCGTTTGACTTTTTAGCTCGTTTGCAGAATCGAAATCTGAATTAAAAACTCGGAATCTCACTCAAACGGAATTTAGCAAGTTGCGGAATTGCTCACTCAATCGGAATTGAAAATATTGTGGAAATTTAGCAAGTTTGCGGAATTAAAAACTGACCGAAAAAAGAAAATCGGAAAGAAATATTAAGCGGACAAAAAAGCACTAAAAGCTAACAACGTATATAAAAAATTGCTATTTTGTGCTAAATCAAAAGGTCGTTGCACGTTTGCTACATCTGATTTTCCTTCGGAAAATCCTCGCAAGCAAACACGCAACTTTCCATATACAAAACCGTTGTAGTGCATTTGAAAAAACCGATGAATCAAGAAAAAAAAGTTTGTGTCGAATGTGAATCTGACTATTTTAAAAATAGCTCGGAAATGACTGAATTATGTCCGAATTGTGCTCACGAATTATATGGATATCCAAATTGCGAACATAGATTTGATAATGGAAATTGCATAAAATGCGGTTGGAATGGAAAAACATCTGAATATCTAAAAAACCGACATAGATAAGATGGAAATTAAATATTGTTGGAGATGCAAAATGGACGTTCCTATGCTGGATAAAGAAGAGCACGAAATTGCTTCTAAACTTTATGCAAAAGGTTTTAGAGTATTAACAAAAGACAGACAAGAACGTTTTAAAGAGTTGTTAGATTATTATAATGACTTAACTGGATTTGGCGAAACTGAACCGAATGCAATTATGCATCACGCAATTGGAATGTATGGTCCTGATTGCGATAATTGTGGAAAACCATATAGAACACCAAGAGCTAAATTATGTGCAGCTTGCGGGAACAAAAGAGAAATAACTGAATAAAAACGCACTACAACACCGGCTATAGTTCATTGCGGCGGAATTTCCTCGCGGAAATTCCAGCGTGTTTGCTAACTTTGGTTTACGGCGGAATAGTTCTGCCGAACCATTCCGCAACGAAACCATAGCCCAAACCGTTGGCAACAATATGAGGAAAACCATTTTACATATCATAATTCTACTTCTCTTATATAGTTGTAAGGACAAAAAAAAAGAGATTGAGCAAATCCAAATTTCTAAACAAAAGGACACTTTAGTAATTGATGAAAATATAGATTCCGTCAAGCAAACAATTCAAACTAAATCAAAAACAAGACAAACACCTAGGGAAATTGGTGTTGTCTATGTAACAGCAGAAAATGGACTTACATATCGTGAAAAGCCAGATATTAATTCTGAAAAACTTGGAAAATTTGAACTTGGTTCAAAATTATCTCTAGTTGAAAAAACTGGAATACAATTAGAAGTTAAAGATAATCAGAAAACTATTAAGGGAGAATGGATTAAAGTAATTTCAAAAAGGTATAAATGGCATATTGGCTATGTTTTTGATGGATTTGTAATTGATTCTACAAATGCTGATTTTTCGAAATTGATAATTGATTATAGCTTTGTTAACAGCACTTTAAAACAGCCAAAAATTGAATATCAAAAAGTTGACTTTGAGTTTGCTAAAACTAATCTTTCAGAATTTAATAAATATCAAATATCTAAATCTGAAAACTCAGATAAATCTATCGAAATAAAACCTTTAGTCTCTGTTGGAAATCAACAAGATGGAGGTTATTTTATCCTCAAAACCAATAAAAATATTTTTAAGTTTCCTTGTGGCAAAAATTACTCGAGACCTTGTTATATATATCAAGGTTTTAATCAATATCTAAATGCTTATTCTATTGGAAGAGTTGGCGATGGAATTTTCGAAACATTTTATCTTGATAAAGATAATAGCTCAATATTCAAAATAAATAGCGAGTATGATGATGGTAATTTTGATATGTTTATATCACCTTTAAAAGAGAAATTAATTGTTGTGTCATCTACTAATTATGAGGATTACAAAAAATATTACAGCTCTCGTTCAAGTTTAGTAATTTACGATATTAAAAAAATAAAAACTTTTACTGATATAAAAAAAGCTTATGGATATTCTTCAGAAGATTGGGAGATATCGAATATAAATTGGATTAATGAAAATTCATTTATTCTAGAAGTATATGACAAAACTAAAAAAGACAACAACGGAATGGATGTTCCTGTTGATTTAAACTATTTGAAAGTAACGCTGAAATAAATACTGTTGCCAACACCGTATATAATTTATTGCTAGTTCTAGCCTACTTACGAAAATCCTCGCGGATTTTCTTGGTCGGTAAATATTTACTAAATTAGTTGCTTAAAACACGCAACAAACCATATACAACAACGTTGTAAGTAATGCGGAAATCGTGCTAAACATCAACATTTGAACTAAAAAAGCCAACGCGCAAACAGCACATTCATTTTTTTGCCAACGCGAAAAGCCAACGCGAAAAAAAATAAAAGAGCTGTTTCTTGCCCACGCTCACACACGATAATACGAGGAACATTTACACCATAATTCAGGGAACTTTTACTATATTACAGCCGAATTAAAAAATTTAGGTTTAAATGAACCGAATTAAAGAAGTCCTAAAAGAAAAAGGAATTACACAAACTTGGCTTGCCAAACAAATGGACAAGAGCTATAATACCGTAAATGAATACGCTCGAAATAAAAGACAACCGAGTTTGGAAGATTTATACGAAATAGCAGAAATCCTTAATGTTTCAGCAAAGGATTTACTAATCGACAAAAACGAATTAAAGTGAGCAAAAAAGAAAAAGACCTTGATATATTTATTAGCAGACTTTTAGATAATGCTAAAATTAAATATAGTGCTGACGGAAGTAGCATTAAAGAAATTAATGATGCTTTAAAAACAGCTTCCAAAAAAGGAACAGGACGTGTTGGATTTCCAGAATTTGTTGGTATTTCAAATGATTTTATAATCGTAATTGAAGATAAAGCAGAATTAGAAAAACAAGCTAACTATGTTAACGAGGAACAAGCAGAATATAAAGTAGACACTAAATCTCTTAAAGATTACGCAGAAAATGGAGCATTGCATTACGGAAAGCACATAATAGAAAACACAAATTTCAAGAAGGTATTTGCATTTGGTTGTTCTGGAGACGAAAAACACCATATAATTAGACCAATTTATATTGACTCAAGCGGTTACAAACTTTTACAACCAGTTGATAATTTTGAGAATTTTTCAGCTAAAAACATTGAGAAATATTATAAAGAACAAGTATTAGGCGAAACACCACCTGAAATTTTAGAAACAGAAGAAATAATAAAGAAAGCTGGAGAATTACACGAAATGCTTCGTAATTATGGACAGCTTCGTGATACAGAAAAGCCTTTAGTTGTTTCTGCTATTCTTTTAGCATTAAGTGAGAAAACTTTTAAAATAGAACATTTAGAAGGCGATACAGTAAAAACTGATGGAGACATAATCTTTGACGCTTTAATTTCTCATATGAAACGTGTTCAAGTCCAGCCAGAAGTTAAAAAACAACAATTACTTAACCAGTTCATCATAATAAAAGATAGAACTATTTTAAACAAAAAAGACGAACGTTTAAAAGAAGAAACTTCTAAAGAAACATATTTAGAAAAATCACCATTAAGATATTTTACAGAATATATCCAAAAAAATATAATTAGTTCAATAAAAGCAAATACAGCTGAAGATATACTCGGAAAATTTTACGGAGAATTTATTAGTTATGGTGGTGGAGACGGACAAACTTTAGGAGTTGTTTTAACACCTAAACATATTACTGAACTTTTTTGCGAATTAGTAGACTTAAAACCTTCTGACAATGTTTTTGACCCTTGTTGCGGAACTGGTGGATTTTTAATTTCTGCAATGCACAAAATGTTAGAACAAGCAAAACCAGAAGAAATTGAAACTATAAAAAAACATAGACTTCACGGAATTGAAATTAGAGAAGATATGTTTGCTATTGCATCTACAAATATGATTTTGCGTGGAGATGGAAAAAGTAATTTGCTTAAAGATGATTTTTTAAGAATGCCAATCAGCAAATTAAGAGAGAAAAATTATACTGTTGGTTTTATAAATCCACCTTATTCACAAGCAAAAGGAAAAGATACTTCTCATTTATCTGAAATCCATTTTACAGAACATTTATTAGATGGTTTGGCAGATAATGCAAGATGTGTATTAATCGTACCTCAATCTACAATGGTTGGTAAAACCAAAGAAGACAAACAAGTTAAAAAACGAATATTAGAAAAACACACTTTAGAAGGCGTAATTACTTTAAATAAAGAAACGTTTTATGGTGTTGGCACAAATCCTTGTCTTGCCATATTTACAGCCCACAAACCACATTCTACTAATAAATTTTGCAAATTTATAAATTACGAAGACGATGGTTTTATTGTTAGAAAGCATCTTGGCTTGGTAGAATCTGAAAGAGCAAAAGAACGAAAGGCTCATTTGCTAAATTGTTGGTTACACGATTCGCCTGCTGAATCTAAATTTATGGTAAAAACAACCATTGAGCCAGTAGATGAATGGCTACATTCTTTCTATTATTTCAATGATGAAATACCTAAAGAAGAAGATTTCGAAAATACTATGTCTGACTACCTAACTTTTGAATTTAATATGATAGCCCAAGGAAAAAGCTATTTATTTGATAAAACTAAATAATATGGATTTAGATTTTAAAAATAAAGAGTGGAAAGAATTTACTTTTGACGATTTCTTTGAAATTGATTCTACTTCGAGTGGAATTGATAAAAATAAATTGATTAAAAAAACAGGTGTTTTTCCATATATAACAAGGTCTGATAAAAATAATGGATTTGATACGTTTGTGTCAAAACAAATTGACAAATATAAAACTGATGATTCAAATGTGATTACTATTGGCCTTGATACACAAACCGTTTTTTATCAGTCAACCAAATTCTATACAGGTCAAAACATACAAGTTCTAAAAAACAAACATTTAAACAGAGAAATTGCACAGTTCCTTATTCCTCTTATTAAAACACAGATGGAAAAGTTTAATTGGGGCGGAAATGGAGCTACTTTAACAAGGTTAAAAAGAAGTAAACTACTTATTCCTTTAAATAATAAAAAAGAGCCTGACTTCGCTTTTATGGAGTTCTATATTAAGAATAAAGAAGAAATTAAGTTAAAAACTTATTACGAACATATATCTAAAAGAATTAAAGAACTTAAAAAGTATAAAAGTGTAGAGCCTTTAAACAAAAAAGAATGGAAAGAATTTTTTATTGAAGATGTAACTGAAATTTTATCAGGTAGAGATATTTACGCAACAGAAAGAATTAAAGGAAATACACCATATATATCTGCTACTGCAAACAACAATGGAATTGGTGCTTTTGTTGGGAATGAAAACCCAACACTCGAATCGGACTGTTTGTCTGTTAACAGAAATGGTTCTGTAGGTTATTCTTTTTATCACTCATATCCAGCTCTGTTTTCTAACGACTGTAGAAAGTTAAGATTAAAGAATTCAAGTAAACATATAGGTATTTTTATATCACAACAAATTACAAGACAAAGAGGAAAATATGGATATGGTTACAAAATGGGAACAGCTCGTCTAAAACGTCAAAAAATAATGTTGCCTATAAATGACTTGAATGAACCTGACTATGTTTTTATGGAAAACTATATGAAACGATTGGAATATAAAAAACTGACTGATTATTTGAAAAAGAAAATGAACTGAAAAGCCAACGCTCAAAGCCATACACATTCGCAATTCGCTACAGCCAACGCTACGCCAAAAATCGCAAAAGAGTATGTCTTGCCAACGCTCACATTTGAACTAAATAACAAACATCGGAAAACCAAGCAGAACGTGAAAAGCACTACTTACAACAACGTGTATAAAACATAGCTATTATAGGCTTTCCGAGAGGTTTTTGTATATTTACAAAGTACGCCAAATTTTTTATTTGGTTATATTTAGAAAAGAAAATTAAACATAAAAATAAAAAATTCGGCTCGTGTTAAATCCGAAAAGTTAGCGTTTATTTATACGCTACGTTTCATACACAAGACCGTTGTAAGTAATGCGGAAATCGTAATAAAATTAAACATTTGAACTAAAAAAGCCAACGCACAAACAGCACATTCATTTTTTTGCCAACGCGAAATGCCAACGCTGAAAAAAATAAAAGAGCTGTTTTTAGCCAACGCTCAACAGAACTGATAAAAAGAGAATGAATGGCATACCATAATAATGAAGATATTTTCGATGACGAACCAATAGAACTAATAATAAGATTCGAAAATAAAGCAGTAAGTACTCTTGACAAACAAAATAAAGGAAGCTTTGAAGAATTAAAAAGATGGATTGAAAACAAATCAATAAAATGCTTCTTTCAAAAGAAAAATGAAGACGAGCATAAAGTAACTTTTCAAATTGAAAACAAGCAAATAGAATTAGTTTTAAAATGGCAAGAGCAAACTTTCGACTATAAAACAATAATAAATCAAAAATCGAAAAATGTAATATCTGAAATTCAACAACTCAATTCAGATGAATATAGTGTTACTGAAAATTGTAAAGTAAAACTTATTGACTTCAAAAAACCTTATCGCTCTCAAAGAGAATTAGAAGATTTATATAACAAAATATGCAAACTTGAAATTTCGCCAAAATCAGAAATTGAAAATCAGCAAGAAATTTGGGATAAATGGATTGAAGCACAAAAACTCATTCTTAATAAAAATTCTCAACCATTAGAAATAGTCAAATACGACCAACCGATAAATATTCACGAATCACTCTATCAATTTCGAGTTAAGTTAAAGCAAGAAGAAAATCTAGAATTTAAGAATATTGAAAAGATTATTTCAGAAGAACCTTTCAATTTAAACGAAAGAATAAATCCTGATGGAAGTCTGCTTTTGAGGTTTAAAGATATTAACGATGTATTAGATAGAGTTATACAAAAAGACTTTACAACCATACTCGAAAGGAATAAACAAATTGCTTGTGTTCTTAAAATCACACCTTTTTCCATATCAAATAAAATTAGTAAAACATTTAACAATCGTTTTATAGTTTCAAATAATAGCGATACAATTAATGTTTACATAAATAATTTATCTCAAAAACAGGAAGTTGTAGATAAAATGTTTTTAGAGCAATTTTACTTCAAGACTTACGGAGCAGAATTCGAAATTGATTGGCATTGCAATATAAAATTAGATAAGAACTTAAATATTAGCGACCATTTATTGAGACGATTAAGGCACAATGTTTTCTCAAGAAAACATAATGAATTTGATAGTCTAAAAAAAATGTACCAAGAATTAATCACCATTTTTGGAAAAGATAAAGTTAAGTCAAAAGTGCATTTACACTTCGACCAATCTAGAGTTAACGAACCAATAAGGTTTGAAAACTCATCATTTAAAAACACTTTTTGGACTGAAATAAAACGAGAATTTTATTCATTCGATTTTGACACAAATGTTAGTGAATCACAACAAACTGTTGCTTTTGAATTTGTTGATTATTCAGATTTAAAATCAAAATACGAGAAAATAAAATCTTTAAATAGATTTAATATTATGCTCTCGCCATTAAATGACGATTTTAAATTCAAAGTAAAAATTGACATCATAGCTAAAAAATCTAAAAAAGAAGAGTTTTTGGATAAAACAAGACAGATAGCTGGTTCAGAATTCTACATTGATAGAGGTGATAAATTTGAATACAAAAAAAGACAGGTTGTAATTGGAAATCTAAATGGTAGAAATTCCGACTATAATTATTACGTTTTCAACTTACCTTATAAATGGTCAGATGATAAACGTCAAACAGATAAATTTTTCAAGTTCATTGAAGAAGAACCTAAAATTAAATTTGTAACACCAAATTTAAGAGGAGACCAAGCAAAAATATCTTGGCTAAATGAAGCAATGAATAAAATTACTAATCCAAAAGAAGGATTAGACCTAAAACCTGTAAACGAAAAAATCAAAGATTTCATTTTTGATAGTTCAAAAGCAGAGGAAATATATAAAAACCTCTCAAAAGATGAGGAAGAATGGAATGAATTAAAAAGACACGAATTACTAATCTTAAACGATTCTCAAAGAAAAGCTGTTCTATCTGCTTTAAATTGTACAGATTTAGCATTACTTCAAGGTCCACCAGGAACTGGTAAAACAACTGTTATCGCAGAAATGATTTGGCAAATGGTAAGAGTTAACCAAGAACAAAAAATTCTTTTAACTTCTGAAACAAATCTTGCTGTAGATAACGCATTAGAAAAATTACTAAATAAAAATCATACACTAGTAAAACCAATACGTTTTGGAAGAGCTAGTAAGTTTGAGGAAGAAGGAAAAAAGTATGCGTTTGAACGCATAATGAAATGGGTTGACGAAAAATTTGAAACTGATGATAATTATGAAAATGAAGTTTTAGAGGAAGATGATGTTGAAATAGTTGAAGAAGATTTTTACAATAATTCTGTACAATTATGGATGCGAAGAATTGCGAACAATTCTCAACAATCTAATCCAAAATATAGTGACATTATGAAAGATTGGGCTTTTGAAATGGCTCAACCTGATAAAGAAATGAAAACCTTATTTAAAGATAAATACTTTAAATATGCAAATGTTGTTGGTAGCACTAGTAGTTCAGCAGGAAGTCCAAATTTCGGTGCTGATTATCAACGAATTTTCAACGATTATGAAGGCGAATTAGAAATTGGTCAATTATATAAACGAGCTAAAAATCTAAGTAAAAAACATATAGGTTTTAACGGTTGGTATAAAGGAACAAATTTATTAGAGGTAATTAAACCTATTGAATTTGATACAGTAATAACTGATGAGGCAAGTAAAGCGACACCACCTGAATTATTATTGCCAATGTGTTTTGGACGCAAAAACATTATAATTGGCGACCATAGACAATTACCACCAATGCTTCACGATAAAACCTTTAAAGAAACATTAGAATCACTTGAAACAACAGAATCAAAAGAATTGGCATCTGAAATTGATAAGGACTTTGTAGAAACTTCTCAGTTTGAAAGATTAATAATGCACCCTAAAGTTTCAACAACCATTAAATCTACATTTAATGAACAATATAGAATGCATCCAAAAATAAACAATGTAATTAAACAATTCTACTTGGATGAAGGTGGTTTAGAACCGGGAAAACCGATAAAGGAAAATGCAAATGACACCAATCTAAATAATCCATTTTCTAGACATCACGGATTTTTACTCAATAAGTTTATAAATCCAGACATCCATACTATTTGGGTTAATGTGGATGAACCAGAAGAATTAAGCGGAACATCAAGAATAAATAATTATGAAATTGAAGCTGTTGAGCTCATCATAAAACTACTAAAAAAATCAAATGGATTTGAAGAGTATATGAAACATTGGCAAAACAATAACGACCAAAATAAAGTTCAAGAAGAACAAGAAATTGGTTTAATTAGTTTTTACGGACACCAAGTGTCAAGACTGAAAGAAGTTGCCTTAAAGGCAAGAAACAAATATAATATACCAGTTCGTTTAAATACTGTCGATAAATTTCAAGGTATGGAAAGAAACATCATTATTGTTTCAACAGTAAGGAGTGATAAAAAGATAGAAAACGGAATAACGAAAACGAATAAAGATATTGGTTTTGCTAAATCACCTAAACGATTGAATGTAGCACTATCAAGAGCCAAACGATTATTAATAGTTGTTGGTAATAAAAATATGTTTTACAGATTTAAAGATAAAAATGGAAACCAAATTTATAAAAATGTAATTGACACTATAAACGATGAAGGGATTGTTGTTGATTTCAAAAACTTAAAAAAAGAATTTGGTGATGATGAATAATTTAGACTACAACATATTTAAAGCTATTGAACAAGATAAAAAACTAACTGAAATATATCTTGGTTATCAACCTTTTGAATGGTTCTTTACAAAAGCAAAGTATTCTGCAACTTGTACAGAAGCAGTTGAATTCACCCTTTTTGATAAAACAATATGTGGTTTATTAAATATTGAAGAAGCACTAAGTTTTGAACAGATTGGTGAAGTTTTAGGATTTAATGTAGAAGATAATCCTTTAAAGAATAAATACAAAGACCTAGCAGAGAGTGAAATATTAAGAGAAGCACTTCAAAGTTTAGAAGAATTTGATATGATAACTACTGGAGACACTTCTTATTCTTATTGCCAGTTAACTGATATAGGTAAGGAATACTTTCAAAAAGGGAAAAAGTTTAAAGTTCATACAAATAAGCGGTTTGAGTTATATTTTGACAACACAAATAATGACCATTCAATAGCAAAGGAAAATTTTGAGTTTTTAAAAAGTGTTAATACTGAAGAGAATTCAATTAATTCTAGGATTAATTATGAAGATGAACAACTATTAAAATCATTTTCAGAAAATCAAATCCCTGAAATTTATAATGTTGAAAAAATGAATTCTTTTAAGGATTCTGTTCTAATCGAAAAAGAACATAAATCTGCTACTTTATATGCAGTCTTTTTGGTTGATGCAATTTCTGGAAAATATAGAACTCTTGTTTATGAAGAATATTCAAAATCAATTAATGAATATTTTTCTTCATATTTAAATGAAAATAGAATAAATGCAGACAATTTATTTTTTCAAATTCTACAAAAATATAGCTTTTATCAAAACCCAACTTCTGATGATTATTCATATCGTGAAGAACTAATTAAGTCTCAAAAAGAAATTGAAAGGATAATAGCTGAGAATAAAAATATTTCTGAAAAAATCGCAAAAAACATCAATCAACTAGAATTTATTGAACCATTTATGTTTATTGATAAATTAGATACAATTATCAAAAATTCAGAAAATGAAGTTTGGTTAATGTTTAATAAAGTTTCAGGTTTACTAATTGAAACATTATCTAAAATTATTATCGACATAAAAGATAAATATCTTTTCATTTATCTTCCTGTTAGTGTTGATTTAGAAACTGAATTAGAAGAGTTTAAAAGTAAAGTTTCAGAAACTTTAAATTCATATTTAATAATTGGCAACATAGATGAATTTAACGTAATAACTGAAAACTCAAACAATACATCTATATATAAAAAAGAAATTTTTCCTTTAGAAATAAATAAAAAATCAATCAAATATCAATTCGTTAAAAAGTATTCAAATGTAGATATTAAAGAACATATTGACGTTTTTAGACGAGATTTTGCTGATGAGTATGTGGAAAGTATTAGTAATGAAATAGACTCTCTAATTGCCGAAAAAATAAATAGTGATGATTTATCTAATTATAGCATAGAAGAAATTGAGGATATTGATTTTAAAATAATCCCTTTTAATAAAGTAACTGAACACGATTTAATTTTAAGTGAAATTAAAGAAAATAAGATAGCATTACTAAATGCTGTAAAAAATGCAAAAAACGAGAAAATAGAATCCTTCATTACGTCAATGTTAGAAGAACTGAAAAGTTTAGAGTTATCTGAAGAAAGAAAATTTAAAACTTTACAATCAAAAATAAATAAAGAGAAAGAAAAATTTAAAGAGATAGAATCTGGTTTATTTTTAGAATTGGAAAAGAAGTTTTTACTTAAAGAGAAAGAGTTTGAACTAATAAAAAAGAGGAAATCAATAATTATTGACACAAATATTCTAATAGAAGAACCTAAAATAATTGATATAATTGGTTCGCTTCAAAATATTATTTTTTCTGCTAAAGTCATTGATGAACTAGATGGTTTAAAAAATAGAAGTGAAACTAAAGAAAAGGCACAAGAAGCAATTAGAGAAATCCGCAAACATCAAAAAAATAGAAATATAAGCTTCAATACAAGTAAAGTTGATAACTTACCTGATGATTTAAATAAAAAATCACCTGATAATATGATTTTATCTGTTGCATTGCAATACCAAAAAAGAAACCCTATTCTTTTAACTAATGATAAAGGTTTGCAGATTAAAGCTGAAATGCTAGAGATTCCAGCTAAAACAATTACTGAATTAACATCTTTACTTTCTCTTAGCAAAAGAAATAGAACCAACAATAGAAAAAAACGATAATATGTCTTGTTTTGAAACATCCACTTTCCTGAAAAATCCTCAAGTATTTAAAACAGAGGTTTTTATTGAAGCAGTTGAGAAATTTAACTGGGAATATGAAATTAAAAGTGATAATGAAGTTATTGTTACTAAAATACCAAATACAAAGCTTCACGGAGAATATGCAATAAAAATTAAAAATGGAACAGTAACCTATAACAGTTATTACCTGAAAAACGGAAAAGAATTAGTTAAAGAATTACAGAGTGAGTTTTTTACGTTGAATGTTGAATACGCAAAAAAAACAATCCTGACTGAATTTGAAAGTGTTGGGTTTACTTTAAAAAAAGATTATGACTTTGAACCAAATGAAGAAGTGAAAGAAAAGTTTTTTATGGTTGGTTATTCTAAACTAGAAAACGAAGATGAAAAACGAACTGAAATAGAATTTTCAATTCTAAAAGATGGTACTATAATTTCTGATTCAAACTATATTCCATATGATGTTCACGAATTAGCTGATAAAGCAATGGAAGGTATAGAAAGGTCATTCGGAAATACTAGAAGAGAAGGAATTGAAATTAAAAGGAAAGAAATACCTGTAAGATATAAAAACAAGTCTTACTGTAGTGCTTCAAATAAAATCATAGCAAAAAACTAAAATAATGGAAAAATCATTTGAAGATTTAAAATATATGCTTGATGCAAATTATCCACTAATTTATCTTGCATCGCCAGAATATGGTAGAATTATACAAAAAGTGCGAAGTACTGCTTATCGTAAAGGTTATACGTTTAGTACTTGGGATATTGTAGATGGATTACAAATTCATAACAAAGATGAAAATTCGAATAAATTAGATAAAGTTGAAAAGCATCCTAATAATGGTGAAACTAAAAACCCAGATTCATTTCTTGAATTTTTATTAAAAGGTAATAATGAGAATCAAGAATCAAAAGAGATTTTCATTATTGAAGATGCACATAAACAGTTTCGAGACGAAAAGTTTGTGGTTCAATTAAGAAAACTCACACAATATTTTAAAGTATTAAACAAACACTTATTGTTATTATCGCCATTTTTTAAATTGCCTATTGAATTAGAAAAGTATGTTACAGTTTTAAATATGCCTTTACCAGATAAAAACGATTTAGAAAAAAGACTGAAAGTAATAACAAAGGATGAAGTTATAAATGAAGATTTAAAAAACCTAATTCTTGATGCAGGTGCTGGATTAACAGATGTTGAAGCTGATTTGGCTTTTCGTTTAGCAAAAGAAAAAGTTGGGTTAAATAGTAAAGATGCAATTAAAATTATAGCAAGCGAAAAAGAACAAATAATCAAGAAAAGCGGTATTCTAGATTACTATCATACAACAGAAAATTTAGATTCAAGCGTTGGCGGTTTAGACAGTTTAAAAGTTTGGTTGAAACAAAGAAGCAAAGCATTTGAAAGAAAGGCGAAAGCGTTTGGTTTAAAAGAACCAAAAGGAATGTTGCTTTTAGGTGTTCCTGGAACTGGTAAAAGTTTAACAGCAAAGGCAATTGCTACAGAATGGAATCAACCATTATTAAAATTAGATATAGGCAAAGTATTTCAATCAGAAGTTGGTAGTAGTGAAAATAATATCAGAAATGCAATAATGACAGCAGAAGCAATTGCGCCTTGTGTTTTATGGATAGATGAAATTGAAAAAGGTTTAAGTACTGGTGGTGGTGAAAAAGATGGAGGAACAAATTCAAGAGTGTTTTCAACTATATTAACTTGGATGCAAGAAAAAACTAAACCAGTTTTTGTAGTTGCAACTGCCAACAATATAAGTAATCTGCCACCTGAACTTTTAAGGAAAGGTCGTTTTGACGAAATCTTTTTTATAGACTTACCAACAAGAAAAGAAAGAAAAAATATATTTGAGATTCATCTTAGAAAAAATAATCAATTAAATATAACTGACTTCAATCCCATAATTGAAGAATCTAAATATTTCAATGGTGCAGAAATTGAAGAAACTGTAAAAGAAGCAATGTTTAAGGCATATATTGAGAATAATGAAGAACCTGCTATTAAATTATCTCATCTAATTGAATCAGCCAAAGCGATTGTTCCGCTTGCAATTACTATGAAAAATAAAATTGACGGATTAAGAGATTGGGCATCAACAAGAGCTAGACCAGCAAGTTCTGATACAGATAAAGAAGATTTAAAGAAAGATGAAACTAAAACTCAAACATTGACAAAAAGAGAAAAGGAAGAAGATATATTTTAGAATACGAACCTTATGAAAATAGACTGACTGAAAACAAAAGGACTAAAAAGAATATGAATTGAATGAAAAGCCAACGCTCAAAGCCATACACATTCGCAATTCGCTACAGCCAAAGCTACGCCAAAAATTGCAAAAGAGTATGTCTTGCCAACGCTCACATTTGAACTAAATAAGAAACATCGGAAAACCAAGCAGAACGTGAAAAGCACTACTTACAACAACGTGTATAAAACATAGCTATTATAGGCTTTCCGAGAGGTTTGTGCTTATTTATTAAGTCCGCCAAATTTTTATTTTTGTATATTTAGAGACTAAAAAGTAAATAGAAAAAATAAAAATTCGGCTCGTGCTAAATCCGAAAAGTTAGTGTGTATTTATACGCTACGTTTCATACACAAGACCGTTGTGGTGCATTTAAGAGAAACATTGTGAGTTTAAAAGAAAAGTTAGAGAAAATAGATTCTGAAATTGAAAACGGCTTGAAATTTAAAGCGTCTGACAGATTGCGGAATTTAATTCAGGAAAATCCAAACGAAACTCAATTGTGGAATAAACTGGCTGAATTATACTATGAAAGCGGATTTTTGGACTCTGCTGGAAAATATTGGATTCTGACTGAACCAACTGAAGACCGAATCAAAAAAAGTGTTGAGATTTATGTAAAATCAGTAAATTATTCTGGATATCAAATTTTGCAAGAAATTGTATTTCGTGGAGATAAATCCAAACTTTCGGAATTTGCTCAAAACAAATTGACAGAATTAGAAGCCGATAGTAAAAAGAAAGCTGATTATGTTCCGAAATTTAGCCCCAAAAAAAATAAACGGAAAAACAAAAATTCTGAATACAAAAGAACTTTTAAAGATAAACTTGGAGAATGGACATTATTTGGAATTGTTGCTTCAATCGTAATTCTGATTATAATCGGATTTGTAACTGTAATTAAATGGATATTCTAAAAATAAAAAACGACACCACAACAACGTGTATAGCTCATTGCGGCTGAATTCCTAATCGGAATTCATTGCAATTTGCTATCTTTCGGTTACGGCGGAAAATCATAGCTGATTTTCCGCAACGAGCCATACACAAAACCGTTGTATGCAATTATGAAAAAATGTTAACAAAACTCAGAAAAGCTTTCGATAGATTTGTGGTTCTTGAAGATGATGAATGGGAAAAATTTGAAGAAGTCATAATTATAAGAGAATTTACAAAAGGAGAATATTTTGTAAAAGAGAGTGAACCATGTAAATACGTTGGTTTTATCGATAAGGGATTGTTTAGATACTATTACCAAATAGATGGGCAACAATACACACGCCAATTCTTTTTTGATAATAATTTTATGGCAAATTATGAAAGTTATATCACCAATGAAATATCTAATGCTTGGATAGAAGCGTTGGAAGATGCTACGGTTTTTCTAATTCCAAGAGATAGCCTTTTTGAATTGTATACGCAATCTTTGAATTTTCAAAAACTAGGACGCAAAGTTGCGGAATATTTATTTCTTACTGTTTCAACGAAATATAAGTCGTTTCTTCTAGAAACGGCAGAAGAACGTTATCTAGACCTGATAAAAAATCGTCCAAAAGTTATTCAAAATATACCTCAATATATGATTGCTTCCTATCTAGGTATTACACCAGAAGGTTTAAGTCGTATTAGAAAACGACTTTATAAAAAATAATTAATAGCGTATATTCTTTTCTTAACCCTGATCAATTCATAAGCAAATACTGTCAAGTAATTTTGTACTAAATAAAAAAGTACATTATGAAAAAGCAACTATTTCTCTTAATATTTATTGTTTTAATTGGTAGCCACTTAAGCGCACAAGACAAAAGTGAAAAACTACCTGTGTATGCCAATTTTAGCATTGGTTATGGTAATACATTCTTTAGTGGTCGACTAAGTGACAAAGAAACTATTAACGACGATCGTGGTTTTGGAAGAAACGATGGATTCACTCTTGCAACATTCTTTTATTATGCACCCGCTCAATGGAAAGGTTTTGGTTTAGGGGCTGGTGTTAAAGGTTTTTTCGCAAGTCCAAACGTTGGTGGACCCAACGATAGCGAAGAATATTTCTTCAATTATTATCATGTAGGCTTAAGTGGTAAATATCATTTTTCTAAAGAATTCAACAAAGGACTATTTGTAAAAACAAATATAGGTTTTGGTCAAATGACAGAAAAAACCAGATTTCTAAATGAAAACCGATTTGAACATCAATTCGCTGTTGGAACAAGTATTCTGGGCGGTATAGGCTATTCTTTTCCTATAAATACCAAAATTTCTTTTAATGTAGACCTTGACTACGAAATTTCCAATAGGCGCGGTGACGTCACAGGAGAAGGGCAGGACATCAACTTTAGGAACAGCCAAGTAAGCATCAACTTCGGTGTCGGATTTTAAAAAACACACATCACTAAATATTTAATAATTTAAAACTATAAGCAATGAAAAAGTTAATCATTATCATCATTTTATTTTCAAATTTTACACTATTTGCACAATCACAAGACCAAGAAAAAGAACCGTTTAGGTACAGCCATAAATTTACCTTAGGTACAGATTTGGCACAACCCTTTTTGTTAGGTGGTTTTAACCTCAATGCAACCTATACAACAAACAGGTGGATTTTTGATTATTCGCACGGAATAGGACTTGAAATACCAGATTTTATTAAATCAGATGAACAAGAAGACCTTAATTCGGAAATAGAAATCCCTTGGACGACGGGCCCTGGAGTAGGTTATAGAATTACCGAAAATTTGGATGCCAGAATAGATTTTAAAGCCCACCGTACCGAAGTAGATTTATTAAATGGGCAACAAGAGTTGGAATATACACAATTTACCGCTGGCCCTGGTGTGTATTACAGATTTTATTTAGGCAAGAAAACTAGCTTTGGTCTAGAAGCATCTGCAAGATATTGGTTTAATCTTGGAAATAACCTAGATGGCTTAGATGGAGATGACTTTAATTTTCAAGACAACAACGGAAACCAACAAAGTTTTGATACCAACATTAGTGCAGGAGTAGGTGTGAACATTGCATTAATTTACACTTTTGGAAGAAATAAATAAGACAGATTTTAACTACTGATTTAAGGACACTCTTTGCTTATAATTTTTTCATAATTTGATTGTAAATAGACAATTAAATAAGAGTGTCCTTTTAAAAAATTAAAATAACTGCATACAACACCGTATAAAATTAATTGCTAGTTTCTAGCTTACTTACGAAAGTCCTCTCGGACTTTCTATCTGTGATTTATTTGCTAACTTTAGTGCTTAAAACCCGCAACTAATCTTATACAACAACGTTGTATGCCATGTGGTTAAAGAGCTACGAGCGGTATATAAAAGGTGCGGAATTAAAAAAACAAGTTCAGAATTTTAAGAAAAAAGCTGATCTTTAAAAACAAAACGCCGGACTAGACTCTCGTACGTAAAAGAAAAAATAAAAAAGCTAAAATCGGACTATCAAGCAAAACCTAAGAAAAGAAACCCAACAACGTCGGACTGACAAGCCGTTCGGAAAATGACGATTGAAAATTTTTGCGAAGTTGGTTTCCTAAACCCAAAAGTCCTGCTATTCTGCGAACAACGTCGGAATGATAAGCTGTACTTATAAATCAAATCGGAACAACAAACCAAAATAAAACACGGCATACAACATTGTGTATAGTTCATTGCTTACCAAGTGCTTATCTGGAAAATTCCTTCGGAATTTTCTCAGGCTCGTCAAAGTTTGCTAAATTAGTAACTTAATCACGCAACAAACCATACACTGAGCGTTAGCTACAATATGAAAAAACGAACATTCGAAATGAAACAAACATTTTTACTAATTCTAATACTGATGAGTATCTTGGTAAAAGCCCAAGACAAAAATCCTACTCTCAAACCTTTCGAATTAGATGGTCTTGGAGAAATTACTGCACCAGATCCATTACCAGAGACTGGTTGGGTCATAGCATCATCTGAAATGGAGTTAGTAGATATTAAAACAGATTTTCCTTATCGATTAGTTGCATATTTTGAAAGTAAAAAACTAATTTCATTACACGTGATTTTTGGAGAAAATGGAGATGGTTTACCTTTTGAGATTTATGAGAAAATTAGAAATGAATTAATAAAACATTGGGATAACTTGCCGACTGGATTCGTAAAAGACAGAAGAAAAATAGGAAACAAAGCTCAAGTATGGGAGACAAAAAATTATCGTATTGAATGGACTTATCAAAATCAACCTAATTCAAAAACTAACAAAATGGGTTGGCTATTTTTATACAATAGAACTCACTTTATAGAAGATTATTTAGAAAATTAAAAATACTGTAGCTAACAACGTGTATAATTCATTGCTAGTTATAGCCTATTTACGAAAGTCCTCGCGGACTTTCTATCTGTGATTTATTTGCTAACTTTAGTGCTTAAACACGCAACGAAATCATACACAAACCCGTTGTAAGTAATGCCGAAAAACCCAGAAACCGAGTGAATAAAACGATATTTGAAATTACCAAAATGGACTGTCCTTCAGAGGAAAATCTAATCCGAATGAAATTGGACGGAATTTCAAGTATTGCGAATCTGGACTTTGATATTCCGAATCGAAAATTGACTGTTTTTCACAGCGGAGAAATTGACCAAATCGAAAAGTCAGTTATCGAACTGAATTTAGGCGGAAAAAAAATCTCAACGGAACAAACCGACCAAACGGAATTTAAAGAAAACGCAAACCAAAAAAAGCTACTTTGGTCTGTACTTGCAATCAATTTTGCTTTTTTCATTATCGAAATGACAACAGGAATTATCTCAAAATCAATGGGACTTGTTGCAGACAGTTTGGATATGCTTGCCGACAGTTTCGTGTACGGAATTAGTTTGTTTGCGGTTGGAGGAACTATAGTTAAGAAAAAGCGGATTGCAAAACTTGCTGGATATTTTCAAATAACACTTGCGATTATTGGATTTGTGGAAGTTTTAAGAAGATTTTTTGGAGACGAGAAACTTCCCGATTTTTCGACAATGATTATCGTTTCGATTTTTGCACTTATCGCAAACGGAATTTGTCTTTACATTTTGCAAAAGTCAAAAAGCAAAGAAGAGGCTCATATGAAAGCGAGTATGATTTTTACATCAAATGACGTGATTATCAATTTAGGAGTAATAATTGCTGGAATTTTGGTAAATTGGTTGAGTTCGAGTAAACCTGATTTAATTATCGGAACAATCGTTTTTGCGTTGGTAATTCAAGGTGCATTCCGAATCCTGAAATTGAGCAAGTAAGCGAAAAAGCACTACTTACAACAACGTGTATAATTAATTGCTTTGGCAAGTGATTATTTGGAAAATTCCTTCGGAATTTTCTCGCGTTCGTTTTTGTTTACTAAATTAGTTGCTGAAACACGCAACTAACCATACACAAGACCGTTCTATGCAATTTAAACCAACCGAATGAGCATATTTAAAATTAAAGAAAACAAGAAACCTTCATTAATCGGAAAAATCCTAAAAAGGACACCGAAAGAAAACGCCCTGATTGAAATTAACAATCTTTTCGTTGAAAATGAAGAAGATTTGACAAATGTAAGTTTGGAACAAATCCAAGAAATTACGGATAAATATAAAATCAAGTTAAACAAAAAGTTTAAAGCTCTTCGACTTGACTTATTTAGAAAATATATTCACCATTGTCTAGAAGACCATATAATTGAGGAAAGTGAAATCAATACATTTTTACACTTAAAGAAATTACTGCATTTAACAGATGTAGAAATTAAGCAAGTCTTGAATTTTGAGACAAAGAAACTATATGACCAAGAAGTGAAAAATGCAGTTTCGGACGGAATTTTAACGCAGGAAGAAAAAGACAATCTAGAATTACTTAAAAAGAATCTGTTGCTTAATGACCAAGTTGCTGACGATATTCTGCAAACTAATTCCAATAAAGTATTAAACGATTTTATCAATGAAGCAGTTTCTGACGAAAGATTAAGTGACGAGGAGTTTGAGAAAATGAATGAGATTTCTTTGAGTCTTGGTATAGAACCTAATCTTAATCAAAGAACAAAAGAAAATCTTGAACGTTATCGACTTTATTGGACTATTGAAAACGGAGAACTACCGATTTATGAAAATCCACCAATTAATATTCAGAAAAGCGAAAATTTGTACTTTATGGCTAATGTAAATTGGCAAGAGCAAAGACGAGTAACAAAAAGAATAAATTACGGCGGACCAACAGCAAGAATAAAAATTGCAAAAGGAGTTTATTATAGAATGGGTAGCATTTCCGCAAAATCAGTTTCTGAAGATGTTTGGCAAGTTATCGACAGCGGAAATATCTATCTGACAAACAAACGACTTATTTTTATGGGTTCGAGAGGTAATAAAACAATCCGACTAAATAAAATTTTAGACATAACACCATATAAAAACGGAATTGATATTCAGAAAGATGCTGGAAAAAGTCCATTTTTGGAATTTAATAACAATGTAGATATTTTCTCAATGATGCTCGTCCGTTTAATGAACGAATTGTAGAAAAAACTGCATAGAACACCGTGTATAATTCATTGCTAGTTATAGCCTACTTACGAAAGTCCTCGCGGACTTTCTATCTGTGATTTATTTGCTAACTTTAGTGCTTAAACACGCAACGAAATCATACACAAACACGTTGTATGCAATTGGAGAAAAAATCAATGAATAGAAATTTTAAAATCTTATATAAGACATTTTCTTTCCTTTTAGTAATCCCTATTTTGCTATTAATTGAATACATTTTTCCTGAATTTAAGGCAAGTATCGGATTTTGTATTGGTTGGATTATTGGAAATATTGCAAACCGATTTTGGTCAAAACCGTTATACGTTGAAAATATAAAAAAAGAAAATAATATACTTACGATTACTTACTCAAACCCACTTTTAAAAAAAGGAATTGAAAAATATAACATAGAAATGATTTCGGATTTTAGAATAAAAAAACCAATCTTTCTCATTAAGTACGGAGAAATCAGATTTAAATTTGATGATCTGAATAAAAAATACGTTTATTTAAATACAGACCGAAAAATGATTTTTAAAGAAATTGATGGAATTGATGAACTAAAAAAACTGCATACAACACCGTATAAAATTAATGGCTAGTTCTCGCCTACTTACGAAAATCCTCGCGGATTTTCTATCTGGTGTTTATTTGCTAAATTAGGTGCTAAAACACGCCACTAATCTTATACATAAACGTTGTAAAACATTTGACCAAACCAACAAACAATGAGAAAAACGATACTATTTTTAACTTTTGCTATTATATCAACTTTATCATTTGGACAAAATCTTGATGATTTGGATAGCTACACAGTTGATGAATTTTATAAAAAAGTAGAACTCGATTATGGAACTCTTGACGAAGATGGAAACGAAATTGAATATATCTATGTGAAAACAGAAGTTGATAAAGGAGATTACAAAATTAATTTGACAGATGGTGATGGAGACTTATACGAAGTTAAAGACACCAATCTATTTATAAAATTCAATGGATATTTTGGATACGCTGGCTATTCCAAAGAATGTATAATGAAAGTAGAATATTACAAGTCCACCGTTTACAAATTAGAGTAGCAATGAAAAAACTTATTTACCTAATATTATTTTCAACAACTATCATAAGTTGTAATCAAGAACAGATAGCAGATTTAGAATCACAAATATCTGATTTACATTCTCAAATAGATGATTTACAATATGAATTAGATGACAAAAGTTCTGAACTGGAAGAAGCTTTAGAAAAAATATCAAATTTAGAAAGCTATACTTCTGATTTGAGTGATGAATTGGACGATTTGAACAGCGAAATTGGAGATTTTAGTTTCGAGGATTGGCAATCGAATGTTTGGGATGTTGAAAGTGCAATGAGCGATGTTAAAAATGCTTTTGAAGATTTAGAAAATGAATTTTAATATGATAAAACATTTCAGACCATTTTTTTTAATTTTAATAGTTTTACTAACAGTATCTTGTAGTGGACAAGATTGTAGTAAAATAAATAATGACTTTGAATCTTATCAAAGTGCTTTAAAAATCATAAAATCATCAGAATTCAAAATTACAGACAATTGTGATACAAGTAAAAGTTCTTGGATTTACAATGCGGATTTTTATTCTTGTAATGGAATTAATGGTTTTTTAATAATAGAAACAAAATCTAAAACATATATTCACAAAGAAGTTCCAATTGCAAAGTGGAATGAATTTAAAAAAGCAGAATCTTTTGGAAAATATTACAATCAGAATATCAAGAATAGATTTCAATTAGTAATATGAAATAAAAACATTTTACAACAACGTGTATAATTAATAGCTAGTTCTAGCCTACTTACGAAAATCCTCGCGGATTTTCTATCTGTGATTTATTTGCTAAATTTAGTGCTTAAATCACGCAACTAATCTTATACAACAACGTTGTGCGTCATTTAAAAAGACCAAGAATCCAAATGAAAGAAAAGTAACTTATTCTGACAAAAGGAAAACAGCCAGTAGCGAAAATTTCGGACGGAGACTTGGACTTTTTGATTAGTCGAGAATTTCCCAATGATAAGGAAGTAGTCAAAACCAAATTGGAGAAAATCAAAAGTGACTCTCAAAACGGGAAAAACAGGATTTCGGCTTCTATTTTGAAATTGGCGGATAAAGACGTTAACAAAATTGACTTTTTGGTAAGAAGAGCCAATGAAGACTTTAGAGACATCGTTTCAGAAGCTGAATATCCGAGAGCTTCAAGTTATGGTTTCGGAGAAAGGGACGATGACGAAAGTAAGGATGACTATCTAGAAGATTGGGAAGAATATTCGACTTGGAAAGAGAAGAAATAGATATGATAAGACTGATTATTGATAGACTTGGAAGTGGACACGATGACCTCTTTTTAAAAATTGACTTGATGCCAAGTTTTTCGAGAACAGCCGACAGTTACTATTTATTTGACTTCTTGGAAATTGATGAATCGGAAATTGAAAAGCAAAAAATTAATTCCGATTCGATTTTGGCATTTGGTGCAGTAAAACTTATCGACTATTGGACCGAAAGAATAAAGTCAATTGAAAAAGGACAAGTAAAGTTTATTCCATTCGACCTTTGGGATGAATACATAGGTGGATTAAGAATTGAGAAAACAAAACTTGGCTACAAAGTCAAACTTGCCTCAACCGACAAAATTCACGGATATGGAGTTGGTAAATCAAACCTTGACAGTCAAATTGAAGAGAGAAATTTAGCTTTCACGGAAGATGAAAAAGCTGAATGGTTAATAAGTGAACAGGCGTTATTTGACGGACTTGAATGGAGTAAAAGCGAATTGAAAAAATAAAAAAACGAACGCACAACAATGGGTATAAAACATAGGGCGGACAGTGGATTCCGCAAGTTTCGGGTTCTTAGCAAGCTTGGTTTCAGGCGGACAGTTAAGTGCTCCGAAATGCCCTACGTTTCATACCCGAGCCGTTGTACACAATACCCCAAAAATGCCGAGAATCGAACTTCAAACTGAAATAAAAGCCGACAGAAATATCGTGTTTGACTTGTCGCGAAGTATCGATTTGCACAAAATATCGACTGAACAAACTAATGAAGAAGCAATCGCTGGAAAAACAAGCGGATTAATTGGAATGAATGAAAGTGTAACTTGGAGAGCTAAACACTTTGGAATCTATCAAAAACTGACTTCTAAAATAACGGAATATGACAGACCGAATTACTTTGCGGACGAAATGGTTAAAGGAGCGTTTGCGGAATTTAAACACGAACATCATTTTTCGGAATCGAATGGCAGAACTTTGATGACCGACTTTTTTGAATATAAATCGCCTTTTGGAATTTTAGGAAAGTTAGCGGACAAGCTGTTTCTGAAAAAATATATGACTGAATTACTAACTGAAAGAAACCGAATTGTAAAAGAGTTTGCGGAATCTGACAAATGGAAAGAAGTGATAAAATGAAAAAAGTACTGTGTACAACAATGTATAACCGCAATTACGGCGGATTCGACTACGTCCGAATCCACTCGGAATTGCTAACGTCTGTGCCAAACCGAAAATTAACGCATATTAATCCGTAACTGCGGTTATACGAACCGTTACCACACATTTGAGAAAAACCTATGGGAATATTTTCAAGATTCAAGAAAAAAGGAAATATTAATTTGTCAAAATCTGACTTTAAAACAGAAAGTGAAGATTTTGAAGTTCTTTCTGTAACAGTTAGTGGAGATTTTTTTGAAAAATTTCCGCAAGCTAAAAAGAAAGATAATTATACTGGAAAATCAACTCTGGTAACTAACACAACCAGCTTATCGCTTTTTGGGAATAAAGTAGATATAACTTACGACCCAAGTGAAATTGAATTAAATGAAAATAAATTCATTGAACAAATAAATCGGAATTTGAATTGGATTGCGGATAATGAAAGCGGAATTAAAAGTGGAATTACTAAAAAGCTACTTCCTCTAAAAAACGAAAATTGGCTTGAAGAAAACGAAAGTGAATTATCAGAAAGTGAATTTATAAAAAGAATTAAACTGACTTCAATATCATTTTTTGGAAAAGGAAATTCTGAATTGATATTTAGCGATGGAGATTTATTTTGGAAACACGATATTGTTGCGGATTTAAATACGAAAAACAAACTAACTGATATAAATATTCGAGGATAAAAACGTGTGGTAACAACGTGTATAATTAATTGCTTTGGTCTTGCTTATTTAGAAAATTCCTTCGGAATTTTCTTGCGCTCGTTTTTGTTTACTAAATTAGTTACTTAAACACGCAACTAATCATACACAAAACGTTGTGCAACATTTGACACACGCTCGAAATCAGTACTTTAATTATGAATTTATCTGGTATAAATAAAAAAAAGTGGATAATAATATTTGGAAACGGACTTTTGATTTTGATTACCATAATGACTTTTGTAGTGTTTTTAATACTAGACAGATATTCCAATATTTACGAAATAACTGAAAGTGCAAACAGAATTACAATTGACTTAAATAGTCCATTTGTAAAAGGCGGACAAATATTGGTAACTGGACTTTTTTGTATGATTATTTCAAAAATTTTAAAATCAAACATTCTTATAATCGGATTTGGAATTTTAACTCTGATAGTTTATTATTTAAAAATGTTATGGATTGGAATTTAAAAGCCTTGTAAAACATCTAAGCTAAACATTATGAGAATAATAAAAACTCTTATTGGATTATTAGCTGGAGTATTTATTTTATTCCTAGCCTTTATTTATATTTCGAACGCTTATGTACTTCCGTGGGAAAAAGAAGAAGCGATTCAAGCAACACTTGAAATGGGTGGACTGAATGAGTTACCAAGCGGAATTAAGAACTTACAAATTGACAAAAGAGGAACCATTTTTACACGGCAATTCATAATTGAATTAGAATTTGAAGATTCAAAGGAAATAGACAATTGGATAAAACAAAGTAAAAGACTGAAAAACAATGTTCCGAAAATAAAGGACAACATAAAAACATATGAAATCTTTCCTGGAGAAAATGATGCTTACGGTGGAAAAGTGGAAATTCAAGATAAAAAAGTACGGATTGATATGAGTTGGAGTTGATAAAAAACGTTGCACAACACCGTGTATAATTAATTGCTTTGGCAAGTGCTTATTTGGAAAATTCCTTCGGAATTTTCTCTGGTTCGTATTTGTTTACTAATTTAGTTGCTTAACCACGCAACTAACCATACACAATGGACTACCTAATAAAAATGGGACTAATTTTTTAGGCCGCATTGTTAATAATTCGTTTTAATTTAAGTTCCATTTCAAGTGGTGTTAAGTAATCTAAGCTTGAATGAATTCTTTTAGTATTATACCAAGTAATGTACTGGCTTATTTTGTCAAATAACTGTAAGTATGACGTAAACTTAAACCGATATAGCCATTCGTGCTTAATGGTCTTAAAAAAGCTTTCTGCTACTGCATTATCCCAACAGTTCCCTTTTCTACTCATGGATTGTGTTATATTGCTATTGAAAGAAAAAATACTTGTCATTGTATTGGCTGCATACTGAACGCCTCTATCGGAATGAAATATGAAATTATTTGAAATAGTTCGATTTCTTCTGGCATGAATCCAAGCTTTTAACACCGTATTCTGTACAGTCATATCTTCGCTTAACGCCCATCCTACAACCTTTCTGTCTGCTAAATCTATAATAGTTGTTAGATAATTCCAGTTGTCATTTACTCTAATGTAAGTGATGTCAGACACCCATTTTTCTCCTATTGTTGAACTTGAAAATTCTCTATCTAGCTCATTTTTAGCCAATGGAAAGTTATGCTTGGAATCTGTTGTATTTACAAACTTTCTTTTTAAAACACTTTTTAACCCCATTTCTTTCATCAATATTGCAATATAGGAACGGCAATAATTCAAGTTTTCTCGTTCTAACATTTTCTGTATTCTACAGCTTCCATAAATCTCTTTACTATCTTCAAAAATAGCTCTAATCCTTTCCTTTAGTAATATTACAGAGTCTTTAGTCCTTACTAAATCCCTATTCTTACGCCAATTGTAATATGCGTTTTTACTGACATGCATACATTTACACATCTTCTCAACCACAAAATCTGATTCATTTGATAAAATGAATTGATATTTTAGTGGTCGCTCTTGGAAAAGATGCTTACTGCCTTTTTTAAGATATCACGCTCCATTTTTACATCTCGTAATTCTTTACGTAACGATTTAAGTTCTTGCTCTTCCATAGTAAGTTCTCTTTTCTTGGAAAAGTCTCCAGATTTAGCCTCGTAATCCTTTTTCCAGCGACTTATAAGGCTGGTAGCAACACCATAATCCTCACTTATTTGTTTTGCTTTCATTCCTGATTGCAATAGTTCTACTATTGTAACCTTTAATTCATTGTCATATCTTTTTGCCATAATTCAAATATATAATTTATGACCGTAAAAATTCGTCCCAGCTAAACTAGACATTCCAGGTATCCAAATTCGAGAGTGCGAATTGTGTCGCTATGTAGGATATTCAAGAAAAAAGATTAACAAAAAAGATGTTCGATTAAGTTTATTCTGTAAATTTAAAAAGGAATCAACGGAATCGGAAAGTGCAATAAATTGTGAATATTTTAGAACAAAAAAACACTAATGCCAACACCGTATATAATTTATTGCTGGCTTCTTGCCTACTTACGAAAGTCCTCGCGGACTTTCTTTGTCCGTAATTATTTACTAAATTAGTTGCTTGAAACACGCAACAAACCATATACAATAACGTTGTGCACTATTTGAGAAAACCGTTACGCCGAATTGAAAACAGTTATGAAATTAACAAATGAACAGTTTACAGAAGTTGCTTTTATTTTCGAAAAGGAGAACGGAAATTCTCACTCGGAATTTGAAAAAGGAATAATTTCGGAATCTAAACTGACCGAATACAAACCGACTGAATTGGAAAAAATAATAGTCGACGGACTGAACTCTGGAATTTATAAAAACGAGGACGAACGAGTTAGTGGATATTGGAGCTTATCAAAAATCGGAAATCGGAATTTAATAGAGGAATATAAAAAGTGGTTGCGAACGGAAGTGGAAAACGAAAATGGAATTGCAGTTTTTCAAATATTAATCGGACTTGACCGACTTGACGAACCTGTGTTTAACAAAAACCGAACTGGACAAGGAGTTGACGAAACGGAATTGAATATAAGAGATGCTAAACAGTATCTGAAAAAATAAAAACAGTGCACAACACCGTGTATAACTAATTGCTTGGTCTGTGTATACTCGGAAAATTCTCCGAATTTTCCTCTGGTTCGTTTTCTTTTATTATTTTAGACCTAACCAACGCAACTAGCCATACACAACACGTTCTACACCATTTAAAACAAACATCGTGCATAACAAAATATTAAGCTAAATATGAGAATAAGTCAATTTCAAAAATATTCTCAAAGAGAAAATACGGTAACTAACAATATTTTATTAATGCTTTCAAGGCTAAATGATTTGAAAGTGGAATACTATAAAAGCATAATCGAAAAATTATCTGATGGAGGACAATCTTACGAGCCACAAGCGAATTTTTCACAACAAGTAGGTTCTAAACGTGGAATAATTGATGGATTTATTGAAGTTAAAGCATCTAAAATAGTTATTGAAACTAAATTATCGCAACGAGAGCTAATAAAAAAACTAACCAAATATGGAGATGTTTTTAAGAAAGGAGTTCAAAACCAGTTATGGCATTTGAGTTCCAATTGCTATTCAGATGAAGATGTTGAATTAATAAATAACAAATTAAAACAAGAATACCCAGAAACAACTATCGAGTTTAATAATTTGCTGTTTCTGAATCTAATCGAAAATTTAGAGGAAATTTACGAAGAGAACGTTCACGACTATGAATTAAAATTGCTCTATGAAGACTTTAGAGATTACTGTTATGAGGCAAGGTTAGTAAATGATAGTGCTTATAAGTTATTATTTGTGCCAACAGGTTTTTCATACCAATGGAATAAAAGACACAAAATGTACTTTTGCCCAACAACTTGGCATAAACAAGATTTTACATATTTTGGACTTTATAAATCTAAATCTGTTCGGTCTATATCAAAGGTAGAAAACATCATAGAAGCAAATTTTGATTTTCCGAATAATAATCTTGATATAATTTCAAAAAACTACACGGAAAGGCAAAAAGAGAGGTTGAATTTAGCACTATTGGATTATGGGGAATCACAATCAGGTTTAAAATATTACATACTTCCAGAAGAAGAGTTTTATGTGATAGACTTTAAAAAGGAATCGAAGGGTGGAATTCAAGGTTTCCGTTACAAGGATTTGAGACATTTCATCAAAGAAGAAAATTTTGTGCATCTTGAAAATCAAAATACAGAGCAAATTGCTGAAATTTTGAATAGAAAAGTTTGGAGATAAACATCGCGGAAAAACGGTGTAGAACAATGTATATAAAAAATAGCGCGAGCAGTTGCAAACAGAAAGGTACGGGCACTTTTTCGAGGTCGCCAAATTTTTAAATTTGGCTATTTAGTAAAAGAAGGATAAATAGAAAAATTTAAAAATTCGGCTTGTGTTGAATCAAAAAGTAATTGCCTGTTTTCAGCGCTACTTTTCATATACGGAGCCGTTGTGCGCAAGCTGAAAAAAATGAACCGACTAACATTCATAATACTGATTTTCGGACTTTTAAGTTGTAATAGTGGAAATCAAAAAAAAGATAAAATGGAATCACAAATTGCGGATTTGGAAACTCTAGCATTTGACGGAATAAGTATTGATTTTCAATTTAATGAGGACAAACCGACTTTCGGAGATTTATTTCTAATTGTTGGCTTTGAAAACCCAAATTTCATTCCGAACAGCAGAGAATTTGAAAAACTAGCTGAATTAGGTTTTGAACAAACCGATGACTATTTCGGAATCAAAAACGAAACGGATATTGGAAGTGACGTAAAGCTTTGGTTATTTCCTATAATAAATGGAGAAGAAGTTTATCACAATGACGGACCTTTTGATGCGCTTAGAGTTTCGTATGTAGTAATTAGAAATGACGAAAAAACAGCTGACCTTTTTGAAAATACATTTAATTCAATAAAATCAAACTTAAATGTTACACCAACGTTTGACGGAAAACGAATTGACAATTTTGGAGAAATAAAGGAATTAATAAACAAAACCATTGAATACTGTAAAGAAGAATTAAAAGTAGAACCTGGTTCTGATAAAGCTTTGCAACTAGATTGGTAACAAAGCCAGCGCACAACAACGTGTATAATTAATTGCTTTGGTAAGTGCTTATCTGGAAAATTCCTTCGGAATTTTCTCGCATTCGTTTTTGTTTACTAAATTAGTGGCTTAAACACGCAACTAACCATACACACAACCGTTGTACACAATTTAAGAAAATCCGCACTAAAATTGAGAAATGAACAAATTTGACAAAATTGGAATTGGATTAATTATAATAGGATTTTTAATTCCATTTTTTGTTTTTATGGGAGGAATAATTGGTGTTCCACTTTTTGTTATCGGAGCAATTACTCTTTCGTTCGGAACACTAAAACTGAAACAAAAGCTAATCTGGATTTTAACACCATTAATTTTATATTATCCAATATCTAAAGCCTATTATGAAATCGCATTCTATTTTGCAGATATTCAAAAAGTTGACTTAATTCTACCTGCTGACTTTAAAGGAACAGCAATAATTATTGACAACTCTGATTTCGGACAGACATTTGAAAAAATTAATAGACGTGAGCAAATCATATTTGACGAAAATGGAATTGCTTTTTATCCAACTGAATTGGAATTACAAAGCTCTCGATTTAGAGTTTTTACCAAGAAAAAAAATGGAGAATTAAAAAGAATCTTGTTGAGTTCTAAAAGTTCTGACAAGACAACACTTCTCGCTTATGGAGAAAGTAGTTTTGAAAAGACAATCGAATCTGAAAACAAACATATTCCTTATGATTTTGTTAGAATTGGAGAAAATTTCACAGAACAGAGTAATTCAGAAAAAAGGTGTGAATTAATTGAATTAATAAAAAAAGGAGAATTAAAAACTGTGTACAACAACGTGTATAATTAATTGCTTTGGTCGTTGCCTATTTGGAAAATTCCTTCGGAATTTTCTCGCGTTCGTTTTTGTTTACTAAATTAGTTGCTGAAACACGCAACTAACCATACACAAACACGTTGTAGTGCATTTGAGGAAACCGATGAAAAGAATATTATTAATAATAACATTAGTTCTGATTTCGAGCTGTAAATCAGAAAACAAAAATGACAAAAGTCTGACAACTGAACGTCAAGAACCGATTTCGGAAATTCCACAAGTCAACGACCAATTTCAAGCTTTTATTGACCAATTTCCGACAAGAACTCTTCCAATAAAAATAAATGGTTGTACAGATGAAATTCTTGACTTACCAAAATTAGATATTAAATTAAGTTCTGAATATTCCAAAGATGCTGAATATGAACATATTTACGGAATAATTCCTGCCAATGGCAACTATATTGCGACAATCACTCTTGGTGAAGCTGATTGTTTTGTTCCAATTCTGAACACTTACAAATTGAACGGTAAAATAATAGACTCAAAACCGATTAACATTGGATATTGTGGATTTGACCCTTGTTACGAATGTGTTGAAAATATGACAATCGATTCTGAATACCGAATTTATGTTTTGGATACAATAAAAACATCTGACTGTGATGATAATTTTAATGCAATCGCTGGAACTGAAAAAATTAAAGTGGTTTACAAAGAAGGAAAACTAACTGAAAAAGGAGTTATAGAATTGACAAAGGAAATTGAGAAAAATATTAAATAAAAACGCACTACAACAAAGTATAATTAATTGATTTGGTCGTTGCCTATTTGGAAAATTCCTTCGGAATTTTCTCTGGCAAGTATTTGTTTATTAAATTAGTTGCTACACACGCAACTAATCATATAATGTTGTAAACAATCATTACAGGGGGCAGAAAAAGTAAAACAGATGACTATCGAAAAAATAAAATTACTCAGAAAAGAACTCCATAGATATCCTGAATTGTCAGGGCAAGAGACAGAAACAGCCAGACGGATTAAGAAATTCATTGAAAAGCATCATAATACCAAAATCATTGAAAATATTGGAGGAAATGGATTAGCAGTTATTTATGAGTTTTCAAATAATGGTCCTACTATTGTAATCCGTTGTGAATTAGATGCGCTTCCCATTGAAGAAGTAAATAGTTTTGAGCACTGTTCTCTTAACAGTGGTATATCCCATAAATGTGGTCACGATGGTCATATGGCTATTGTGGCCGGACTTGTTTTTTGGTTAAAAAAGCAGGATTTTAAGAAAGGAAAAGTGGCATTGCTTTTTCAACCAGCTGAAGAAACAGGTACCGGTGCACCTGATGTTTTATCTGATTATAGGTTTAATGAATTACATCCGGATTATATATTTGCATTGCACAATATTCCCAGTCAGCCCCTTCATTCTATTATAACTATTAACGGTGATTTTTCTTCCACAGTACAGAGTGTTGCTATTCATCTGCAAGGTAAAGAATCGCATTCTGCTGAACCCGAGCATGGAGTGAATCCGGCATTGTGCATTGCTGAGCTCATACAAAAATTTGAAAAGCTAAATAACAATGATCCTACTAAAGAAGATTTCAGGCTATGTGTGCCCATTTATTCCAGCATGGGAGTTAAATCCTATGGTATTTCTGCAGGATTTGGCGAAATACATTATACTTTAAGAACCAAAAGTATAGAGAAAATGGAACGACTAAAGCAGAACGTAGAAAGCCTTCTAATAGACGTTTGTCCAAAACACAAATTGCCACACACAACATCGTGGTTTGATTATTTTCCCGCCGTAGTTAATGACGGGTTCTGTAACCAAGTTATTAAAGAGACAGCTAAAAATAGCAACTTTGATATAATTAAGAAAAGTATGGCATTTAAATTTGGAGAAGATTTTGGTTGGTTTTCTGAAAAATACAAGGGAGCCATGTTTGGTATAGGAGCCGGAATAGAATCCCCTGCGCTACATCAAGCCAACTATGACTTCCCCGATGAAATCATAGAAACGGGAATGACTATGTTTAAAGGAATAATTGAAAGGATATTAACACATTAAAAATAAAAACAGCAAAATGAAGAATAAGAAACAAGGAACAAAAGCGGTATGGGGAGGACAAAAGGAATTATTTTATCAAGGCGCAACCCAGGTGCCTATTGTAAATAGTGTAACATTTGGATATGACAATGTAGATGATTGGTTTGATGTGGCCATTGGAAAAAAAGAAGGTCATATTTATAGTAGAAACACCAATCCAACAGTAGCGGTTTTCGAAGAAAAAGTAAGAGTTCTTGAAAATGCCGAAGCAGCTACCAGCTTTTCAACAGGAATGGCAGCGATAAGTAACACCTTGTCAACTTTTTTATCCCAAGGAGATAGGGTTGTTTCTATCAAAGACACCTATGGTGGAACAAGTATTATATTTTTAGAATTTCTTCCTAAAAATGGAATTGAAGTGAACCTTTGCGAGACCACAAATCATGAAGAAATTGAAGCAGAGGTAAAAAAAGGTTGCAAATTGCTATATCTGGAAACACCTACAAATCCAACCTTAAAAATATTGGATTTAAAAAGACTCATTAAATCTGCACACGAATCAGGAGCATTGGTTGTTGTAGACAACACATTTGCTACCCCTATCAATCAAAACCCTTTGGAGCTTGGCGCTGATATTGTTCTTCATAGTGCTACAAAATATCTGGGAGGTCATTCTGATGCAATGGGTGGAATCGTCTGTGGTAATAAAGTTTTAATACAACAAATATTCCATTATCGGGAAATCAACGGAGCTAGCTTGCATGCAAATACGGCCTACATGTTATTGAGGGGAATTCAAACGTTAGAATTAAGAGTTCTACGACAAAATGAAAATGCGCTTAAGTTGGCTGAACATTTGGAAAGACATGAAAAAATTGAACAAGTTTTTTATCCAGGTCTAGAATCACATCCTGGACACAAAATCGCATCGGAGCAAATGACAGGATTTGGAGGGGTATTTGCATTTTCTGTTAAAGGAGATTTTGACAAGGTTAAAGTATTCCTGAATGGTTTGGAGCTGGCTCATTTAGCAGCAAGTTTGGGTTCAGTAAGCACATTGATAGGTCCCCCAAAAGTAACAAGTCATGTTGAAGCTACTGTTGAAGAAAGAAAACAGTTGGGTATTCCTGAAAACTTAATACGCTGTGCGGTGGGGATAGAAAATTTAGAAGATATTATTGCTGATTTTGACCAAGCACTTTTAAAAGTCTAGTCAGTAACCAATTAAACAATATTCAAACGATGACAACCTTTTTACAAGCCCAGAATTTGGTTTAGGTAGATTAAAATGCGGAACAAGCCTAAGAATGGATGAAAATATAATAAGAAATGTAATTGACTATTGAAAATATTACTGTTTACGATACACCATATAAATCAGTTGGAGTTCATTGGTTTACGAGAGTTTGATTCTGGCTTCAGCATTATTGTCGATGGACAAGTATGAAGCCAGAAAACCCTACCGATTTATATTCTAACTGGTGTCAATCATTTAGAAAGGCCTCATAAAAAGTTTAAAAATTATGTCATTATTACTTTTGATTATTGGAGCAGCTTTAAGTCTTGCCTTTTTATTAAAGGTTGAATTTACCAAAGGATTTGAGGTATAAATTAAAAGAGAATACCATAACCAATTTGGTCCTTTGTCCATAAGTATTGAACTATTAATTGCAAGTTATTACTGATTTATAGGGCATCAAAAGACAAATTTTACTTTGGCTCTTTTTGGATTTACGGCTTTGCTAGATCTTCTTTTTAACCAAATAGGTCTTTTCAATAGCATAGTACCACTGTACGGAACAATTATTTTATCCATTTGTGCTCTGTTATGTCTATGGCTAGCATGTACAAACACATTTAGATTAAAACGTTTATCTCCTTTGGCAGCTATAATAAGTGTTGTCCTTTAGGTTTTAGTTGAACTGTTCTTTAATTACCAATAATAAACATTTGCCATTTGGACATGACAAGCACATTCATAATAAACATCAATTACTGATTTCCTAGTGTCAATACCGTAAATTTCTCTATATTTATTTATATGAACTGATTTTTGGAAAGAAAGAGCTATTACTGTTTCAATTCTTCGACTGCACTCAGCAAAGGCTAAAATAGAGATCTAAAAGCCTCAAAACTACTGGCATACAGGGAACTGAATAAAATAAAAGCAAAAAAAACAGAGAGGATTATTTACAAAGCTTCGGGAATATCGAGATTGAAGTCTCACCGTTTGTTGTAACCTTAATTATCTCTTTTATTCTTTGATTTATGCTTAAATTTAATGAATTGTAAACTTAAGCCATGTATAATTAATTGCTTTGGCTAGTGCCTATCTAGAAAATCCTTAATGCCCAAAAGCTCAGGGTTTTTTCAAATCAGTTTTTGTCTGGAAAGGTTCGTGACGAAACACGCTACAGCTAAATAACAAAAACCTTAGAAACAATTGAACTTGCAAAAAACTCACTAAAAAATGTAGGCATGAAAAGAATAATTGTCATATTCATAGTATGTGGAATATTTTCTTGTAATCACGAGTCGGAGACTAATATAATTGAAAAGTCAGGACACTTTAGCGGAGTTTTTAAACATGGTAATTTTTCCGATAAGATAATATTTGAAATAGAACAAGATTCTTTAGGTTTCAATGCCTATTTTACAAGTTTAGAGCAAAATGCCAATCGGATTCCGTTTCAAAATATTGAAGTAAACGGCGATTCCATAAATTTTAAGTTACAAAGTGATTTTCACACTTACTCTTTTCAAAATAAATGGATAGATCATTACGGTTCACTTCAGGGTTCACTTACTGTTGACTCTATTAGTACTCTATACACATTAGAAAAGAAACTTTTAGATAATAGCAGTACTCCAAAAAGTGAGGAAGTTAGTTTTGATTCCAATGGATTAAATCTAAATGGCACTATTTGGTATCCAAATAGCAATGAAGGAAAATCCGTTGTAATTGTAACTTCTTCAGGAAACTCAGACCGAAGTGCTTCACGTGCAGAAGCCATACTATTTGCTCAAAGGGGATTTACTACATTCCATTATGACAAAAGAGGTACTGGAAATTCTGAGGGCAATTGGAATATGGCAACAATTGAAGAACTAGTAGCAGATGATATCACAGCAATAGAGTATTTCTCTAACAAGACAGGGATTCCACTTCGAGAAATAGGAATAAAAGGGAGTAGTCAGGGAGCTACTAAAATACCTTACATTCTAGGTAAATTGGAAAATTTGAAATATGGGATTATAGTAAGTTGTCCTGGAGTTACCTTACTAGAAAGTGATTTAAATTATTGGAAGAATAGAAATGCAGCTATTATTGGAAATGAGATTGAAGCTGCCATTAAATTTCAACGAAAGGTTTTTGAATTTATAGCTGGTAAACTTTCCAGAACAGATTTAGAAAAGGCTATAAACAATGAAAAATCCAATTCGTGGTTTACCAATGCATGGATACCAAATTTAGACGAAGTCCAGACAGATAAAAAACTTCTATATAGTCCAATACTTTACTTTGAAACAACAAAGCAACCTGTGCTAATTCTCCAAGGAACAAAAGATGAAATAATACCAGAAAATAGTTATAAAGTCATTTCAGAGGCACTGATAAAATCAGACAATGATAATTTTAAAACTGTTTTATTAGAAGGAGCCTCTCATTCAATGTATTACATTGGCGAAAGTGATTTTCCTTATTGGTCTAAATTGCATCCTGATTATTTAATAGCAATTGAAAAATGGATAAATACTATTTCTAATAATATAGATAAAAAATAGGCGAAATAGATAGTATTAAACAGATGCTTTTTTGACTCATTTCTACCATTATATTTATAAAACATAAATTGAGTTTTTAGACAACGTAACAATTCAAGTTGCCGAAATGGAAGTTTCTGCCTTATGGTATGAAAACGTGTTGAAACTGAAAACCAATCAGCTAACTTAATGGGTAGACTTTCCAATCTTTTTAATTTCTGGGAAAATAGGAATTGCATTATTTCCAAAAAATACAACTTAAACTAAAATAGAACCAATTTCCAAAAATGTGAAAATTGACCAATTCGCCATGAATGTAACAAATGAAAATTTAAAAAAATTACAAATAATTGCTTTTTCTTAACAAACTTCACAAAATCCACTCGAACTTTCAATTTCTTGAGTACTTGCTAAATTAACTGCTTATCCGCTCTCTAACAAAACATACAAAGCCTTTGAAAAATTTGTAGACAAACTTCAAATTAAAAATGAAATTTAGGTTGAAAAAGTTTAATACAACTTTTTAAAAGCATTATTCACATAGTTGAAAGTAATACTATTAAATATTTGTTAATATAATCTTACTAAATACAAATTAATTCTATTTTTGTTTAAGTATTAACCTAATAATTTAAACACAATGAAAAAGCCAACATTACCATTAATTGCGTTATCCATAGTATTACTTTTAACTTCATGTCAAGAAACCAAAAAGACAAGTATAGAAACGCAACAGACTCAAGAACTGGTGGAAGAAAAAGTTGTGGGTAGTATTTTAACTGCCGTGGAACAAGCCAGTATGACACCACAAGAGATTATAGGAAGATTAAAGAAAGGAAACGAGAATTTTATAAATAATAACTTGACCCAGCGTGACCATTCTGAGCAAAGAAGAAAAGCTACAATTGGTCAATTTCCCAAAGCATTCGTGCTTTCTTGTGTGGATAGTCGCGTACCAGTAGAAGATGTTTTCGATTTAGGGATTGGAGATATTTTTGTTGCCAGAGTAGCAGGTAATATCGAGAATACAGATATTGTAGGCTCAATGGAATTTGCTACTGCAGTTGCGGGTTCAAAGGTTGTAATTGTGATGGGGCATACGGCTTGTGGAGCTGTAAAATCAACCATAGATCAAGTAGACGCAAGGTCTTTAGGGATGACATCATTAGCTGATTTAATGGCTGAAATCGAACCAGCTGTAATTGAAACAGAATTACAAGGTGAACGCGATTCAAAAAATACTATTTACACCAATAATGTAATAAATAACAATGCGATAAGAACAGTAAAAAATATCAGAGAAGCCTCTCCAACATTAGCAAAAATGGAGGATGATGGAAAGATAATGATAGTTTCTGCTATTTATGATATGGAAAGTGGAACGGTCTTATTTAATAATGATTAAATTTTAAAATTCTATTGAAAGATAGAAAAACGTAGCACAGCAAGTTCTATATAAAATAGCAGTTAAGTGCAAACTACAGGATTTGTAATTAACTGCTATTTTTGATGTAATCTAGAAGTAATAGCGCTTTTTTAATTCACTACGTTTCATATAAATACTTGTTTAAGAAATTAATAAAAAAACAATGATACTATCAAACAGCAGAACATTATTAGAAGATATTAGTGAAGCTAAAAACTTCGGTTATTCAGAAGAATTTATGTTCAGAAAAGACAAATTAATAGGTAGACTAAATGACGTTTCGTATAAGAAAGAAGAATGTCAGCTGGTTGAGTATTGCGTTCATGAAAATGCAAGTGACCCATCAGAACAATCAATATTGTTTCTAATAGAATGTGTGGACGGAACCAAGGGCTGCTTAAGTTCTGCCTATGGCATTTATGCTGAAGCAGAATTACTTGAGTTTTGTTTATCATTAAGAAAAAAGTTTAATTAATGCTGTTAACAGCTACAAATAACATTTAGATAGAGCAATCCGTTTTAGATGGTATTGATAATAAATTAAAATCCATATGGCTAATTACTCGTAATGGAAACACACGGAAAATCCTGCAGATTTAACTTTGGTTGGTTTTCTTTTGCTTAATTAGTATCAATTAACGCATCAAATGTCTAGAACTGGCGCAAAAGGAGCTTTGCCCTAAGGCTTTTTTGCTGCAGTCCTTGTCTTGTGCAATAAAATAAGGTGTTCATGTATCAAAAAGCTAAAGTGGCTTTAGGTTCAAAAAGATTGATTGAAAACGTTCAGAATATTGATATTAAAATACGAATGACAAATGAATTGTTAACTTATGAAGTACGATGATAAAATAACAAGTAAAACCCCATTAAATTATCACCAAAATACATTTCCATTAAAATCAAGATGACCTCAGAAAATTAATATCCTTTCATCGTTAGAATTTAATAAATGACCTTACTCATTTAACAAATCATCAACAAACCCTTCAAATTCGGCCTTAAACTCTTCATATTTCTCTCCTGTGGCAGGTCCATTAAAGCCCGTATGAATTTTACGTACTTTACCAGTTTTATCAATAAAAATTGAAGTGGGATAAGACAACACATGATTCAACATCGGTAATTTTTCTTGGGCTTTAGACTTATCGGATGTGCCGTATTGTGCTAAAAGAATAGGATAGCCAATATTTAGTTTTTCTCTCAACCTAGTAATACTATTAAAAGCTTTGCTTTCGGTTTTTGCATACTCAAAAGCCAAGGCAACGATTTCAAAATCCCTGTCTTTGTTTGCGTCATAGAATTTTGAATAATATTTACTTTCATCCAAACAATTTGGACACCAGGTACCCATAATTTGTACAATAACTACTTTATCTTTATAACGCTCATCATTTAATGAAATCATGTTTCCATCTTCATCAGGAAATGAAAATTTCAAACCATCATAACCATCCTTCAAAAACGTTAAATTGTTGGCGCTCGGTAATTCAAATGTTTCATTACGTTTCGCAACAAAAGGTTCTTTCCAATGGTTTCCCGAATAAAATTGGCCGTCCATTGTTGAGTCTGTTACTATCGCCGTAAATAGAAAAGCATGCGCACCATCAAATGTGGAAAGCTTCATTTGGTTCCCGTCCATTACGCCTTCCAGATACCGATAATCTCCTGTAGTGGTCCTAAATGTCCCAGTAACCTTATTCCCTTTTTGTTTGAAAATCCCTTTGGCACTGTATTCGTCCCCTTCCACCCCTTTACTGAAAACCGTTTTCCAAATGCCTTCAACATTTTGCGTTGCCTTAGATTCCATAATAAAACGACTGTCAGTATTATATTCAGCGGTAAAAGGCACTACCCTACCTAAACTTTCCTTTACATAACTACCCTTTAAATTATTATCTACAAAAGCAGCGGCAATATAACCTTCAAATACCGGTGCTTTTATAAAAACAGAATCATTTCTGTATTGAATCTCGTCAACTTCTATGACTTCTTCAGCATTATAAATATATAATTCCTTCGGTGATTTTACTTCAAAAATAAACGGTAACTCTTCCTCATCCTTAACTTCTAAAACGGCTCTGTAGTTCCCGGTTTTAAGTTGTATTTGTTTTTTGGCTTCTTCCTTACAAGAGTAAAAAACTAAAATGATAAAAGAAACAATTAGATGTCGCATAGGTGTTTTTAGACTAAAAATTTATCAAAATTCGGCAATTAGAATGATTTTTCATCATTAATACCGAATTGAATTATAATTACAACCTTTTCAGACACTTTTCTATTCTGAAAACGCCAACAAATACTATTAATCCTTTCCGTATTAAAAATTATCATTTCCTGTTTTAATAGGTATCAACTATTACTATCTTTGCACCTTGATTAAATTGACACATGAAAATATCATACAACTGGCTAAAACAGTTTTTAAAAACCGATTGGGACGCTGAAAAAACTGGCGAATTACTTACTGATCTTGGTTTGGAAATAGAAGGCATTGAGACCTACGAATCCGTTAAAGGCGGATTAAAAGGTATCGTTGTTGGCGAAGTTTTAACCTGCGAGCAACACGAAAACGCAGACCGACTTAAAGTAACTACTGTTGATATTGGTGAAGATGCACCTTTGCAAATCGTTTGTGGCGCGCCAAATGTAGCCTCTGGACAAAAAGTACCTGTGGCAACCATAGGAACTACACTTTATACACCAGAAGGTGAAGCTTGGACAATTAAAAAGGGTAAGATTCGAGGCGAAGAAAGTCACGGAATGATTTGTGCTGAAGATGAATTGGGCCTTGGCGAATCGCATGATGGTATCATGGTTTTGGATTCAGAAATAAAAGTGGGCACACTTGCTGCTGACCTCTTTAAAGTTGAAACCGATCAAGTTTTTGAAATTGGCCTAACCCCTAACCGAGCAGATGCCATGAGCCATTATGGAGTAGCTCGAGATCTCAAAGCAGGTTTGTTACAGAAAGAAATTTCTTTGGAACTTATTACACCTTCAGTCAGTTCATATCATGTAGATGCCAGAGCACTTAAAATTGATGTTGATGTAAAGGATTATGAAAAAGCACCTCGTTATTGTGGTGTTACAATATCGGGTTTAAAAGTGGAACCGTCTCCTGCTTGGTTACAGCATCGCCTAAAATCCATTGGCTTATCTCCTATCAACAACCTTGTTGATATCACAAATTATGTATTACATGAATTAGGTCAACCCTTACATGCCTTCGATGCTGATAAAATTAAAGACCGGAAAATTGTGGTTAAAACCTGCAAAACTGGAACAAAATTTACAACCTTAGATGGTGTTGTTCGTGAATTGCATGAAGATGATTTAATGATTTGCGATTCTCAAAAACCGATGTGTATTGCCGGTGTTTTTGGCGGCATCGATTCTGGAGTTACGGAAAACACAACCCGTATTTTCTTGGAAAGCGCCTATTTTAATCCTGTGAGCGTAAGAAAAACAGCGAAACGTCATGGCTTAAACACCGATTCATCTTTTAGGTTTGAAAGAGGCATTGATCCCAATCTTACTGAATATGCATTAAAACGCGCTGCTCTATTGATTCTTGATATTGCAGGAGGCGAAATTACAAGTGATATCGTTGATGCTTACCCAAAAAAGATAAAGGACTTTGAGGTTCGATTGAGTTTTGACAATGTAAAAAAGTTAATTGGTGAGGAAATCCCAAAGGAAACCATAAAAAGCATTCTTACCTCTTTAGATATCAAAGTAAATAATGTTACTGAAGCAGGATTAGGTTTAACTGTGCCTGCTTACAGAAACGATGTACAACGTGAAGCTGATATTATTGAAGAAATACTGCGAGTGTATGGTTACAATAATATTGCCACTACAACTAAATTGAATGCCTCGATTTCCAATTCATCTCGATTTGAAGATTATAAACTTCAGAATATTATAGGAAATCAATTGGTCTCTCATGGGTTCTTTGAGATTTTGGCAAATTCCTTAACCACACCTAAATACGTGGATTTAAGTAAAGACTTAAATGAAGACCATAATGTAAAAATGCTGAATCCGTTGAGCAATGATTTGGAAGTCATGCGTCAGTCACTGTTGTTTTCAGGATTAGAAGCCGTTGCCCATAATATCAATCGAAAACGAGATGATTTAAAATTGTTCGAATTTGGAAAAACATATCATCAATATTCATCAGATGTGCGAGAAGAACATAAACATTTGTCGCTTTTTGTAACAGGAAATAAATCTGAAGAACGCTGGAACACTTCTTCCAGTCCAAGTGATTTCTTTTATTTAAAAGGGACTGTTGAAGTGGTTTTGGAACGTCTAGGCTTAACAAAGTTTAAGTCTGCACCAACTAAATCTGACGTATTTAGCGAAGGGATGAGTCTATCCATAGGAAAGAAAATAATGGTGGATTTCGGTTTGGTTAAAAAATCGGTATTGAAACATTTTGGAATTTCCCAAAACGTATTATTTGCTGATTTTAATTGGGATAATGTATTGGACATGGCGCAACATAACAAAATTAAGTTTAGTGCCATTTCTAAATATCCAGAGGTTAGACGCGATTTTGCTTTACTTTTGGATAACAACGTTACATTTGAAGACATCAATACCATCGCCAAACAAACTGAAAAGCAATTGCTAAAAAGTGTGAATCTATTTGATGTCTATGAAGGCAAAAATTTACCAGCTGGCAAAAAGAGTTATGCTGTTAGTTTTATTCTTCAAGATGAACACAAAACTTTAAATGATAAACAGATAGACAAGATCATGTCTAAGCTTCAATCTAATTTTGAGACTAAACTTGGAGCTGAACTGCGTTAACTTATTCTGCAGGAACTAACAAAGGCTTTAAAGCATATACGTGTTGGAAAGCTTTTGTTGGTTTTATGCTTCAATCAAATTTTTCTTGATCTTTTTAATTTTCTTCTTTTTCTTTTTAGGCTTAAATCGAAGTCTTAGTTTTTCAAAATTCATTTCTATATACACAATTAGCGCATAGAAGAAAATAGCACCACCTGACATTTCTAAAAACTCTTCAAAACTATACATTAAAGCATAAGTTAACGTGTCTTCACCATGCACTTCTGCATGCAATCCGCCAAGCATTTCCATTCCAACAGCACCTGACACAAAAACCACACCTGCCAAAATAAAAAGTTTCAAAATCTTTTTTGGTAAACTCATCATAAACTTAAAATAAGCAATACCAAGAATCACGACAATCGCCATATATGGGATAAACCATGCAAAATAGAGTAAGCCAGAAGTATTGAAAAGCGCTTCCATCGGAGCTCTAAGTTGTTCATGAATTTGAATCATTTCATCTAAAGAAATAAATACAAATATCAAGGACAAGCCTATCCAATGCCAGAATCGTCCACCAATGGCTCTGTTACCGTAAGCAATTAATGCTAATAAAATAGCATCAGCGAGTAAAACCAAGGATGAAAAATAAGTGGGTAAATTGGCTTCTAAATTTACATTTAAGAGTTTAACCAGCAGTCTTGTAACCTTATCCTCTACTCCTGCAGTATTAAAAATTAAATAAACAGAAATTAAATTCCCTAATGATAATAGTCCAATGGCAATAAAAAGGTTACGAAGAATCTTGGACTTTCGTATTTTAAATTTCATAAAAAATGGTTATAACAAAGACAAATAGGGAGTTTGTCTTGAGAATAATTTGAATAGATTAATAGCTTGAGCTTTCTAAAGTAGAAATTTTCACCAATTTTAATGAATAAACTATTCAAACGACCTATAACTTCGTTTAAATGCATTAAAACTCAAAGGTTCACAGATTATAAATCATTGAATTATAAATATTTAAATATTATTTAAACGCTGATTAATAATTTAAAATATTATACTTTCTTTAATATAAATATGCTTAAAAGTTACTATTTTTAACATTCACATAAATTTATAAAAATGGCTCATATAACATTAGGAGGCGATCCTATAGAAACGATAGGAAGTTTACCATCTACTGGGAACAAAGCACCAGATTTTAAACTTACAGCAACGGACTTATCAAATAAATCAATCTCAGATTACGAGGGGAATCGATTGATTCTAAATATCTTTCCGAGTATAGATACTGGTACTTGTGCCACATCGGTAAGGACTTTTAACGAAAAAGCAGCACAATTGGATAACACTAAAGTATTGTGCATCTCAAAAGACCTACCATTTGCATTAAATCGTTTTTGTGGTGCAGAAGGATTGGACAATGTGGAAAGCCTGTCGGATTTTAAAACGGGTAACTTCGGAAGAGATTATGGTTTAACTTTTAAAACTGGGCCTTTGGAAACATTATTATCACGTTGCATAGTGGTCATTGATAAAGATGGCACAATTTTACACACCGAACAAGTTCAAGAAATTAAGGATGAGCCGAATTACAAAGCTGCCTTAGAAGCTTTGAAATGATTTTCATTTAATTACAAAGCTGCCTTAGAGGTTTTGAAATAGCTTTTTTATTTAATTATAAACGGTTATTGATGCTTTGAAATAAAATTCGAAAAGAACTAAACAGATTCTGAACAAATTTCAGAATACATGCAAAAAAAAGATTCCTTCCTTATTAACAGACTCAAAAGTATCGGTTTTGCTTTTAAGGGCATGCTAATACTTATTAAATCAGAAGCCAGCATACAAGTCCAATTGTTTATAGCGATTGCAGTGACTATTGCTGGCTTTTATTTTGAAATTTCAACGAATGAATGGCTTATACAACTTACAATGATAGGTTTGGTAATGAGCTTAGAAGCTATGAATACGGCTGTTGAACATATAGCTAATTTTATTCATCCTGAGTACCATATAAAAATAGGACTCATAAAGGATGTTGCTGCTGGTGCTGTTTTTATTGCTTCAGTGATTGCTGTAATTGTTGCTGGTATTATTTATTTCCCGAAATTTAGTTAGTTTTCATTAGAAATTTATATCAACTTTTTCAATTTGATATAATCTTCGTTTCTATACCAAAACCACTAGGATAAACGTTACTTATTTGTATTTTTGTTCAATTCTAATTTTGCAATCCTTTTCAAAACATACAATGAAGAAACTTATCGTGTTATACATGCTTTCATTAATAACTTTTGGTTGTGAAAAGCAAGTAAAATCAGTTCACCATGTTCTTAAAATTAATGGCCGTTTAGGTCAACTAGAAATTAAAAACTCTGAAGATTACTATAGAGCCAAAGCCTTTGTTTTGGGTAAGTTTAGTTATAAAGGCGATATTAAGTTTACCAAAGTAAAATCTATTCATTCAGCCAAAACATTGTATTTGGATAATGAAGTTTATGACGCTTTTACAAAAATGTTTGAAGCTGCAAAAAAGGCGAATGTGTCACTTAAAATAATTTCTGGAACCCGAAATTTTGATGAACAAAAAGCCATTTGGGAACGTAAATGGAATGCGTATAGCAACTTAGAACCAATTGAACGCTCGAAAAAGATTTTGGAATTTAGTTCTATGCCTTCCACATCGCGACATCATTGGGGAACAGACATGGATTTAAATAGTTTAAACAATTCGTATTTTAGCAGCGGAGAAGGACAGTACGAATATAATTGGCTAACGAATAATGCTAATAAGTTTGGTTTTTACCAAACGTATACGACGAAAGAAAATGGTAGAAAGGGTTATAATTTAGAAAAATGGCATTGGTCATATTTACCTTTGGCAAGTCAATATTTAAAATTTTATAATTATAATATCAGTTATGTTGACATTAATGGCTTTACAGGCGATACATTAGCGATACCGAACAAAATGATAACTCATTATGTTAATGGTTTATCAAAAAAAGTAATAGAATACAATAAATGAAATTTCCTTAAACCGGAATAAGATACCGAAATAAATTCGGCATAAAATGGCAAAAAAAGCAAAAAAAAACCTGTCTGACAGTAAGGCAGGGAAAACCACAACTAAGGCGAAGCCAAAAGCAAAAGCAAAAACGAAATTAAAAAAGCCTTCGTTTAAACTTTCTAGCCAGCAGAAACTCATTTTTGGTAGTTTCCTTATAATGGTTGGTGTACTCCTTTTTATATCCTTTCTGTCTTTTGTTTTTACAGGCAAGGAAGATCAAAGTGTGCTCAATAATTTCCCAGAACGTTCCGATGAATATAAAAACTGGGCAAGTCAACTTGGCGCTTGGGTCAGTGAATTTTTTATCACCAAAGGTTTTGGTTTACCGTCTTTTATTTTTGCAGGATTACTGTTTCTTTCTGGAGTTTATGTCACTTTAAATTTAAACAAGATAAAGCTAAGAAAACATTGGATTTGGGGAACACTAATCGTGATCTGGTTATCCATTCTTTTCGGATTTTTTGCGCATAAATACGATTTACTTGGCGGCACAATTGGTTTTGAGATGAATCAGTTCTTTCAAGACTACATTGGCAAAGCCGGCACCATCTTGCTATTAATTTTTGGACTTATTGCTTATTTGGCCATTCGATTCAAGGTTACAGGAGCCACGTTTGTCAATAGTTTTAAACGCGCAAAAAAATCGATAAAAGAAGATTTACAATCCGAAAACACTACCACTGAGCCCACAGTAGCTTTAGACAACAGTTTAACTGAAGAAGCAGAAGCTATTAAATCTGCCTTTGAGATTCCATTGGATGAGGCCGAACCAACCATTAGTCATCATTCTAAACCAAATTCAAAAACAGAAGTTAAGGCTGAAAAGCTAAAAATGGAAGTTACCGAAAAGCCCGAGGAAGAAACGGTTGACGAACCAGAATTAACTATGGAGGTAGAAACGGTTGAAGAAGAAAAGTCTGAATCCGATAATTTAGCCGATAAATTAGTGGAAGATTTTGGGCAATTTGATCCTACGCTAGAGTTAGGTAAATATCAATTCCCGACCTTGGATCTGTTAAAAAAATATGAGAACGAAGGCATTTCCATTGACCAAGAAGAGCTCGAAGAAAATAAAAACCGAATTGTTGAAACCTTAAGTAATTACAAAATTGGTATCACAAGTATTAAAGCCACTATTGGACCAACGGTTACGCTATATGAGATTGTTCCAGATGCTGGAATTCGAATTTCAAAAATTAAGAATTTAGAAGATGATATTGCTTTATCACTAGCTGCATTGGGTATTAGAATCATTGCTCCTATTCCAGGAAAAGGAACGATCGGTATTGAGGTACCAAATAAAAATTCGACCATTGTATCCATGCGTTCAGTTATTGCATCTCAGAAATTCCAAAAATCTAACATGGAGCTTCCAATTGCTTTTGGTAAGACTATAAGCAACGAAACCTTTGTGGTCGATTTAGCTAAAATGCCACACATGCTTATGGCAGGTGCTACAGGGCAAGGTAAATCTGTCGGGTTAAATGCTGTATTAACGTCCTTACTCTATAAAAAACATCCTGCTGAAGTAAAATTTGTATTGGTCGATCCTAAAAAAGTGGAATTGACGCTTTTCAATAAAATTGAACGCCATTATTTAGCAAAACTACCTGATAGCGAAGATGCTATTATAACGGATAACACTAAAGTTATCAATACGCTGAATTCACTTTGTATTGAAATGGACAACCGCTACGAAATGCTTAAAAATGCTTTTTGTAGAAATATTGCAGAATACAACGCTAAATTTAAAGCTAGAAAATTAAACCCAAATGATGGTCACGCCTTTTTACCTTACATAGTTTTGGTGGTCGATGAGTTTGCTGATTTAATTATGACGGCTGGTAAAGAGGTTGAAACACCAATTGCAAGATTAGCACAATTAGCACGAGCGATAGGAATACATTTGATTATTGCGACACAACGCCCTTCTGTAAATGTCATTACAGGTATTATCAAAGCCAATTTCCCGGCTCGTATCGCTTTTAGGGTCACAAGCAAAATAGATTCACGAACCATTTTAGATGGCTCTGGAGCCGATCAATTGATTGGACGCGGTGATATGCTATACACTCAGGGTAATGAACTTATAAGAATACAATGTGCCTTTGTGGACACACCAGAAGTTGAGAAAATAACAGAATTTATTGGTTCACAAAAAGCATATCCTGATGCACATTTATTGCCAGAATATGTTGGCGAAGAAGGTGGCACAAATCTTGATGTAGACATATCCGACAGAGATAAACTCTTTAGGGATGCCGCAGAACTTATTGTTACAGCACAACAAGGTTCGGCATCTTTATTGCAAAGAAAGTTGAAATTGGGTTACAACAGAGCAGGTAGAATAATCGATCAATTAGAAGCAGCTGGTATTGTAGGTAATTTTGAAGGTAGTAAGGCACGCCAAGTTTTGGTTCCGGATTTAGCCTCTTTAGATCAATTGCTGGAGAATGAACAGTTGTAGAATTTGAAATAAGTAGTAATAAATTATTTATAATTTTTGAAAGAAATAAAAAAATGAAAAATTTAATAGTATTAGCATGTATTGCACTAGGATTTAACGCATTTGCTCAGAGCGATGCCAAAGCCGAGAACTTATTAAACGAAGTGAGTTCTAAAATTAAAAACTATAAAAATATCAGTTTAGACTTTAAATATGAATTAAATAATATAAGCGAAAATATTAGTCAAGAAACGCGTGGAGATGTCGTAATTGAAGGCGAAAAATATAAACTTAATATTTTGGGAGTCACGCGTATATACGATGGTAAAACGTTGTACACCATTAGTCCAGAAGATGAAGAAGTGACTATTTCTTCAAACAATACAGAAGATGAAAGCACCATCACACCAAGTGAAATGCTATCATTCTATGAAGATGGTTATACCTTTAAAATGGATATTGTACAAACTGTAAAGGGCCGAAAAATTCAATATGTAAAACTATTGCCTATGGATACCAATTCTGAAATTAAACATGTTTTACTTGGGATTGATGCCACTACAAAACATATCTATAATTTAATTGAAGTTGGGAAAAACGGAACGAAAACAACATTAACTGTTAATTCTTTTAAAACCGATGAACCCATCTCAAAAACCTTATTTACATTTGACAAAAGTAAATACAGCGATTACTTTATTAATAAAATTGATTAATAGCCAATAATATTATAGGCTCAAATTGATATAAGGTTAAAACATTATTGTGTGAAAATATTAGATAGGTACATACTTATCACATTCTTAAGGACGTTTTTTAGCGTCTTTATTATATTCATGTTCATCTTTATTTTACAAGGGGTTTGGCTATATATTGCTGAACTTGCCGGTAAGGATTTAGACATAACCGTTACTGCAAAATTTATTTTGTACTATATGCCAAAGCTCATTCCTTTGGTGGTTCCGCTTACGGTGTTGTTGTCCTCTATAATGGTGTTCGGAAACTTTGCAGAAAACTACGAGTTCGCAGCCATGAAATCTACAGGAATCTCGTTGCAACGCGCCATGCGAAGTTTAAGCGTATTTATCGTTGCCTTAGGTATTGCCACATTCTTTTTTGCCAATAATGTGATTCCATGGGGCGAATATAATTTTTATAATTTAAGAAGAAATATTGCCAAGGTCAAACCTGCATTAGCCATTGCAGAAGGTCAATTTAATGAAATAGGTAACATTAATATTAAGGTCGAAGAGAAATCGGGAGATCGAGGTCAATTTCTAAAAGGCGTCGTTATTCATAAAAAAAACAACACGCGTACCGGAAACTACACGGTCATTGTAGCGGAAGAAGGGGAACTTAAAAGTAGTATTGATTCCAATATTCTCCAACTCGAATTATCAAACGGGAATTACTACGAAGAAATTGTAAATAAAGATAGCAGACAGAATGTAAATCAACCACATGTTAAAAGCTATTTTGATAACTACACCTTCAATGTAGATTTAGAATTGTTAAATACCGAAGATCTCGACGAAAAAAATCATAGTGATCGATATAATATGTATAATGTTACTCAGCTAAATGATGTCATTGATACACTTAAAAACAAGAAGACAGACGATTATTTTAACTTATCTAAAACCTTAAATAATAGAAGTACTTTTTCATCATTGAACACAAATATAGATACAACAAAGACGGACTCTATCTATAATGGAAAAGACATTCTTGAACTTTATAACATTAGTCAAAAAGTCCAGATTATAAATTTGGCCATTAATTCTTCAAATAGCACAAGACAGATATTAGACTCTAATAAAAGATCACTTGAACAAAAAGACATACGATTAAATAAACACATTATAGTATTCCATGATAAGTTTGTTTTGGCACTGGCATGTATCATACTATTTTTTGTCGGTGCACCTCTTGGAGCCTTAATCCGCAAAGGAGGCCTTGGCTTGCCAATGGTTATTGCCATTGTATTGTTCTTAACCTATCATTTCTTTGGCATTTTTACTAAAAACAGTGCGGAGAAAGGCAGTTTTAGTCCTGTAATTGGCGCATGGCTTTCTACTGCTGTGATGTTACCTTTGAGTATTTATTTGACCACTCGTGCCACGAACGACAAAGGTGTCTTTCAGTTTGATTTTATTATCGTGCCATTGAAACGTTTATTTAGTTCAAAAAATAAATTTCAACTTTCAGAAAGCGATACCAAGACCTATAATTATTATAAAAGATATTCTATCGAAGAGTTAATAGAAATTATAAAGAAACAAGAAGAATTTGACCTAGATAAAAAACCAAAGGAGATTGCACTTCATAATCTGTTGGATCGAAAAATTTCGCTTGAAGGTTTAAAGTCCGAAGGTTTAGAAATTCCTGATAAACTTATAAAGGCCAGGGTTTTACTAAGAGATTATAAAGATTACTCAAAAACGAGTTTAGTAAGTTATGTCGTCGGTATCGTTTTATTAGTATTGCATTTGGTATTTAAAAACAATAAACTACCTGAAATCGCAGAATCCGCATTGAGTTTGAGTATTATTGCCTTTATCTTTTTTGTCATTTATGTGATTGTCGATGTTTTTAAATATTCAAAATTTTACAAGATTATCGACTTAAAAGGGAAACAGAATAATCCCCTTATTTTAATTTTAACACTTCCACTCTATCCATTAAAGTACATTATTTTGAGAAACAAGATTTCACAAGACTTCTATCTGAGCTGTCTTCAAAATATAAAATAAACGTATCTTTGTTTCATCTAAATTTACTTCATGATAACCAAAACCGTAAATAAAAAAATGATACTAAATACAATTGAAGAAGCCATTGAAGATATTAAACAAGGCAAAGTTATCATTGTTGTAGATGATGAAAACCGCGAGAATGAAGGCGATTTTTTAGCTGCTGCAGAAAAAGTAACGCCAGAAATGATCAATTTTATGGCAACACATGGTCGCGGTTTAATATGTACGCCTTTGACCGAACATCGCTGTGAAGAGCTAGACCTTGCTATGATGGTTAGGAACAACACGGATCCGATGGAAACAGCTTTTACCATCTCTGTAGATTTACGAGGTAATGGCGTGAGTACAGGTATTTCTGCAAGTGATCGATCAAAAACGGTAAAAGCTCTAATTAACAACGAAACAAAATCTTTTGAGTTGGCTAGACCTGGACATATCTTTCCTTTGGTAGCCAAAGAAGGTGGTGTTTTAAGACGAACTGGCCATACAGAAGCTGCTATAGATTTTGCACGTTTAGCTGGTTTTGAACCTGCAGGCGTCATTGTTGAGATCATGAACGAAGACGGCTCCATGGCGCGTTTACCTGAATTATTAAAAGTGGCTAAAAAATTTGATCTTAAAATTGTTTCTATTGAAGATTTGGTCGCCTACCGAATGGAGCACGATTCCTTAATCGACAAAAAAGAAGACTTTAATATCGAAACCCGTTTCGGAAAATTTAGATTACGAGCATACCAACAAACCACAAACGACCAAATACATATTGCTTTAACGAAAGGCACTTGGAAATCTGATGAGCCTATTTTAACACGAGTCAATAATACGTTGGTTAATAGCGATATTCTTGGTACATTAACCAATAATACCGATCAGAAACTAGATGATATGTTTCATGTCATTAATACCGAAGGTAAAGGCGCTATAATATTCATCAACCAACAACCAGAATCCATGAATTTATTGACACGTCTTTCCATTCTAAGAGAAAACCAAGTGGAAGGCAAATTAGTAAAAGCACCTAGTCTAAGTATGGATACCAAGGATTTCGGAATTGGAGCGCAAATATTACACGATCTTAAAATTAGCAAGCTAAAATTAATTTCCAATAGCCTACAAACCAAGCGTGTTGGGATGATTGGTTACGGATTGGAGATTGTGGAATATGCTAATTATTAATCAATTACTACTTTTTTAATCGTTGTAAGACCTCTTGAATAGATTTTAAGAATATATATTCCTGGTTTTAAGTTTTCAACTTTTAAGACATTTGTGTTGGTTGTTTTATATACTATGAGCTGACCTATGGCGTTATAAAGCCCCACTTTATCAATAGTTTTATCAGATACAATATTTATATAATCACTAGATGGATTAGGATGAATATTAAATCTATTGACAACTTGATCCTCTACGTTCAAACCTGTATTCTGATAAACCCTCACGTAATCAATCTCCATATTGCTCTGTACAAAATTAGGATCTATAGCACCTGATATTCCACCCATGGCTATATTTAAAATTAAATACTGGTCCTCAAAAAATGGCCAAGTACTATCATCTTTAACAGCTGGATTATAAGTATAAAAACCCACATCGTCAATTAAAAATGTGATTTGATTTGGAGACCAATTCATTGAATAAACGTGATAGTCATTAGCAACATCATTTAGAACATAAGATTGGACATTAAATGTATTACCATAGCTTGATGGGGTGTGCAAAGCACTACTAACATGGTTTGTAGCGCCCAACCCGTGTTCCATAATATCAATTTCTCCACAAGCTGGCCAACCTGTAGTTCCAAATCCTTGAGTTTGCCAATAAGCACCAACTTCTGTCGTATTTTTTCCCAAGGTCCATATAGCAGGCCAAGTACCATTACCTAAAGGTAATTTGGCCCTAACATCTACTCGACCATAAGTAAAAGCAAATTTAGAATTCAATCGTGCTGATGTATATGCTTTAGTCTCTCCTTGATCTGTAAAATTCTCCTTTATTGCTGAGATATTTAAAAACCCATTATCCACAAAAGAGTTTTCTATACGTTCGGTATAATGTTGTTCTTCGCCATTAAACCAACTTCCACCAGCTGGTAATTGTGTTTGGTGAAACCATTTACTAGAATCTACGGTCCCATTTGTGTCAAACTCATCTGCCCAGACTAAGTCAGTATATATAACATCTAAGGTATTAGGATCTACCGGTTCAGAACCATCATCGATATCATCTATTAAGTATGTTCCAGGTGAAGCTACACCTCCATCTATAAAAATAACGAGTCTAGTATAAGTTCCTGTGGCAAAAACAGTATTAGAAGTTCCAGAAATCGTAGCCGCTGAAAAATCGAAAACTAAATCATGTGCCCAACCCGTTCCAGAAGTATTTTGCACGACCTCAACATCAGGATTAGTTCCATTTTCTAGCTTTACATAAATATTATGTGCATTAGGATCAAATTGATAAAAGGATAGGGTTATCTGTTGTTGTTCATCTAAATCTATAGGAAAATTTAAATCGATATAAAACCCTTGCCAAGGATCACTGCCATCATTATAAAATTGTCCAACATTATCATTAGCCTCCTGTGGGTTTGCACTGAGAGCAAAGCTACTACCAGAAAATGCACTAAAATTATCAGTACCATCCGAAAAATCTACTGGCATCTGTTGCGAAAATGATAAGAGACTAAATGACACCAAAATAATGACTAAAACGTAATTTAACTTCATAGAATTCTTTTTTATAAAACTATGAATAAGAATAAGCGGAACCTAATTTTTCGCCTATACAAAACCAATACATCATAAGAAAGTCGCTCCCTACAGCGACTTTCTCTATCTCTCACATCTATTAGGACTTCTAAAAAATTGAGTTTTCAACTTTTATTAATATCACGGCCCACTTTTTTAGTAAGGTCCTCAACCCATTTAGTACTTGATCCTAAATATTTATTTTTTAGATACTATAATTTGTAAATAGTAAATTGAAAAGTAGTTGGTGTTATACTTCCAGAATTATTGAATATACGGACTTGTAAATCTCCTCCACTAATAACTATACTTGAAGTTCTAAACGCGGTTGAATAAGGCGTTACTACGCATGAGGTATCATAAACATTCAAGGTTTCGCTATTAACACTTACACTAATAACTCCACCAGATATACTCGCCGTAAAATTGCCAGTACCACTAAGTACGTTTGCGTTAGACTCCACAGTTCCATAAGCGATAGGTACTATATTCGCATTTCCTGTAGCTTCTCTATTTATTTCATTAGTAACATCTAAAGTACCGTTGATACGAATCAAGTCCGTATCAAATTCCCCATAAATAAGTGCATCATCTGAACTCGAATTTTCTATGTATAATCTATTGGAGCCGGTTTCATTATAACCTGCTTGATAGCCAATTGCAATACTATTAGAACCTGTTTCATTATTATATAGTGCTTGATACCCATAGGCAACATTATTGTTTCCAATAGTATTAGAAAATAAAACAAGGCTGCCTGTGGCAACATTTTGATTTCCTGCAGTATTTGAGCCTAACGAATTATGTCCAGTTGCCACATTACTCAATCCTGTAGTACTATTATATAAAGCACTCGATCCTGTGGCTGTATTAGAAATCCCTGTAGTATTTGAGAATAAAGCCCGATATCCATTTGCAGCATTGGCATTACCTGTTGTATTTGAATATAAGGCTTCATTTCCTAAGGCCGTATTAGCAGCACCAGTTGTATTTGAATGTAAACTCTGATTACCAATTGCCGTATTAGCAGCGGCTGTAGTGTTTAAATTTAAGGCTCGATATCCTACGGCTGTATTACTATTTCCAGAGGTATTAGATTGCATTGCAAAAGTGCCCATAGCCGTGTTCCAGCTTCCAGTATTACTAAGCAAAGACTCATAGCCTATGCCAACATTTGAAGCTCCAGTTTCATTATTCTGTAAGGCTCGACTCCCCATGGCTACGTTTTGTTCTCCTGTAGTATTGTTTTGCAGAGCTTCTGTACCGATGGCTACACTACCACTAGCAGTTGTATTGGAATTCAATGCTCGATAACCATTGGCTACATTATTATTACCTGTAGTATTGGAAAATAATGCTTCAATCCCAGTTGCAATGTTCTGACTGCCTGTTGTATTAGTGCTCAAAGAATTATGTCCAGTTGCAACATTACTAAATCCCGTTGTAGTAGAATATAAAGCGCTGGACCCTATCGCTACATTAGAACCACCTGTAGTATTTGAAAATAAAGCCCGATATCCATTTGCAGTATTAGCAGCACCAGTTGTATTAGAATATAATGCCTCATTCCCTGATGCCGTATTAGCAGCACCAGTTGTATTTGAATGTAAACTCTGATTACCAATTGCCGTATTAGCAGCGGCTGTAGTGTTTAAATTTAAGGCTCGATATCCTACAGCTGTATTACTATTTCCAGAGGTATTAGATTGCATTGCAAAAGTGCCCAGAGCTGTATTCCAGCTTCCCGTATTGTTAAGTAACGATTCATAGCCAATTCCAATATTGGATGCTCCAGTGATATTACTTTGTAGAGCTCTTCTTCCTATTGCTATATTTTGTTCACCTGTGGTATTGCTTTCTAAAGCTTCTGCGCCGATAGCAACACTTCCACTCGCCGTTGTATTTTGTCTTAATGATCGAAAACCATTTGCAATATTATGTTCTCCTATGGAATTATTAAAGAGTGCATCTGCACCTACTGCAATATTATAATTTCCAGAATTCACGTTTCCAAATAGAGCATCTGTACCTATTGCAATATTATCATTTCCCGAACTATTATCATATAGCGCATAATTCCCAATTGCTATATTAGAGCTTCCAGTACTGTTAAAAGTTAAAGAGAAAGTTCCATTAGCAATATTGTTAGAACCTGAGACATTAAACCGAAGTGCAGATGATCCATTTGCGACATTACTATTCCCTATAGTGTTCCATGATAAAGCGAATGATCCATTTGCTACATTATTAGATCCTGAAATATTGCTTGATAATGCCATATATCCATTTGCTACATTATTAGATCCTGAAATATTTGAAATTAACGTTTGATAGCCGTTTGTAACATTATTAGATCCCGTAATGTTTGAGTTAAGAGACTGATAACCAAAACCTGTATTTCTATTATCCGAACTATCATCATTTATTCCCGCTCCAATACCTAAAAAAACAGATGAACCATCTTCTGTCCCGTCACTATCACTTTTAGCATCTATTAAATCATCAATTTTATTTACACCTACAATAGAAATCCATGTTAACAATGTGTTGTTCCAATAGTAAAACCCTTTCGTTGGCACACCTGTTCCTGTAGCGTAAATTAACATTCCATCTTGAGCTACTGTCGGATTTATTATAGGGAAATCATCAACTTTTGGAATGAGAATGCCATCCGTATTTATTGGATTTGCTTGATCTGATGATCGTATATCCAATTGTGCTTGTGGGTCGGTTGTTCCGACACCAACTTGTGCAGACATTACTACTGTAAACATTAAGACGCAAATGATGACGGTTAGATTTTTCATAATTGGATAATATCAATGACTTTATTTAATACTAAAAATAGATTGATGAAAATCAATATTTAGTATTGATTTCAAATCTAATTAGTCATAAAACAGAAATGTATAAGTATTGTAACAAGACCTATAAATAATGTAACATTTGCAATATGAGTGAAGAAATACAAATATATTGAGCGATATTCTTATAATCTTTAAGGCCGTCCTTTAGACTTTAAAAATGAAATTAAAAAGGGAAGTTAAACACTTCCCTTTTAATAATTAATTCAAAGTTTATTCCACCACTATTTTTTTTGTCTGGACTTTATTACCCATTGATATTTTAAACAAATAGATCCCTGAATTTAAATTGGAAACATCAATCTCATTGGTTTTTTTCAATAACATTACCTGCTTTCCTAAAATATCGTAAACCTCAACACTATCAATTATATGATTCGATTCAATATTTACCTTATTCGAAGCAGGATTAGGATATAGTGATAATTGTTGCAATTCATTTTCTTCAACACCTAAAACTTCATTACCTGCAAATTCATTAATTGCGCCAGCGAGTGTAATGGTATAGAAATCTGATTGTGCGTTTATGCCCAACATACCAGCCGCAGATGAGTCAGGGTCGGTATCATTTTCAAACAATCTTGCTTCAGAATTGCCGTCAGAGGGTGTAAAAGTCATCCATAATACCTCAACATCGGCATTTAAAACACCAATATAACTACTACCGCCAACAGAGTTGAATACATAAAAATCATTACCTGGTGAAGCTTCTGGACTTCTAATAACGCCTGCCGGATTAAAGGAAGACACACTTTCACTGGTATGTGCTAGTGCTCTTGTTTCAGATGCATCTGTTGGAAAAACGATCGTCACTGCGGCTGTACCGCCTGTGGTTACTGGAGCAACTGCTGTTATATCCCGTTTCACGTACAATTCGTATTCAGAATTACTTGAATTCCAGTTTAATCTGAAAGTCACATTCTGTGCAAATAGTGATGATGAACATACCATAATTGCTAAAAGCATAAGTATTTTTTTTCTCATAGTGTAAAATTTATTTTGGTCTTCGTGAATCTTTGTTTTCATGGTTTTTTTTAATTTAAATTGATTAATATTTCTAAGGCCTGGTCTAGCCGTACTTGTTCTCTACTTAGTTGCAAACTACTTCTCATGGCAGAAGGAGAAGGTAATTGTTCCAAAAACAAATTATATTGCGAACTAAAACTCGTGTTTAATGGATATAGCAGTACAGATAATTGCAGTTGATTGGTTTCATTGGAGAAGGATACATTACCATCGAGAAAGACATCGGATTGAAAATACCCGTCAACAAAATCGTAACTTGTACTAAACTCCGTATTATCGGGAAACAAAATAATATCTGTAGAAACGCGGTTAACATCCGCAGAATAATTTACCAATCCATCACCGTTAACGTCGCCTGCCCAAAGTGCCATGTCTCCAGAGGATAATGTGACTTGGGCATGTGTGCCATAAGTGCCCGTAGCAACATCTGTAAAATCTATAATTGTCGGAGTTGAGTTTTTAGTAATAAGAACTGGTGTTTCCGTCATTATTCCTAAGTGGTTTTTATGATTGACGACCACGTAGTAATCGTCTGCCGAGACATTAAGGTTTATAAAAGACACACCATCTGTAGAGACCACATCGCCATCGCGCTGTAATAACGCAGACTGTGATAAAATGACCGAAGTATTGTTGTTTTTGTCTCGAAGTTCTACCCAAACCCAATCGACAATGGCATTATCTCCAGTTGCATTAAATACGGCAGCAGTGCAAGTGGCAGCATCTGTATAGGGACTTGTGGTTGGGATATAGCCAGCAGCTCTCAAGTTGTCGTTCATTAAACCTGCATTAGCCGGACTGAGCATTGGCCCTTGTAAAATCATTTTGGGATTAATTCTAATTTTTAGGTCAGCGTTTATAAAACCTTCGGAAACCGAAAGGCTTGTATTGCTGTACTCTTGCACATTGACTTCGCCAATGGTGTAAAGGATTTGGATACCACCAGCAGTTGCTGATGCTCCACCAGAGTCTATGCTGAATTTTTCGATACTCTGTGCCATTCCGAAGAAGGAAATGAGAAATATTGTTGTTAATGTGAGTGTTGTTTTCATAATGGTATATTTATTATTCTGTGTATGTTACCTTTAACCCTATCACTTTCATGTTGGAAGTCCAGCTTCCAGATACAGTTACAAAGACGTAGTACAAATTATTAGCGTTTATGGTTAAATTAATATCGTCTGATAATTCGAAAATAGAAGTCTGACTACCATCAGTGGATATCGTAGATGTGCCGCCTGAGGCATTTAAGCCTGTTAAAGTGGCACCAATAATTCTAAAATTGAGGTTATTTGTGCCATCAGTATCTCTAGCATAATAGGTAATGTTCGTTACGGTTGCGCCAACCGGCAGCGTAAACGGAGCCCTAAGTTGTTCGAAACCTGCATTATACCCCACAACACCCCCTCCGTACTGTACAGGGTTAGCATCACTTCTCCCTACAAATGCTGCGGATGGTATCACAATTGATTTTTCAGATAGTGCATCACCAATTGCTGTATCCACATATGTTTTTACAGCGTTCTGAGTAGGCAAAGTATTGTCACTATTACCTAAGCTAGTTGCTGTTGAAATCGAATTTACTGAAGTACCAGAATCTAATCTTAATGTGCCCTCTATGACTGCGTTTCCATCAATATGAAGTTTTTCCGATGGGTTATTTGTCCCAATACCTATACTACCTTCATTATAAAAAGCATTTGTACCATTGGTATTCCAAATTGTATTTTCTATGTCCTTAGCTACTAAAGCATAAGGCACAGTTTTAAACATCGAAGTTCCCATATCTACCAATCCAGACCCAATGTTAACTTGTACATTTAAAAAGTGCTCATCATTTAGCCAAATTATTGCTTCGAAATCATCTCCTGTTGCGCCTTCTCCAATATTGACGATGATCATTCCGTTGATGTCAGTAGTAAGAGTATGGCTTTCTTGATATACATTATTATTAAGTGCAGCCCCTTCATATATTATAAATTGAATACTAACAGGCGATAATGCTACTACATTACCAGTGTCATCCTTAATAATTGCCTTGTAATTAATACCATTTTGGGCATAACCCATACAGGCTATTAATAAAATGATTAATGTGAATTTTACTTTCATGATATGAGTATTTTAAAGTTTGATTATGTCACTTAGTTTGTTTTTTTAGAATAAGTAAACATGTTTTCCATTATTTCTTATTCTGATACCTGTAAAATTATAGACTATCGCATTTTTAGTGTATTACTATTGTAACAGAAGTTATGACTTATGTAACATGATGGGATAAAATGTCATTTTTTATGCGTTGCAACCAAATAATTCGCCAAATCCTTTGCTTTTAGATTGAGTTGATCATGCTGTGCTTCAGTTCTACCCTTTACTGAACCTTTGGTTTGGTAAGTGATTACAATAAAACTGTCATAGTTTTCATTTAATAGGCGTACTTTGCCTCGCTTTGGCTGAGATGCGATATAGCAATCGCCAGCATCTGCTAATACGATATCTCTTCCCATTAGTATGCCGCTTGGTAACTCTGCTTTATCTTTTATAAGGCCTTCAATTTCTTTTTTGCTTTGTCCTTTACTACTCGGAACTGACATTAAGCGCCATGTTGTGCCTGTATAATCGTGACCTTCACCAAAACCTTTGATTTTAAAAAGACATTCGTTTGGCGATTCACTTGTTTGTGCACTAATATCAGAAGCTGGTATTTGTAGTATTTTGGCAAGGTCTGCACTAGAGACATCACAGGTATAGTCGTAAAATAAGCTACTATAATCTGCACTAGAATTACTTGATTTAGCATTATCTTTCTTTGCTTCGTTTTTAGCGGTTATGCTGTTGTTTTCTTTGGTTTCTGATTTGCAGGCGACGAGTAGAAATATGGCTATAAGTGTTATGAGATTTTTCATGGTATTTTATGTTTAATTATTGATAGCTTCAAGATGTTCTAATCGTTTTGAAAGCGAAGACATTTGGTTTTCGAACCTGTCTATTTTTGAGTTTTGAGTATCTATAATGGATTGTTGTTCTTGTAGGGCTTTTGTAAGTAATGCGATAAAATCATTATAACGTACACTTAAATATCCGTCATCATCTTTAGTCAAAAATCCTTGATCTTTATAACCAACTTTTGCTAATAAGACTTCCAAGTCTTGAGCAATAAAACCCATTTCTCTAGTTTTATTTTCGTTGTTTTTTCGTGTATAATCAACAGGTTCTAATTGCATGACCATATCTAAACCATACGGCAACTTACGAATGTTTTCTTTCCAACGCTTGTCTGAAGTTACTGTCCAACCAACTTGGATGCCTGCATAGGTTATCGCCGTATTACCAATGCGTACTTGATTAGAGCTACAATTTGATGGTACTTGAGCACCATAACCGATACCAATATTATTCTGTATTATTAAATTAGAGGAACAAAAAAGATCTGATAATGCAAATGCTCCAACAGCTGTATTATTCAATCCTTTTCTATTAGAATCCAATGCTCTTACCCCTAATGCGGTATTATAGTTTCCTGATCTATTTCGATCTAATGATAAATTTCCAATTGCTGTATTACCTGTTCCATCTTGATTATCACCTAACGCTCCAGTGCCCATAGCAGTATTGCCTACACCATCTAGATTATAATATAAAGTCCCACTACCAATTGCAGTATTACTATTACCTATTGTGTTAAAATATAGGGCATCAATTCCAATTGCTATATTATTGAATCCTGAAGTGTTAGAGTATAAAGCAGAATTACCTAATGTAGTATTGTTTGAGCCTGTAGTATTTGTTAACAAGCTACTATTACCCATTGCAGTATTATTTTCTCCTGTGGTATTTGAATACAATGCTGAATGTCCCATTGCGGTATTGTTTGAGCCTGTAGTATTTGTAAATAAACTATAACTACCAATAGAAGTGTTATTTTCTCCCGAAGTATTAGCAAACAAAGCTGAGCGTCCAATTGCGGTATTGTCATTCCCTGTGATATTTGAATACAAGGCAGAATGACCAGCAGATGTATTGCGATTTCCTTCTGTGTTTAAATACAAAGAAGAACGTCCTATTGCAGTATTGTCATCACCTGAAATATTATCATACAAAGCCAAACGTCCAATAGCCGTATTGTTATTTCCTGTTATATTAGAATAAAGTGCTCTATTTCCTAGTGCAGAATTCCAAATCCCACTTGTATTTGAATATAATGCTCTATACCCATTGGCAGTATTGTCAATTCCTTCTGCATTAGAAAATAAGGCTTCAACTCCCAATGCCACATTGCCGAATCCTTGTGTATTATTTCTTAATGAATTGTATCCTAAAGCAGTATTTTGTATGCCGCTGGTATTTGCTGATAATGTATTAATACCAATAGCTGTATTTGAATAGCCAGTGGTGTTTAAAGTAAGCGCATTTGCACCATTTGCTACATTGCTGTGACCTTCAGTATTATTTTTCAGTGCAGAATGGCCGCTGGCAAGATTGTTATAGCCAATTGTGTTGGCTTTTAAAGTTTCGAATCCTATACCAACGTTTCTGTTATTGCTACCGTCGTCTGCCAAACCAGAATCAACTCCAATAAATACTGACGATCCGTTTTGAGAGCCATCATCATCGGATTTAGCATCTAATAATTGATTTATCTTAGTTGCTGAATTTGCTGAACTTAAAGCATAAGGAACAGCCATAAATTGGGTAGTACTCAAATCCGTATAATCAGTGCCTCCTGTAATGTCAATCTGTACATTTAACCAATGCTCGTTGCTACTCCAATCAATAGCGCTAAATGTGTCGCTGGTAGTACCTGTACCAATGTTTAAAACTAAGATCCCATTAGCGTCTGTTGCTTGCGTATGCGTTTCTGTATAAACTGCACTCCCATTTGCTGTGGCTTCACGTATTTGAAACTGCACACCAACAGACTGGCTCACTAAAACATTTCCTAAATTGTCTTTTAGAAGTGCTTTGTAGTTAATGCCTTGTTGGGCAAAACTTAATGTTGTAATTAAAAGTGCGGCGAGTAATGTTATTGTATATTTACTTGTTCTTAAATATTTCTTTTGATACTCTTGAATCTTTGATTTCATAATAATTAGTTTTTAATTGATACTTTTTGAGACATGTCTTCTGATTCGAACAGCTTTTTAAATTCACGTTTTAAAATGGCTCTTAATGATTTTGTGTAAGTCTTTGTTAATTCATATTTATCTTGTCTTTCAAACTTTCCGCTTATGGTAATGCCTTTTAACTCGAAGTTAATTTTGTTGCCCACTTTTGTTGGTGTGAGTAAGAGACTGATGTATGTATCCCCTGTCCAATTCACAAGATGCGACGCGGAATCTGAAGTTTTGTGATAACTTGTATAAGCGTTGAGCATACTTCTTATAAGAATAGTGTCTTGGACTTTAAATGAAATGGTACAGAAAAGCTGCTGATATTCAGTGGATTTAAATACAACTTCAGAGTTTGTAACCGTTTCAAAATTATACTTCCAGAAAACAGAACCACGATATGGACCTTTGTATAAGTTTTTCTTTTCCAATTGAGTGAGGCTATCTTCGGCTATTTCCGAATCGTTTCTTAAATCGAGCGTTTTATTGAACTCGTCAAAACTGAAATAGGCCTTATTATTTTTTAATTCCACTTTAAAATCAGGAGCAACAGTTGTATTCAAAACGTCTTTTAACTGTTCTACTTCGCTTTGCTCTAGTTTTTGGCCATGCATCATTTGAACCATGATAATGGCTATGATACTTAATATGAAATGTTTGCTGTTCATAACTTGAATTTTAATAATTACTTCTAATTTGGCAAGATCAAAATCTCAACCCTTCTATTTTTTGCTCTGTTTATGTCCGAGTCATTTTCTACCAACGGTTGAGATTCTCCATAGCCTTTTTCTTGCCATTTAAATTGGGTGCTAGGTATTAAGTTTCTCAAAGCTTTAGATACACTTTTGGCACGTGCTAAAGACAAGGCATTATTGGTTTCATCACTTCCTATATCGTCGGTATGACCTTCAACGATGACTTTCCCTTTTTTGAGTACGGTGATACTATTTACCAATGCTTTTAAAGCAGTAATGCCTTGGGGTCTTAATTCACTTTTACCAGAATCGAATAACACTTGACTGTCCAGATTCAATCGCATCGCAGAACCAATGGCTGCAATGGCATCGACATCTGCTCCTGGTAATGCACTTTTTTCTTTAAGATCTTTGAACCGTACGTAATAAAAAAGCTCATTCGGTTTTACAAATGGAGCAATATCCACTTCTGCCACGCCTCCATCAATCTTTCCTATTTTAATCCAAGTTTTACCATCTTTAGAAATTTCTAGGTCTGTAGGTTCCAATTGCCCAATTTCAAACAAATACAAATCGGGTCCATTAACGTCCACTAAAGCATTGTCTGTAAATCGAACCGTAAGAGTGCCTCCAAGTCCAAGACTATAGATACCAGTAGCATCGTCATACGTTTCTATAACATCTGGCTCGCCGAGGACATTATTCACCTCTTGCGTTAGAAGTTTTGGGTGGTTTACGGTTATAACTTCGTCAGCAAAGGATAATGGTCCCAACGGCAGATACACTGTTTTTTTCTGATTACCCACATAGCTTATACCTACCTCATCACCGTAAAACAGATTTGGATTTAATTGTTTGAATTTCCGTTTGGCTGCTTCCGATTTACGAACGATATCTTTGTGGAAAATATTAACTGTTTTTTTCCAATTCTCAATATCACGCTCAAATCTGGGGCTTGCCTTTAACTTACCTGAAGCTATAGCTTTCTCTGTAGCTTCAAATTCTTCAAGCAATTCCCTAGACTCCTTTTCACTGTGCATGTTTAGGGCTTTATTCCTATAGGCCATGATTTTTTGGTTTTCTTCCACAGTTGCAGGAATTTCGTGTTTTCGTTCTACATCACGTATCACGTAGCCTGCTTCTGTAAGGTCCAGTTGAGACATCATATTGGTACCTGCCAATGAATCTATTGTTTTTAATTTTGCCATAGTCGCTTCAGGACCTGATTCGGCTTGCACTATTAAAATGGCTTCTTCCAATGAGACGCCAGTTGGTGTTTTTTTTGAAGTCAACTGTTCTTTGGAAATTCTACCCTTAAGCATGGGTTCATTTTGTTGCGCTTCCACCCTTTCTTTCATTGCTTGTTGCGCAAGTACTTTAAGACTATCTGGATTATTAATCAGTTTTTCCAAGGACTCACGAGAAACGCCACTTTCCACCAACATGTCGATTAACATTTGGGTATCCAATTGGAAACCTGCATCACCTTTTTTTTCTGAAGTTTCAAGTATCCCTTTACCCATATTAAACAGGTCGTTTAATTCGGATTTAGTAGTTTTTTCTGAAGGCGTATCTATATCATCAGCTGAAGTCTCTGCGTCAGGGTTTGAATTGGAATGGGAACTCACATCAGCTCCAGAGGTTTTGGATTTATCTGAGCTGTCGCCACAGGAATATGCCACAAACACCAATATTAAAATAAGGAATGATTTTTTCATGGTTTGGATTTTTATCGATGATATCTCATTTCAACAAAATTGTAGAACATGACGCCAAATCTGTCATACCAATCTACTAAGCCATGTTCTCTCTCACAAGCGTCCAACATCAATAAACTTTCATGGAAAGAATGCAGCATTTCAACACGCTTTTGATCGTAGGATTTTTCCAGGTCTTCAATACTTCTCATAATCCCTCTTTTTTGGGATTGCCAAACGATACCTACAACGCCATGATAACCAGACACATTATCGCCTAATGCAACTGCAGCATCAATATATGCCCTGGAACAGTTGTAAATGGTTTGAAGTCGCTCTAAATTATATCTACATCTATTAAATTCGGCTCGTGCAGACGCGAAACAATCGGCACACTCGCTTTCTTCGCCATCACAAAATGATGGTATTCTTGGTTGTCCTGGTGGCGAGCCCGATCCTAAACAAGATCCTAAATTTCGATACTGTTTAAAAAATGCTTCCGCGGCACCTGCAGTACCAAAGGCACTATTTAAGCCGTCTATTCCGGCATCAATTTGACCTCTTCGCGTACTACGGACACCATCTTCTACATCTTGATTTAATTCTCCTGTATCTTGACCATAACCTTTTGGATTAACAGCAAACAGCATTGGCAAAAGAATGAAAAGCATGGTTTTTTTTCTGCCCATTAGTTTTCCTGCCAATAATCCAACAACCAATAACAGCACGCCTATCACGATATAAATCCATAGGTTACTGTTGGCCGATTGGGATGATTCTGTTTTTGCCTCTGAATTTTCCCCTGAACTATCGGAACCCATGTTTTTATCGGTGGCTTTAACAAAGGGCGAACCCAAGTAATTCATTAATTCAGGGCTTGCATTTACAACTATGGTATAGGGAATGTCATGGGCTTCATCAGACCGGACCATAAAACCAATGTCTTGATAGCTCCGCACTTTAAAGTTGATGATTCCATTTTTCATAGTAGATGTTTGCTGGGTTTCTTCAACATTTCCCCAAGTGTTATAAACCACATCGGCTATTAAATTTGCTGCAGTTCCATTCGCAAAAATGAAAATATCAACCAATTGGTAAATGTCATGCCCTTTAACAAAATGATAGTTTATAGAGTCTTGCTTTAAGGTCATGCCTGCTTCTGCAAACTTTGCTCCTTTGTATTTGGGGTGTTCAGTCAATCCTAATTTTATAGGCTTAATATTTTTATCGAGCGTAAATGGTTGTGCCGATAAAAAATTGGCACTGAGGCATATTAGAACTAGGACCGAATAGAAAATTTTTGTTTTCATAATATGTGAATTTTTAGGCTTAAGTAATTTCAAGTGTTTATGCTATTGCTTTTATTAGAGATCAGATCTCCTATCTGTTTTTCAATCATTTGAATCATTACCAAACACTTTATCAAGATTGGAGTAGCCTACACTTTTAAAGTTTAGGCCTTCAACGGTTATTAGTTTATCATTGGCGTTTGCTATATTATTTTTGTTAAATCGCGCATCCAAATCGGAAACCTCTGCATTACCTGAGGCTTTTGTTGGGTTTGATAAATCAACAGTTCCTGAAATTTTCGCATTAGGATGAACATTATTTGTGTCAGGATGGTAGATATACATTGCGGTCATGGTCTTACCATCGGTCTTTGGTACTTTTAATTGAATGCTAACTTTTTTTAATTTATTGGTGTCTGCATCGTAAAAAAGCTGCACACTTTCTGAACCTTTATCGAGTTTCTTTTTAAACGTGATTATTACCTCATGTTTTTTTGTTTTTCCATAGGTATCTATTATACCGGAAGCTTTGGTGTAAGCCCAATCTTTACCGTTTATTTTACAGAGAAATGTGCCGTTGGATTCAGGTTTGTTTTCAGGTGTCACTGCATTGTTGCTTACTTGCTCTTTTTGTTCAACTTGAAGGGTTTGGGTCGTATCTTTTTTGGTTTCCGATTTACAGGCTACCATAAGAATGATTGTGATAAGTGTGATGTGTTTTTTCATGATATTTTTGTATTTATTGTTCCAATGAATTATTTTTCTCAGTCATGAATGGATGTTTAGTGCAACAAAGTATATGCGTATATTAATCTTCTTCATACCTTATATAGATTTTGTGTACTTTTACTCCAGGAGGAGCACTAGGATTTACTACTGTCCCTGCACTAGGGTTTCCCCAATTATTACCAGAGCTTGCGCTTATAACATATTGACAACCTATTTGAATAGATTCATTGATATTATAGGTATATTTATGAAGATTAGTACTTTGAATACCAGTTGCTACATGAGCATTTAAAGTTGTATTAGTTTCTAAAGTAAGATTTGAATCTCCACAGTATTTTGAAAAAATAAAGGCCAAATCACTGGAAGGATTATTATCTTCGAAAACATAGGAAATTGAGATCAACTTAGATCCAACAGGTAATACTAGAGGAGCAGAAATATAGGGTAAGTTATTCGAAGGTGTAGATCCTGTTAAAAAAACAGTATTTGAACTGTAACCTACACTCATGTTTCCAACTAGACTAGCAACAAACTCTGACGCCGGAATAACAATAGTCTTTTCCCTCTTTTTTGCTCCAAGTGTCACCCAGCCTGTTTCTGCGATATACCCTTCAAAAGCATTGGCAGTTTCGTTAAAACGGATGGTGCCTGGTGTAGGTGTCGTAAAATCATTGGCTACTTTTATTTTGCCACTGACATCCAAAGTTTGTGTCGGCGTTTCCGCATCATAGCCAATACCTACTTTTCCGTTTTTAAGAACGGTTAAAGCATTGTTTCTTGTTTCTGTATTAATAGTTGCGGTGCCGTTACCAATTTCAAAAAGCGGATCTGTTCCTACCCATACAGTAGGGTTTCCACCACCTACATTATAAGTTCCAATTGCTGTAGAAGCATAGGAGTCGGCAATAGTTCTATTTCCTAAAGCTGTACTATAATAACCGGTGGCAATGGTGTTGAGTCCAAAAGCTACTGAGCGATTGCCAATATTGGCATCATCCCATTCTGTGCCCAACGCTCTGCCTGCCCTGAATGAACCTTTGCCTGTATTAAAAAACATACGGGAATCTCCTGATGAAGTTCCAGTATCGTCAAGTTGGGTGCTGCCGAAAACGAAATCATCTGTTGTATTTTCGGCAAAAGTTACATCACCTTCTCTTTTAAATGTTTGGTTTTTTTACGTTCTCTGCATAAAGTGCGTAAGGCACTGCATTAAATGGTATGTCATCAAAATAGACGAAACTGCTATCTAACTCCAAGTCGATACCAACTCTCAATATATAGTCGTCCTCTCCCCAATCTATGGTCGTGAAATTCTGAAATTGCCCTGGTATCCCTTGTCCTATAGTAAGAATTACTAAACCATTGGCATCTGTGGTTGTAAGGTGGTCTTCATTGTATTCTAAACCACCTCCACTTTTTAGAATAAAAAAACGGACTTCGATATCTTGGTTGGCAACAACATTTCCATTATCATCTTTAATAACCGCCTTATAGTTGATGCCTTGTTGCGCAAAACTTGAAATCGATATCAAAAAAATCGCAAGTATTGTAATAAGTACATTACTCATCTCTGAAAATTTGTTTTGGTAGTTGAGAATCTGTGATTTCATAATTTTATTTTTTAATGGGTTGATTTTGATTCTAAAAGATTTAAACGTCCTACCAATGCTTCGATAGATTTATCTTGGATAACATCTTTTTCTTTTAGTAATGAATTGTCAATTGATAATGCTTCGATTTGCTTGTTTTGACCTTCAATAATGGCTTGTTGCTCTTGCATTGCTTTTATTAATACAGGAATCAGCTCTGTATAAGATAAAGCCAGTAAATCTGAATCTTTAACATAGTGCGTAATACTCGGAAAAATATCCTTAACTTCCTGTGAGATAAGACCCAAGTTGCGCTTGGTATCGGTTTGGTCTTTCATGAGGTAGCTTACCGGGTTGAGTTGCATGACCTTATTGAGCGTGCCGTTTTCTAAAGCTGTGATATCTTTTTTTACACGCCTGTCTGAGGCTTGGACATACGCACCACTATTTGAATTCCATGAGCCTTTAAAAATTCCATCTTTATAAAGGTTGAGGTAAGTTGCTGTATAGAATTGCCAAGAGTGATTAGTATCAGAATTACGAATACTAAAAGCATTTCTTAAATTTGATATTGGTGCACCATTTTTATGAGTTACTTCCAATAGGCTTTCAGGATTATCTCCTCCAACACTTGTGTTTCCGTTTTTTAATATAGTTAAGGCGTTATTTGTTGTACTGGGACTTTGTCCATTTCCAATAACAAAAAGACGATCGTCCTCATTCCAATTTGAAGTATTACTAGGGACATAACTTGTATTGTATGAGCCTATAGCTATTTCGGCATAGGATTGGGCGGTTGTCTTAATTCCCATTGCTGTTGAATTTGTTCCAGAAGCATTCGTATTGTCTCCCATAGCAGTCGAAGAACTTCCAGAAGCTAATGTGTAACTTCCAAGTGCTATTGAGCCTCCTCCAGAAGCGCTTGCACCAGATCCTATTGCAATTGAATTAGTGTCTGAAGCATTTGCAAAATTTCCAATAGCCACAGAATTATACTCAGAAGCCCTTGTATTATACCCTATTGCTGTAGAATAAAGACCTGTTGCACCTCTTTCTTCTGCTGCGTTTCTATCTGAATAACTTAAGTCTATGGCGCCACTTCCTATAGATCCATAGTTGGTTGGGTTTCTATCAACCAAACGCCATCCAGTATTCCCACTTTCTGTTATTTTTTCTAGACCTGTTACGTTATAAGCAGTTTCAGCTACTTCTGCTCTATAAGCGGCATGTGCATACGAAGCGTAAGGTACTTTGTGAAATGGTTGTGGATCTAAGGACACGTAAGAACCATCGTTCTCAATATCAATATCGACTTGTAATAGGTAAAGATCAACTCCCCAATCCAATCCGTAAAACAACCCACTTTCTATTGTACCTTCTCCAATAACAAGGACTATAATACCATTAGAGGTAGTTGTTATATTATGGGTTTCTCGATACATAATATTAGCTGGTACAGTACGATCAAGTATACTAAACCTAACGCTAATTGGTTGTTCACTAACTACATTACCGTTGCTATTCTTTATAACGGCTTTATAATTAATGCCGACTCCTATAGCTTGTGAATAGCTAGAAATTGCAATAAAAAGGGCGAAGACTAATGTGATTATCTCTTTTTTCATATTTTCATTTTTTAATTGTTTGATTTTGATTCTAAAAGATTTAAACGCACTACTAAATCTTCTATGGATTGATCTTGAATAACATCTTTCGCTTTTTGCGCTTCGATAATAACCTGTTGCTCTTGCAATGCTTTTATAAGAATGGGAATGAGTTCTGTATAAGACAAGGTGATTAAGTCTGACTCTTCCACATAAGTTGTAATACTTGGAAAGATGTCTTGGACTTCTTGCGATATCAAACCCAAATTACGCTTGGTGTCTTTTTGGTCTTTCATGATATAACTCACAGGATTGAGTTGCATCACTTTGTTGAGTGTGCCGTTTTCTATGGCTGTGATGTCCTTTTTTGTCCGTCTGTCTGAGATGGATGAATAATTACCTGTTGATTCACTAAAAAACCCGCGGTAATCTCCGTTTCTGTATAACGATAAACTACCATTTGGCCGCGTTTCAAGTCGCCATGAGGAAGTAGCTTCAAATGAATTTTGAATGATCAATGCACCTCCTGTAATGACTTTTCCATTTTTTAATACGATTAAGGCATCACTCCTATCAGGATCACCAGTAATTAATGGACCTCTTCCATTACCAACAACGAATAGACGATCATCACCATCCCAACTTGTTGTGCTGTTTGGTGTATAGCTAGTGTTATAGCTGCCTAAAGTAGTTTCAGCAAAAGAACTCGCAGTTGTTCTGTTCCCCATTGCTGTAGAATTATTACCAGAAGCGTTTGTCGAATTACCAGTAGCAGTAGAATTAAGTCCTAAAGCTAATGTTCCAAAGCCCATTGCTATGGAACTTAAACCAATAGCTTTAGTCTCTCTTCCCATTGCTACAGAAAAATTTCCTTTCGCTCCAAATCTTTCAGTTCCATTACCATCAACCAAACTTAAATCAACTGCATTATAACCAATAGGTTCGTAACGGTTTTGATCTCTATCAATTAAACGAAAACCCGTATTACTATTTTGTGTTATTTGCTCTAAGCCAGAAGGCGAATTTATTGTGGGTTGGTTTGATAAATCATTATAATCGCCACTAAAAATATTAGCGGCGGTTTCTGCATGTTTAGCATAAGGTACAGCCATAAACTCAGTGGCATCAAACTCTATAGTTCCTCCACTATACGTAATTGTTGTTTGTAAAAAATGTAGGTCTGTACTCCAATCTATATCTGCAAATACACCTACCGTTGGAGAATTATCTGTACCAATATTTAGCACAATCAATCCATTACTATCTGTTGTGTAATTATGATCTTCTTGATATACAATAGTGCCAGTTGCTGCATTTGCGTGTACTGTAAATTGAACAGTCATATATGTGCTAGAAAGTACATTACCACTACTATCCTTAATTAAAGCTTTGTAGTTAATGCCCTGTTGCGCAAAACTTGAGATTGAAATTAAAAGTGCAACGACGAGTGTGATTAGAGTCTTCATATTCTATTTTTTAAATGTGGTTTTCTTAATGACCTTATTTTTGTACATGATTTTTAGAACATACTTACCAGGCTGTAAATAGTTAACATTGAGATGGATTTCTTTGGTGGGAATATGATCGATCTCAGCTTGATAGGCTGTACGTTTTTTTTTCATACCATACAAATCTATAGGTAAGACAACGAGAACGCTATGAAGCATGTAACAGAAGTTATGACTATTGTAACATGCTAGTATTTATGGGAAGTACGTGCAGTAAATGCTACATCCAAAATTGTAAAAAGGTAATTTAAACCGCCTAAAAAGTGAGGTGATATAGATATACGGTACTGGGGAATTTTAAAGATTAACTCCGTTTTGCAAACTCAGTTGGTGTGCAATTATAAACTTCTTTAAAACATTTGGTAAAATAAGAATGGTCATTAAATCCGACAGAATAGCCCACTCCAGATATGTTAATTTCGGAGGACTTTAATAATTGTGCGGCCAGCTTTAGTCGTTGGGAACGAATAAATTCTGAAGCTGTAAGTCCGGTTAAGGCTTTTAGTTTTCTGTGCAGTTGCATACGGCTCATACCAACAGCTTCTGAAAATTCCAAAACATTAAAAGAAGGCTCTATTAGTTTTTTCTCTAAAATTGTCTCCACTTTTTTAAGAAATTTTTCGTCTAAATTGGTAATGGCAATATCACTAGGTATTAATACCAATTCTTGACTGTAGCGCAATTGCAGTTGTCTCCTGGACGCAATGAGCTTTTCAACTTTTAGAATTAATAATTTTTTATCGAAAGGTTTGGTGATATAATCGTCCGCACCTGTCTCAATACCCTTAAACTGACTTTCTACTCCTGCTTTTGCGGTCAATAATATAATAGGTATATGTGCCGTACGCTCATCGTTCTTTAAATCTTCCGTCAATGCCATACCATCTTTTTCTGGCATCATATTATCTGAAATAATCAAATCAGGAATGTGCTCTAATGCTTGTTCTACTCCTATACTGCCATTAGATGCGGTGATAACATTGTAGTTATCTTCAAACGCTTGTTTCAGTAGATCTCGTAAATCATCATTATCTTCAACAATTAATAACATTGGTAATTCACTGTCTATTAAATTTTCATCTTCTTCATTAGAAGTGTTTGAATAAAAAGGTATTCCGTTTTCACTTTTAGTATTCGACGTAACTATTATAGCACTATTTTTAAAGTTGTTTTTATCAATGGATATATTAATTTGAAATATGGTCTCTTCATTTGGCACACTTTGTACTTCAATATTTCCTTTATGTAATGCAACCAATTCTTTAACTAAAGACAGACCAATACCAGACCCTTGGTTTTGCTCATTGGTTTGGTAAAATCGTTCGAAGATGTTGTTCAATTCGTAAGGTGTTAAGCCTTTTCCTGAATTCTTGACGTTAAAAAATAGTTTGTTGTTTTCTATATATGCTTTACATGAAACGGTGCCATGTTCTGGTGTATATTTTAAAGCATTGGAAAGCAAGTTGATCGTTATTTTTTCTATTGCACGTTTATCGAACCAAACAGCCTCTTTTGCTTGTGGAATATCAATCTGATAAGTTATGTTTTTTTGCTGTGCATGATAGTTAAACGATTCGCTTAGAGCCGAGATAAGTTGAAGTACATTGCCTTCTTGTAATTGCAATTTTAAGTGCCCTTCATCAATTTTTGAAAGTTCCAACAACTGATTGACAAGTTCTATAAGGCGTTCAGAATTTTGTTTGGCAACCGTAAATTGCTGACGTTTTTTATCTGATATTGAATCCTCTGCCAAAAGTTCATCAATAGGACTGGATATTAAGGTCAATGGTGTCCGGAACTCATGAGATATATTGGTAAAGAAGTTTGATTTTAAGGCATCTAACTCTGTTAATTTGGTATTTGTTTTTTGGCGGTTACGATATAGAAAAAATAGAAATAATCCAGCAATGGTGGTTAACGCAATAGCACTTAAAAGTATATTTTTTTGGTTCGTTTTCTGTTGTTCTACAATCTCTTTTTGAGATTTTAGCAAATTGATTTCTTGTTCTTTTTTTTCGGTTTGGTATTTGGTTTCAAGCTCAGATACATTTTCCCTATTAAACTCTGTTTGAATGGCATTAAGATATTGCCTTGCCTTTTCTGATGCTTCAAACGCTTTTTTATAGTTTCCGAGGTTGTAATAAACGCTGGCATAAATTTCTTGAATCTTGTATTTATGTTCTTCTCGAACAAAATAAGCATTCTCCATTAAAGCCTGTGATGTGTTGAGATGTATTAATGCTGTTTTGGGATTGTTGTTATTATTGTAAAACTCAGCGATTTTATAATTAGAAATCGCTTGTCTTAGAGTGTCTGTAGTTTTATTAATAGCGATTAATTCCTGTTTATAATAATACATTGCAGAATCCTTTTGCTGTTCGCTTTCATATAAATTTGCTAATCCGTTATAGATTAAAGATTTTCTGAGATCGTTCCCAGTAAAATTTGAATCCACATAACCTGTATTTGAAAGTGCTTTTTTATAATTGCCAATGGCCTCTTGAGGTTCTTTTCTTTGCACATGCACATAGGCTTTTTTTTCATACAAAATCGCAGCTGGCACATTGAGATAATAAGCATTATAAAATTTAAGGCTGTCCTCACCAACCTTTAAACCATCATTTACCAATTGAAGTCCGTCTTTGATATGTTTATTCATTTGAGGGAAAAAACTCGTATCATTTGCTGTTTGCGAATCATACAGCACATTGATAATATTCACTTTATTCATCGCGGCTAGAAATATATCATCATTTCTAACTTCTAGGAGAGAATCTAGCTTCAAATAATGTACTAATGCACTTTCATCTTTAGTTCTGTGGTAATACAGTGCACCTCGCGCAAAATAAATACCTTCTAAACTTTTCCAGTGCTTATTCTTAATGGCAAGAGATTCAGATTCTTTTAAATAATACAGTCCTTTTTCTAAATCAGGCTCAAAAGCACTCAATAGACTTACAATTTCTACTTGTAAAGAATCTTCTTTGAGTTCTTTAGCCAAATTGTAACCAATTTTAGCATAATGATAACTACTATCAGGTTGACCTTCATCATAAAAATCCCTAGATTTTTGTATATGTTTTTTTAAAGCATCTTTATTCTTTTCGTTCTGCCCAAAACAGAAAAGTGGCATTATTAAAATAAGTAGGAAGTACTTTAAATTCATAAGATCAGTAATTGACAATTTAAAGATAAGTCAATATTATGAATATAAATTAGCGAGCTACATAATTCTGTGCATGTTTATTAGCGTAATCGCTAGGACTACAATTGTAAACTTCCTTAAAACATTTTGCAAAGTAAGAATGGTCATTAAAACCAACAGAATAGCCGACTTCGGACATATTGATATCAGACGTTTTTAAGAATTGTGTAGCTAATTTAAGGCGTTGGGAGCGAATAAACTCAGATGTTGAAAGTCCCGTTAAGGCCTTTAGTTTTCTGTGCAATTGCATACGGCTCATACCAACTGCTTCTGAAAATTCTTTAACATTAAAAGAAGGATCAATGAGATTTTTATCTAAGGTAGTCTGTACTTTTTCAAGAAATTTCTCATCTAAATTGGTAAAGGCGATATCTTTTGGTAGCAATACCAATTCTTGGCTGTAACGTAATTGTAGTTGTCGTCTAGATTCAATTAGTTTTTCGACTTTAAGAGCTAGCAATTTCTTATCAAAAGGTTTGGTGATATAATCATCTGCACCTGTATCTATACCTTTAAATTGACTTTCTACTTCTGCTTTTGCAGTTAATAATATAATCGGAACATGTGCCGTACGCTCATCAGTTTTTAAATCTTCCGTCAAGGTAATACCATCTTTTTCTGGCATCATAATGTCCGAAATGATAAGATCTGGAATGTGCTCTAATGCCAATTCTACACCAATATTTCCGTTAGGCGCAGTAATTACATTGTAACTATCTTCAAACGATTGTTTTAGTAAATTCCGTAAGTCAGTATTATCTTCAACAATTAACAATATGGGTAAGTCACTGTCTTTAAAAACGTCATCTTCTTCAATTGAAGTGTTGGTATATAACGGAATTCCTTTTTCAATTTTAGTATTTGAATTAACGATTACTGTATCGTTTTTAAAGCTCTTTTTGTCAATGGAAATGTGAAGTTGAAATGATGTTTCTTCATTTGGATTGCTTTTTACTTCAATTTTTCCATTATGCAACCCTACCAATTCCTTCACCAAGGATAGACCAATTCCTGAGCCTTGATTTTGTTCATTGGTTTGGTAAAAACGCTCGAAGATATTATTCAATTCAAAAGGTGTTAAGCCTTTTCCGGAATTCTTTACGGTTAAAAATAGTTTATGGTTTTCTATATAAGCTTTACACGAAACCTTACCATTTTCTGGTGTATATTTTAAAGCATTGGATAATAAATTAATTGTAATTTTCTCTACCGCATCTTTATCATACCAAACTGCTTCTAAACTTTGTTCTACACCAATAGTATAAGTAATATTCTTCTGCTTTGCATAATAAGAAAAGGATTCGCTAAGTGCTGAAATAAGTTGTAGTACATTACCTTGCTGAATATGCAATTTTAAGTGACCTTCATCTATTTTAGACAGATCTAATAATTGATTCACGAGTTCTAAGAGACGTTCGGAATTTTGTTTGGCAACGGTAAATTGCTTTCGTTTTTTATCAGATATTGTGTCGTCCGCTATCATGTCGTCAATGGGAATAGATATTAGGGTTAATGGTGTGCGGAACTCATGCGAAATATTAGTGAAGAAATTGGTTTTCAGTGCATCTATCTCTTTTAATTTTGTGTTGGTTTTTTTACGATTCCTGTAAAGAAAATAAACAAATAATCCTGCGATGGAAACAATACCTATACCACTCAAAAGTAAATTTCTTTGATTCTTTTTTTGTTGCTCTACAGTTTCGTTTTGGGATTTTAATAAGTTAATCTGTTGCTCTTTTTTTTCAGTTTGATATTTGGTATCAATCTCTCTAATAGAGGCAAGATTGTGACTGTTATTCAATGAATCTTTGAGGTTATACGAATGTTCTAAAGTCTTATAGGCATTAGCATAATCCATATTTAGAGCGTAAGCTTCAGAAAGCCCCTTTATCGTTTCTTGTTGCAACAATGTATTAGCGTCATCGTTGTAATTTAACAGCAATTGATTAAAGTAATAAATAGCTTTTTGGGGCTCTTTTTTCCTTATATATAGTTTACCAAGTTCATGCGCAGCTAGCGCAGTTTCGTAACTAAACAGTTTATCTTTATGTAACTGAAAACCCTCTGTTAAATACTGTTCTGCTTGGTCTAAATTATCTTTGTTTAAACTAATTAACCCCAAATAGGTGCTATTTCGAGCAACATAGCCCTCATCTTTTATACTTTTAAAATAAGTGTAGGTATTTTGTAATAAACTATCAGCCAATTCTAGCCTCCCTTTGTGATAATAAGCTGCTCCTAAATGTAAATCTGTGGTATTTAGATAAAAGGTAACGTTGGCAGGGATCTTTTTAAATTCGTTATTTGCTTTTGTAAAGTACTTAATAGCGGTATCGTAATCTTTTAGCTCTTCATAGATGGTTCCCAAACTTTGGTATGTAGCCGCAATGACGTCTGGTCGCTGTGGCGTTTTGCTGTGAATTGAATCTGCTTTTAAATAATAATGAATAGCCATTTTCATATTATTCTGTCTGCTATAGATATTCCCAAAGGCTGTATAAGTATCAGTAACGATCATTAAATCATCCATTTCTATAGCTACATCTAAACATTCTGTACAAGCCTTCACGGCGTTTTCCGATTGCCCTAAAAAATAATAAATTCGGCAGAGACCATTCTGAGATAATGCAATTCCACGTGGATAGTTATATGATTTAGCTAATTTTGAGGATACATCAAAGTAGAAAACAGCGGAATCCAATTGTTGAATTCTTCTAAAATAATTGGCTTTGAAATAAGGTGCCTCCACAATTCCGATGGCATAATTTCTATCTGAACTAAACTTCTTAATTTTAGAAGCATATATTAAAGAACTATCAGGTGCAGAATTAATATACTTGGCAAATTGTTGTTTTAGTTTTTGGTAAGCGATAGAATCTCTTTCAGTTAACGCTTTAACGATTTCTACTTTTTGTGCAGAAGAATAAGAGCTAAGAAACAAGAAAAAAAAGAGGCTAAGATATTTCATATCATTTATGAGAATTGAGTAGTTATTCACTTACAATGATATGGAAAACAAGTAATTATCTTTAAAACTATTGTAACATAAAGTGTTACATATATTATAAAAGCTGATATTATTTATGATCTAACTGCATCATGCTTTTGAAACTGCTATTAAGGATTTAATAACAGTGCCTTAAAAAGTAGAATTAAAAATGGTTAGATAAACTAAGTTAAAGTTTTTATTTTTTACGAAGTGACAGGTAATTAAGAAATTTTCAAAACAGTCTATTTGATAATATCTTTAATAATATCACTCATTTTCTGAGCGCGTGCCGACACTTCTTCTTGTGTCCAAGATAGTTTAATTAAGCAAGACATATTGCGACCAATATAAGCATCTGATTGCTCAAAGCTTTTAGTTTTAAGATATTCTAAACCTTCCTTGACTTCTGCTGAGATAGGGAACAATGATTTTAAATCTTTAAGATGATCCCATTTTCTAATGTAATGCCAATTGTTGTCATAATAATTCCAACAGGCATCCACAGCATTGTCTTTAAATGCTGCTGAAATTTTTCGCGCAGATTCTAAGTCAGGCAAAAAGAAGTTAAGAAAAGCATAACTTTCTTCTCCTCCTTCTGGAACCCTTCTAAAGGTCACTCCGGGCACTCTGGCCAATGCGTTTTTTAAAATGGTATAATTCCGTTTTTGAATCGCAATAAATTCTGGCAAGCGTCTCACTTGTGCCAAACCAACTGCAGCGTGTAATTCTGAAATCCTAAAATTATAACCTAAAAACGGATGCGTTTCTGCACCTCTATCATTACCAATATGGTCGTGGCCATGATCGCTATAATGATCTGCATTGATGTAATAGTCTTTGTTATTAGTAACTACCGCTCCACCTTCTCCGCAGGTAATTGTTTTTACAAAATCGAATGAAAAACAACCTAAATCCGCAATACTTCCTAAGGGTTTTCCTTTGTAGGTACCTCCAATGGCTTGGCATGCATCTTCAACAAAAATTAAATTGTGCTTATTACAAATTTCACTTAGAGCCTCCATATTTCCCATACTTCCGCACATTTGTACGACCATAACGGCTTTTGTGTTTTGGGTTATAGCAGCTTCAACTGCTTTTGGATCTAAAGTTAAGGTATCATCAATATCCACTAAAACAGGAATGGCTCCAAGCATCATAATAGCTTCGAAACTAGCTACAAAGGTAAATGTTGGCATAATCACTTCATCTCCCGCTCCAACGCCTGCCGAAGCCAATGCCACAGAAACTGCAGCAGTTCCACTTGACACTAGTTGCACATGGTTGGATTGGAATGTTTTCGCCAATTCAGATTCAAGTTCTTTCGCTTTCCAATGGCCTTTTCGCATGCCATCAAACCCATAGCGCATTAAGACGCCATTGTCTAAAACATCATTTACTTCTTTACGTTCTAAATCGCTAAATAATTCGAATCCTGGCATAATTAATAATTAAATTTAAAAAATCAACAAATATAAGTGTTTGTCAATGCTGTTAGACATATTATTTTATAATTCTATAATAGTTTCGGACAAGTGTTTTCTTACTTTTTTAAAACCAGCAAACATGTCATCACTGGCTCTGTAACCTACAGGTAATAATAAAACAGAACTTAAACCATGTGTATCCAATCCTAATTTTTCGTCTAATTTTTTTGGTATAAAGCCTTCCATTGGACAGCTGTCTATGCCTTCTATCGCACAAACAGTCATTAAATTACCTAAAGCAATATAAGCTTGTCGTGTTGCCCAACCTACCTTTTTTTCAGGATCCATACCATTTATTGTAGATTTCATTTGTTCCTTAAATGGTTGTAAAATTTCATCTGGTGTATTTCTTATGGTTTTAATGGTGTCAAAATGATTATTTACATCATTACCGTCAATTTCAGTTTGAATACATAATACTAATAAATGCGAAGAATCAACAACCTGACGTTGACCATAAGCTACCTCCACTAAGCCTTGTCTAGCAACTTTATCTTCTACAATGACTAACTTTAGAGTTTGTAAACCATAAGATAATGCCGTTAAATTAAAGGCTTCTTTCAATATCTCCAATTTTTCTTTTGTTAGCGTTTTGCCTGTATCAAATTTTTTAGTGGCATAACGCCATTTCAATTTTTCTATAATGGACATTCTGATATTTTTTTTGTAAAAATAAGGAATTAACTTTTGAGTTAATTTATACAAATTAGTTCCTTGAAATAAAAAAAGCTGAAGGACGCTTTTCGTCCTTCAGCTTTATAATAAATCTTATCATTTTTTTTACCTTTTCAAAGTAAAATGGGCTCTAAATTCTTTACGTTCTCCTGTCAAAGGCTCGTCGTACTCAACCGTAAACCAATAGCCGTCGGTTGGCATAGCACTGCCATTGTAGGTGCCGTCCCATCCAGTTCCATCTGGGCTAATTTGTTTCAGAAGTTTTCCGTAGCGGTCAAATATGTAAATTTTTGCGCTGCTTCCAATACTTTCTATGTTCCAAGTTTCATTTTGGCCGTCTCCGTTGGGCGTAAAGTACAGCGGGTAATCGATTATGAACGCCGGTTCGGTCGTTGTCCCACAGCCGTTCCTGTCCCTTGCCGTGACATGGTGCTGGCCGGGCGACACGTCGGTGAACAGGGTCCCGTCCTGCCATGGGCCGTTGTCCAGGCTGTATTCATAGTCCCCTATTTCATCTCCTGGCACCACTTCCAGAACGTGGCTCTCCGCAAAGTTCTGTGTCAGTACGTTCACCGTTATGCTCGGCGGTTCGCTTTCCATCACCACTGTGGTATCCTCATTTGTACAGTTGGTCGCCGTGGACGTGCTTATATCGGTAACCAGCACGCTATAGCTTCCGCCCTGGGTCGGCATGATGCTCGGCCCTGTCTCTCCCGTTATTTCCACGCCCTCATAACTCCACACAAAACCATAGTCCGTTGCCGATAGGCCCGTGTCTATGACCAATGGGTCCAATATTTCGCTCCCGTCCGTGTTTACGCACAGGGTATAGCTCTCATCCAGGTCGAACTCCGGTAAAGGGTTCATCTGCAGCGTGAGCGCTGCCAGGGCATAACAGATCGAAGTGTCCGCGTCCGTGACCGCATCTGGCGTGTCGTTGTCCACCCTTGCATAGATCACCTGTGGGTTTGTTACATTTTCGTATAAGGTCGGCAATGGGTTCACCTTGTCGTCCGCATCTTCTTGGGTGGCATAGTAGGTCACGATGTAGTTCAACGGGTCCTGTCCGTCCAATACCTCTGTGTCCATCTCTGTAAGGTCAAACTGGGCACTGTCGTTAACCGGGTTGCCATCGGTCTCCATTTCATCGTCACACAGCTCAAAAAGGATCGGATCCATATCAGGATTGGCCTGTGCGGCCTCCTGTACCTCGATGTTGAAGCTCTGGGTACTGATGGAACAGCCCGTCCCGTTGTTGGTGATGGTCACGAATATCTGTTGTGGGTTCGCCGTATTGGTGTAAGGGCTCACAAGGCCGTTCATCCCTTCTTCCGCATCCGTTAGGTTATCATGGTAACTGACCGTAAACTGGGCCTCGTCCTGTCCGTTCAGCACTTCGGCGTCCTTGGTGCTAAGGTCAAAAGTGTCGGTGCCGTCGGTAAAGAGCTCGCATTGGATGAAGTCCGTCACAGCGACCACCTCTGGCAACGGGTTCACCTCGATGGTAAAGTCCACCAGGGCATAACAGCCCGTGGCGTCCTTGGTCATCCTTACATAGATCTCCTGCGTTGGTGTCCCTGTATTGGTGTACTGTGTTGGGTCTGGGATTGCGTCCGTGCCCGCGTTGGCAGCGTCCTCTGTCTCGTGATAGGTTATGGTCACACCGTTCTCACCGTTGCGGATCAGGTCTTCGTTTTCCGTGAGGTCAAATTCTTCCTCGCCGTCTCCCGTGTTTTCTTCGTAACAGCGTTCTATGTTGGGCAACAAATCGCTGGCCGTTGGTGTTGGGTTCGGTAAAACCCTTATCGTCAAGGTTACCATATCCGTGCAACCGGTGTCCGTATCGGTAACGACTGCTACCAATGTTTGAGGGTTGGCTTCTGCTGTACCGATTGCCGTATTGGTGTAGGCTTCTGCATTGACCGCATCAACTTCATCCTGTGCATTGGCCAAAGTTTCGTAATAGGCAACACTCCAGCTTGCTTCTCCACCTGTGACCTCATCGTTCTTCATGGTCAGGTCAAAAACGGTAATTTCATCTGCGGTTTCGTCATCACATATTTCCAATGGAGCTGGTTGTATAGCTTCTGGCGGTAAGGCAACGCTGATTTCAAATGATCCTATATCGAAACAATCATTATTGTCATTTTCCAACCGTACAAAAATAGTCTGTGGATTACTTGAATTCGTATAACTTCCCGGTGTTGATATGGGACTGTTTCCTGATAACGCGTCCGCTTCGGACACATGATAGGTTATAGTTACATCGGTCTGGGCTCCTATGATCTCTGAGTTTTTTGTGGTCAGATCAAACTGTGTAAAACCATTGGAGTCCATATCACAAATAATAAACGGTTCTATGGTTGTTGGCACTTGTGGAATATCCAAAACCCGAATGGTCAGTGTCCTGGAAATATCATAACAGCCCGTGACCGTATTGGTCGCCCTGACATATATGGTCTGTTCGTTGATGACAATATTGGTATACGGGCTTGCAAATGCATTGCTGCCTGTATTGGCATCTTCCAGGGTTTCATGGTAGGTTATGTCAATATCCAGTTCGCCACCTATAATTTCTGTAGTTCTTTCTTCTAAATCAAATTCTGTAAATCCGTCCGCATCATCATCACAGACCTCTAAATCCATTGGAGCTAATGGCGATGGAATCGGTCTAACTCGCAATGTCAATAATGATGTATTAACACAACCTGTAGCATTGTTCGTTGCCTTTACAAATACGGTTTGTGGGTTTTCGATATTGGTATATGGACTGGAAATTGGATCGGTATTGGCGTCCAGATCCGCTTGGGTCTCAAAAAAGGCCAAACCGATTCCTGATTGTCCGTTCAATATGTCGTCCGCTGCATCTTCGAGCGTAAAGGCTTCCTCCTGGTCACCTGGGTTATTATCGTCACATAGCTCCAACGGCACGGCCTGGACCAAAACAGGTATTGGATTAACAATCAATTCTAAAGTGGTCAACTTATAACATCCACTCATCATATCTTCCACCCGGACCCAAACAACTTGGTTGAAATCATCACTATTGGTATAATTGGTTGCATTGTTTATGGGACTTAAAGCGTCTGCCGCATCGGTTTCATTGACATAAAATGTTACGTTATATAATGTTGGGTCCGCTAGGTTCTCTAGAATTTCTGGTATTTTACTGGTAAGGTCGAATTGCCCAAAGCCATCTGCCGAGATATCATCGCAGATCTCCAAAGGTTCCGGTGCCACTGCGCCCAACTGGGGCGTTGGGTTGACATTGATCTGTAAGGTGACTATGGTATCGCAATCTGTAGCTATGGTGGAACTTTCAACCCGTGCATAGAGCGTTTGGGAACCCAATACGATATTATTGTAAGGGCTGGGTACCGGATTGACATTGTTCTGCGCATCTGCCATCGTTTCGTGATAGCTTACCGTTAAGGTGGTATCGCCTCCCGTTATCTCATCGTCCTTACTGGTCAGGTCAAAAGTCCCAAAACCATCACTATCCGGATCACAGAAGTCTAAAGGTGTTGGCATATTTGCCACGGGTGCTTGCTGTACCAGCAACTCTAAGGTCGTGGTATCCGAACAGCCTGTGTTGATGTCCTCGACATAAGCAATGATGATCTGGCCGTTACTGGTATTGGTGTACAAGGTTGGTAACGGATCTGCTCCGGATTGCAGATCTGCCATGGATTCATAATAGCTGACCGAATAGTTTGGGTTGCTTCCTGTTATCTCGGCGTTCTTTAGGCTTAAATCCAGCTCTGTTATACCGTCCGGTGTGCCGTCGTCACAGACTTCTAGGGGTGTGGGTGTGGAAAAAGATGGTAATGGATTCACTATCAAATTAAAAGTAGTGGTTGTATAGCAATCTGTATTCAGATCATTTTCCGCACGTACGTAAAGGATTTGATTATTACTTTCATTTGTATATGGGCTTGTTAAGGCATCATCATTATTTTCTGCATCTAGCAGTGATAAGTGATACGTAATAGTTGTACCTGTTGCACCATTTAATATGATTGGAGTTTGTGTTTCCAAATCAAATTGTGCTAATCCATCATTACTTGCATCGTCACATGTTTCAAGTAGATCTGGAGTTGTAATAACAGGCGTATCAAAAACTTCTAAATTTAATGGCGAAATATTATAGCAATCCGTTGCATCAGCATCAACGCGTACATAAACGGTTTGATTATAAGTATCCGTATTTTCAAAAACGGTTGGATTTGCAATTGTAGGAGTTCCTCCTGCTTCGGCTTCAGTTTCTAAAATATAATATGAGACTTGAACTGCTTGTGTGTTTCCAGCGATTATCTCAGCTTCTGCTTGTGTTAAATCAAAAACACCAATACCTAAATTATTGGCATCACATGATAATAAATCTGTGGCCATATTTGCCAGAGGCGCACCAACAACTTGTAAGTTTAGCGTTGTATAACCCACACAGCCTGTATCTGTTTCTACACGTACATAAATAGTTTGATTTGCAGAAGTACTATCGTATGGTGAAGCTAAAGCGTCAAGAGAATTTCCGGTTTCGGCTAAAATTTCTGTTTCATAATAGGTTACCGTTACATTTGTTGCATTATCTGAAATCGCTGCGCTTTGTGCTTCCAAATCAAAAGACGCAGAGTTTGGATTTGTACCATCATTACATTCCAATAGCGGCTCAGGATCTATTACAGTTGGCAAAGTCCCAACTACAATGGTTTCTGTAATATTTAGTGCAAGTTCACAATTGGGAGGTGTAGCACTTGTTACTGAAATAATATCAATATCAGTATCTGCGGTCAACGCCGGAATAGTCAAGGTAAAGTTCCCAGTAGCATCTAAATTTAGCGATTGATTTGCTCCACTATCATTGGTGTACGTAATGGTGGCATTAGGGTCACCTGAAAATTGTAACTCGCCATCTTCGCCTTCACAAATAGGTGTATTATTAATTATTGTTGGTACTGTATTGCTGTTAACCGTAACTGAAACCGAATCGGCTAATGTCTGTGAGCATACTACAGCATTTGTGGCGCTCAAAATTTGAGCATCTTCTAAATTAACTTCAGTGTCTAATGTTGGATTTTGAACAATGGTCGCAATGCCTGTATCATCAATTAAAATTTCTTCTGTATCTCCTCCATTTATATTATAATACACCACAGAATCTGGTGTTCCTGTAAATGTAAACGTAACGTCTTCGCCTTCGCATATTGCGGTACTAGAAACAGCAACGGTTGCCGTTGGAATCGGTGTAACAACCAAATTAAAATCAACTAAAGAGTAACAATCCGTGATTCCAGACTTCACTTTGGCATAAATTTGCTGCGGATTAGAAGTATTGGCATAAATCCCAGGCAATTCATTTATATCATCTGTGGCATCTGCTAAACTGGCATAAAAGTCGATAGTGTTTGCTGCATCAGAATTAATACTTGGCTTTAAACTATTAAGATCAAAAACTCCAATATTAGGATTACTACTACACTGTTTTATATCTTCAATTGTATTTGCTTCTGGCGGTGCAGGAAAAGCCCCTGTGCCTTCAGATGCAGTACCTGTCCATTCCAATTGAAAACCTCCTTCTCCAGCAGGTCTATCGATAACAATAAAATAGGATTCCCCAACATTAACATTCAACCAAAACACATAACCGTTTCCGTTAGCACCTGGTCCTGTTTGCGTTAAAGTAGTGCTGCCATTAATCCCTGTAAAGTTATTTGGTAAACCTGCTTGATTAGGGTTAGTAGTTGCACAGCGAATTGGACTTCCTAAATTAGAACAAAGTCTGTTTGGGCCAAAAACCCAAAAATCGTAATCAACCATGATGTCTGGATCGTCAGGAATTAAATCAAATCCTAATGTTCCAGATTGTACAATGTTTACCTCTAACCATAATGAATTATTTTCAAAACCACCACAGCCATTAACTTCAGAATCATCACCAGAACCCGTTGCATTAGATGAAAATGTGCCATTTCCACAGACCACTATTGCATCTACACAATCATTGGGTTCTTGAGCTTCTACATTAGCCAAAAGAACTATTGAAATTACTATAAGTAAAATCTTCTTCATTTATTTATTTTTATTGTTTCCTTTATTCTGAATTGAAAATGAAAGCTAAAAAAAAGCTACTTCAATTAAGACTAAAGCGCAAGATACTATATCTATAACATTTCGATATTCAAAACCCCTACTCTAAACGTTTGTTCTTTCTGACAAAAAATTGCTTACACCAAGACCGCCACCATCGTAAATAAAACTCGTAAAACTAGGAAATCACCCATCTATTTTGATGCTACCGAATTGTTCGATTCTCCATCGAAATTGTTAACGCACTCCATTTGAAAAATGCCATTTTTTTCATTGTTTTTTGGAATTAATTTATTAATTAGAAATAGTGATTATTCATATCGACTTCTAAGGTAGATTAAAATATTTGCCCTATAAAGAATATGTGTTTGTTATTTACGGAAATTTGAAAGTGAAAATACCGTTTTAAAAAACTAATAATCAATTAATTAAAAATCAAAATAACCATTTAAAGAAAAATTAATTCGACTAAGTATTTTTGTTGCATTTTACCCTAGTTGCATAGGTTTTTTACTTTTATTATTGAAATGTATTAGTGTGTTCATCTTAAATTTTTCGATCAATCACACTTGTAATTCGCAACATTTATTCCTTACCTTTAAACCATGAATTTCATAAAAACAACTGAGCAAGATTCCAATTATAACAATCTCGAAAAAATGTCCACCAACGAGATTATTAGAAGCATCAATAAAGAAGACCAAACAGTGCCCTTAGCAGTGGAAAAAGCCTTACCACAAATTGAAGCTCTCATTGACCAAGTTGTTTCCAAATTAAAAAATGGAGGACGCCTTTTTTATTTAGGAGCTGGTACAAGTGGAAGATTAGGTATTCTTGATGCTTCCGAATGTCCACCTACTTTTGGAGTGTCTCATGAGTTGGTTATTGGTTTAATTGCTGGAGGTGACGACGCCATACGAAAAGCCGTGGAAAATGCTGAAGATTCGAATACCCAAGGTTGGTTAGATTTAGAAGCACATAATATCTCCACCAACGACGTTGTCATAGGGATTGCTGCCTCTGGAACAACACCTTATGTGATCAGTGCTTTAGAAAAATGTAATGAGCAAGCTATCATTACGGGATGTATAACCTGCAATGAAGGTAGTCCACTAGCACTTACAGCAAAATTCCCAGTTGAAGTTGTGGTCGGTCCAGAATTTTTAACCGGAAGCTCCAGAATGAAAGCTGGAACAGCCCAAAAAATGGTTCTAAATATGATAACCACTACTACCATGATTCAATTAGGTAAAGTAAAAGGCAACAAAATGGTGGATATGCAATTAAGTAATGACAAACTGGTGGAAAGAGGTGTAAAAATGATTATGAACGAGCTAGACATCTCAAAAGAAGAAGCTGCCAATCTATTAAACGAACACAAGAGCGTTAGAAAAAGTATTTCCCATGGACGACGAGAACAGAACTGATAAAGACATTTTAGCTAAAGGTTTAAAGCAAATGGGCATTTGCCTTTTACTGATGTTTGCTGGCCCAACGTTACTACACCTAACCTTAGACAATAAAGACAAGCCACTCTACATTCCTTTACTGATTGTTTCAATTCTACTATGCATATTGGCGATTTCATTTTTGTTTATTGGGGTCAACACCATTCTGAACAGTATTTTTAAAAAAAAGTGATTTTGTTTTGTGAATTTTAACTTGAGAAATGAGTCTATTATTTATAGACTAGCAACAAGTTATTGCTCCATTACTTTTTAAAAGGATAAACCAAGCTTAGTGAGGTTCCATTTTCAGGCTGAGAAGTTAATTTAAATTTAGCATCCAACAATTCTGCTCTTTTTTCCATATTGATTAATCCAGAACCTTTTTCAACAGCATCAAGGTCACATCCTATTCCATCGTCTTCAATTTTAATGGCTAAACATGCGTCTTGATAATCTAAAATTACATTGAGATGTTCTGCTTCAGCATATTTTAAGGTATTTGAAAAGAACTCTTGCAAAATTCTGAACAAAATGATTTCATCTTTCTTATTTTCAAAATTGACCTTCTCACCTATTATAGATAGGCTAGATTCTATTAGCCCCGATTTATTCATCCGCGTAATTTCATTTTTTACCGTTTCATCAAAACCTAAATTAAAAATCACATCACTATTTAAGGATTTTGACAAAGCCCTAACCTCCTCCAAGGAGTCCTTTAAGGCCATTGCTGCATGTTCCACTTTAGTCTTTGCTTCATCTTTTACGGTTTTGGCAGCAACTTTCATTTGCATGGTTGCTAATACTAGCATTTGTCCTACATTATCGTGTAATTCCCGCCCAACATGCTTTAAGGTTTCTTCCTGGATTTCCTGTTGGGTTTTAATCAGTTCTTCGTCGAATTTTTGTTGTTGCTCAATATTTTTTAATAAAAGTTGATTTTTACGTTTTTGAAACATAACAAAAAACAAAACAAAGGTTATAACCAAAATTATTGTTATAAAAATAACATAGGAAATTAGAGCAATCTCTTCGTTACTAATTGTTTTTTGATATGCAAAGGATAAAGAAATCCAAAGGTATAGCATGAGTATAATAATATATTTGCGATTAAAAGGTAAAGAGATCTAAATTCTATAAAATTCTGATTGATTTCATACATATAAGCATCAAAAATAAATAAAGGACTTACACACAAAAACCACAATAAAATCCCAGAACTTATATAGAAAACTGGCGACTTATAAAAAAACAAAATCTTATCACTGTTCAATAATTGCCTGTAATAGAGCATAACAAAAATAAAAACAGCTAATGTCTGGATCAAAAAATCATATGGCAATGATTTATTAAAAAAATTCCCGTCGAAACTAAAATATACAATTGTAAAAACACTAATCAAAATTACCGTGAAATTCACAATTTTTTTTGCTAAATCACCAATTAGAATTCTTTTAAAAAAGATTCCGAAAAAAAATATAGATGCTAAATTAAATAAATTATAGAGCCAAGTATTAGCACAGAACACACTATTTTTTATCCAGATAAATATTTCATTATCATAATTGTTCTGAAGAATATAGCCATACATACCAACAGTTTCTACAACTACAACAACCCAAAGATACCATACAAAAGGTTGGATTTTCGCATTGTTCGTCCTCAAATAATAATATGAACCCGACAAAGCTGCTACAAGCTCAAATAGATGAAAGACAAAATCATCGACATTCATTTTTTATAAGTTTGAAGACATCTTATTGCGGATAATTTACACTTGGTGGCTTACCATGGCCGCCAACATTCAAACCATCTGCGCCTTGTATATCACTACTACCATCTTGAAACATCGAAAATATACTACCCTTAGATTTGTTTTCAGTACCAGTTGGCACTATAAACATGGTGGTTAGTCCTTCTTGTCCATCAACTTGAGGGTAAGCACCCAAATAAACGCGCAATCCATCCATGGTATAGCCTAACTCACCAGCTTGGTTTTCGGCATGATTGATATAATTCTGAATATCTTCTATGGACCACCATGACGACCTGTTATCTCCACCGTCCGTTGATTTCTTAAAAAGCGAATCGTTAATAATACGATGTTTAATATTATAAGCTTCATCTAAAACTTTAGCCTCTTTTGAAGATATTAAACCAGATGGTTTAGTTGGTTCTTCAATGGCTAAATCTGTATCCTGACAGCAATAAAAATACATGGCTAAAGCGCCCAAAATAATTCCTAATACTAGTAGTCCGAAATTTTTCATAATAAATGGTTGGTTTAGTTAATAGAACCTGTAAATTATTGATTTTATTTAAGATATAAAATTTTAAATCAAATGTTTTCTTACAAAATTAGTCTTTTAGACTGATTTTTAGGTGGTTACCTGTATTTTTTTGACTTAGACAACTTATCGACTTTTCCGTTAGTTGAAGAACCCTAGGATAACCTCCTGTAGTTTGACAGTCCCGCATTAAAACAATGAGTTGTCCTGATGGTGTGAGCTGTACGGTTCCCGGTAAAACGGGAGCCGTTAATATTGGCTTTAAATTATTGTTGAATAATGGCAAAAGCTGATAGGCCATACGGTTATTAAATTTGGACACTTGAAAACCTTGATTAATCAATAAGGCTTGCTGTGCTTTTGTTAGTGCATCGAACTCTGGTCCCTTTGTGACTGCCAAAACATCGTCATCAAGATAGGAAGTATTGAATTTTAGCTTCGCGTGTTTAGGATTTAATAAGCCTGTTAAGTTAAATTCTAAAACATCTTCTCTTTGTATTCTAACGGCTTCCGTAATCCCTTTCGCCATGCTTCTGCTTCCCAAAACAGTTTCACTTAAAAATCCCCCTTTTACGGCAACATAAGTTCTAAAGCCATTTGACAGCTTTCCAAAACTCAAAATATCGTCGGGTTTTACCGAAATAGACCTAAACATTTCTATGACCTTTCCATTTAATTTCGGGTTCATATGAGCGCCAGATATAGCAATTGTAGTTGGCTTAAGGCATTGTAGTTCGGCTCCTGTCATCGTCATTTCCAAAACGGCTGCCTCTATTTTGTTTCCCAACAGCTTATTCGCAAATTCACTTGAATAGGCATCCATAACACCAGAAACAGGTACGCCGTAACTGCGATGCCCTAAACGACCTTGGTCTTGTATGGTGGAATAAAATCCTGCTTTTAAGACTTTCATCATAAAGTTTCAATATTAAAATTTGAGCTCTTTATGTCATCTTGAATCCTTAGGTATTCAGATTTTGCAATAGGATAGAATTTTACTTTATCTCCAGCTTTAATAAAACAAGGTGGATTTTGCTTTGGATTGAATAATTCCAATGGAGAATTCCCGATAATATGCCATCCTCCAGGACTGTCTTGCGGATAAATTCCGGTCTGTTTTCCACCAATGGCAACCGAGCCTTTTTTTACGTTGAGATTAGGGGTTTCTTTTCGGTCAAAGTGTAAGATTGGATTGAGCCCTCCCAAATATAAAAACCCAGGTAAAAAACCGATAAAAAAAACAGTGTAAACAGTTTCGGAATGTAACTTTATTATAGCGGCTTTTGAGAGGTTCTTTGCTTCGGAATAATTGTCTAAATCCATCGCAAATTCGTCCTCATAGCACACTGGAATTCTGAAAGTTTTTGATTTTAACAACTTCTTTGAATCTTGCGATTTATAAAGCACTTTTAAGGTCGAAAACTCATCATTGAAATTATCAATAGTTGAATTGTATATCATTAACAATGAAGCGTATGTGGAAATAATATCAACTATTTGTTTAAATGATTTTAATTCAATTATAGATTTGAAATTTAGTACATCATGAAGCATATTTTCATCAATATTAGCTGGCCATTCCACTAAAATGGAGCGTTCATTATATTGCGAAAATCGAAGTTTATAACCCATACTCTCTTATTGAATTTGAATGCCATTTTGTTTCAAATTAGAACTCATATATTTCAAAATTTCAATGGCATTTTTGGTGTCGCCATGTACACAAATTGTTGTGGCTTTTATGGGCACTTTCATGCCACTTATTGATGTTACTTTTTGGTTCTTAAGCATATTCAAAACATGACTTAAAACCGCTTCTTTTTCATGTAAAATAGCATTGCTATTTGTTCTTGAAACCAAAGACAAATCATCATTATAATTTCGGTCTGCAAAAGCTTCAGAGGTTACAGCAATGTTTTCCTGTTTTGCTAAATTGGCGATTACAGAATTAAAAGGTGCGTATAATTGAATTGACGAATCGATACTTTTTATCACTTCAATAACCACTCTTGCGGTTTTTTCATCTTTAGCCGACAAATTATATAATGCACCATGTGGCTTAATGTGATTTAAAGTCACACCTTCTGCTTCAGCAATATTCTTTAAAGCTGAAATTTGGTCTATTATACTCGTATACAATTCAGCATCCGATATGTTTAAATTAACACGACCGAAATTCAATTTATCTGGAAACGAAGGATGTGCACCGACTTTTACATGGTGCTTTTTAGCAAGCATTATAACGTGTCGCATTGTGACTTCATCTCCTGCATGTCCGCCACAGGCTATATTACACGAGGATAATAATGGCAACAAATGCGCTTCGTTGCCTAGACCTTCTCCGACGTCTGCATTTATATCTATACTAATCTCACTCTTCATCTTAGATTATTATCATTAGACTAATCGTTAGTTTTTTATTATTATGTCTATGGAATGCGTATTCAAACCTAAAAATAGCCTTTAAGCAAAAAACTATTAATTTTTTACACCCCTAAAGTCCCCTCAAGGGGAAAAGCGTTCAATTCAACTAAGTGGATTGTATCCTTAAGTGGACTTTAGGAATAACTTTTTAACATTTCTCCTATCTTTCTCTTAATTTACGGTCTTCTGAACACTTATATATTTAGTCTCAAATCAATTCAAAAACACTCAAAATCCCTTTTATTCCCAAAAAGATAGTGATAACTAAAATAATTAATCCTAGAATATTCTGAAGTTTTGAATTTTTATACGGTCCCAAGACAGCCGATTTGTTCATAATCCACAATAAAAAACCAGCAATGACCGGTAACAATAAACCGTTGGCAACCTGTGCAAATTTTATAATTTCAATGGATTTAAAGCCGAAACTAGAAAACAGAACTCCCAAAATCACAATAATCATCCAGACAGCTTTAAATTTTTTCGATTTTAAATCTGATTTCCAACCTAAGCAACCACTTGCAACAAACGCAGCTGCTAAAGGTGCGGTTATTGCACTTGTTATTCCTGCCGCAAAGAGTCCAGCCGCCAGAAAATATTTCGCATAACTACCGAATAATGGTTCTAGACCTAAAGCCAAATCAGCGGTGTTGGTTATCGTTTGTTGCTGTATTGCGGAGGCCGCAATAATGATACACATAGATACCAATCCACCCAAAATCACGGCAACCAATGTATCTTTTTTAGCCAATGGCAAATCGCTTTTAGACTTCCATTTGGTTTTAGCTAAAGACGCATGTAGAAAAAGATTATAAGGCACAACTGTGGTTCCGATTAGAGCGATAATAGTTAAAATACTGCCTTCGGGAACTTCAGGAATAAGAATACCTTGAAAAATTTCGATTAGATTCGGTTTTGTGAGAATCGCAGTCGTTATAAATGCAAAACTCATCAGAATGACAAGAAACACAAAGGCTTTTTCCAGTACTTTATAATTTCCTATGTAGAGCAAAGCGAAAGCTATGACACCAATTACCAAGCTCATAACATTGAGTTTTAACTGTCCTATTTCCCAAACTACATTGCCGACAATGGCCTCCATGCCCAACGCTCCACCACTGATGTTTCCTGCTTCGTACGCTGCATTACCGACGACGATGGCGCTTATAATTAAGAGTAAAGCAAATCCTTTTAAAATAGGATGTTTGATTTCTTCCCTAATAATTTCAGACAAACCTTTTTGGGATACAATTCCCAATCGTGCTGCCATTTCCTGCAAAAAAACCGTAGCAAAAATAGACAACGCCATGGCCCACAATAATGCAAATCCGAAATTGACACCAGCCAAAGTACAAACGGTCACTGTTCCTGGTCCAATAAAAGCAGCTGCTACCAAAGGTCCAGGACCAATATTTTTGAAGAACTTGGCAATCATTTTTCAATAGAATTCAATGCATAAATCGCAAAACTTCCCAACCAATGACCACCTTCGTAACTATCGCCTACAATACTGGGCAAAGAATAATTGATGTGTTTATTAGCTAAATTTTTTAAATGATGAAATTCTGGTAAATCTTTAGCGATATAATTCAAGCTCCAAGCGCGCGAAAAATTAACACCATCGAGATGCACTAGTTTTCCATCGGTTCGGTCCGAAACTTCACCAACAGCAATATCAAAATCATGGTTATTTAATTCTGGCATAAAATCATTGATCCAAGATTTGAAATCTTCATTGGACAAAACACGTTTCATCAAAGCGGCTTCTTCTAAACAAGGCGAGAGGAAATCGAATCCGCTTGGCTCCCATTCTATGGGACAATCTTGGTCATCAAAATAAAAATCCTTGGCTCTATTTTCTATTAAAGTCTTTAGGTCTTGATGCTCAACGGCCATTGCATAATCGTAAGCAAAGCTTAATCCGAAAGCTGTGTTTGGGTGCTCTCCTACTCTAATTGGATAATTTAATTTCGGTAAAAACTCTAAGTATTTATTCACGATTAAATCTGTCATGGGTTGCAGGTTCGTTTCCAATTCTCGTGCAACTTGAGAATCCCAAGTATGTAATTCTTCCGCTAGTTTTAATAACCATGCCCAACCATAGGTTCTTTCAAACGATGTGTTGTGTTTACCTTCAAAATACTCTAATTCTTGTGCGATGTTTTCTCTGGATATATTCTGAAGTAATTTTTGATGGATGTCGGGACTATTTTCCAACGCTGGAAACTGTTTTAACAAGCTGACCAAACTCCAATGCCCATGAACGGCAGAATGCCAATCGAAACAACCGTAAAATGTGGGATGCAGTTCTTTTGGCGTTTTTAAATCTGAAGCACTACCAATGGTTTGATTGAGTTTGTTTGGGTATTCATTATTGATACAGTTAATTGGCAACTGTGCCAAACGGTTGGCTTGCTCTAGGTTTAGAGTTGGTGTTTCAACAATTTCTACCTTCGTTGTTTCTCTGTCTGTGTTCTTATTCTTTTCGGAAGTATTGCAGGTTAAAAAGACAACAAATAAGAGGTAAATAAAATGATATTTAGTCATAAAAATAGCTTAACATGAGTAGTAAAAATACAATTATTATGCTATATGACCATTACACAGGACATCAGGAATCGATTAAAACATATACCGCAACCCAAACAACACTCTTAACTGTGTATTATTAAAAGCCTGGTTGTTATTGTCAATTGGTTTTTCAAAATAATTATAACTAGGTTCTAAAAACAGAATCGTCTTTTTTGCTAATTCATAAGACATGTTGGTATTCAGTGTCGCGCCAAAAATTGTAGAATTAACATTTAGACTTTCCCCTATTTGCTCATCATCCAAAAATGCCCTGTTGTTAGTTAGAAAGTTCATATTTCCACCTAAACCCAATGAGACATCAAATTTTTGTGCTTTTAATACCTTATATGAAACTTCTAACGGGACTTGAATATAATCAAATTGCTGCTGCAATGTTCCCTCATTAATGAAGGCTCCAGAAGTTGATATATCAGTAAAAGAATTTTCTACGGATTCCTGAGAACCAAATATCAATACCTCCTGATTGCTTATAATACTTTGAGAATTATCTGCGGAAAGTGATGCATCTGAACTTACATACAGCAAATTGTTTATTTCTTGACCCAATATATTTTTACCAACCCCAGATTTAACAACGATTCTATCTGAAATCGCATAGCCAACCTTTAGTGCATATATAAAGTCGTTTTGGGATGTGGTGTTTACGGACTCGCCTTGAATAGAAGCTTCAGAAGCTGTATTGGATAAGCCACCTAAAACCTCAACCGACCATTTTGGACTTCCAGTTACTTTATTAATTATACTATCGCTGGTGTTCTCATTCTGAGCAACCAGTTCTTCTGTTAATTCCAATAATGGCACCTTATTGATCTCAGCAATAGAATCAATACTTGCGATCGCTTTATCTTTTTCAACATTAATGATGTTCTTATTTTTCTCTTTTAGCTGAGGCATAGCTTCATAATTGACGCTATCGCTGTCTTTACTAGTCTTGTCTTTTATAGTATTCTGAGAGTAGCTGTTGTTATAGTTTGAATTTTCCTTCTTGTGATTGGTGATTACATCATGAACTATTTTTTCGTCCACTTCTTTTTTTACTAATATTTCATTTGCATTCTGTGATTGTTTTTGATTCGCAATAGCGTTTAATTCATCGTTTTTAGTATTTAGTTGCTCATTTGACTCCTCTACTAATACGTCTTCATTCGCATTATTTAAATCGGTCCCCTTAACTATTTTCGTGGTTTCTTCTTCTAATTTATTCATTTCAGCATCATCTGTGGATTTACCATTATCAGTGGATTGCTCCTTATCTGAAATTGTGTTAACCGGAATGCCATTAGGTACTGGCGAACTTGTGAACATGTATCCAAGGAATACCATCAATACTGCAGCGGCAGAACCCCAAATAAAAAAGAGTCGCCTTTTCTTCTTTTTAGGATGAAGTCGTGCTTCAATATTGTCCCATAACTCCTCTGGTGGTGCTTTAGAGAACATCTCTAATTCACTATATATTTTATCAATATTGTCCTTTTTCATGACACTTTTTTCTTTAATTCGGCATTAATTTTTGTCCTCAACACACTTTTAGCTCTACTTAATATCGATTTTGACGTTCCAACAGCTATGTTCAGTTTATTTGCGATTGCCTTATGACTATAATCCTCAAAAACGTAAAGATTGAAAACCATTCTATAATGATCTGGTAATTCCCGAATGTGATTTAACAACTCTTCTTGGGTTAAAACAAGATCAAGGCGCTTGCTATTATCTTCATTATCAGTATTAAAATTAAAATCTTCAATCGCCACATGCAGTCGACGCTGTTTTTTTCGCAAAACCTCTAAGGCTTCATTTACGAAAATTCGTTTCGCCCAACCTTCAAAACTGCCTTCAAACCTATATTGGTCAATTTTTTGAAATAGCATAATAAAGGCATCCTGAAAGACGTCATCTGCCTCGACTTTGCTCTTCATATATTTCAAACAGATACCATACAAAACTGGAGAAAGCAACGTGTATAATTCACGCTGCCCTTCCTTATCTTGCTTTACACATTTTTGTATGAGTATCCGTAGTTCTTTATCCAAATTGGTACTTATCTATATGTTTACTGAAAATGTTTGATTTCATTAGCATCATAACATTGTGATCGTCTTTTTGGCTGTAAATGGATTTGGAGCAACTGGCAAAGGGCTTATTTTATAATTGTATAGCTTTAAAATTGAAGCGTACTAATCAATTCTAACCCAAAATTATCCGCGTAATTGTATTGCTGAATTACATTTTCCCCTACAGCAATTAAGTGCGTTGATAACGGAATGACATCTTTGGAAATCGTTTGATAGGTATTTTCCAGTATGATATTGTTCGGATTTTGAGCATCAAACACATTTATGCCATCATCATTACACACATATAGGACGTGATTTCTAATTCCTAAACCATAAGGATTAGAGAAGAAATATGTTGAATGTTCTACGGGAGAACTTATATCCGAAACATCAATTACATTTATTTGGTCCTCAATAGCACCACATGTATTTCCTCCTCTTACCGTAATATAGGCCGTGTTTTGTTCTACAACCACGGGATCGCAACCTGTAGCATGTGTAAAAGATGAGGTATAAGTGGGATTGAATTCATCTTGCAAGTCAACGATATGCATCCCGTCCGTTGCACCAATAAACAAATAATCCTTTAGAATAAAAGTCGTTTCAAGTACACCGCCAAACCAACCTCCCATCCAGGTCTCAGAGGTTAAGGAAATATTATTATAATCCGAAATATTGAATGTATTCAATTTATAATCATCTAGCGTATATAATGCATCGCCATAAATTTGAAATTTAGCATAAGATCCTCCAACACCAATATTATTTGATAAAGCGGCATCATTAAAAATGCCTATTGAAATTTCATTCCAAGCATAAATATTAGGATTATCTTCCACCTCTGTTCTTTCCATATTGACTATGGTATGGCCTGCTATAAATTCATCGGCATTGTCTGGATAAATATTAGGCTGGTAGTATAAAACATCTTCAGGATATTGGGCATAATAGACTAACATGTCTTCCTCAATATTTACAAATTCTATATCTGACACATTACTAATATCAAATACCACTAAATCCATGTAATTATCAGCATAGAGCATATCATTTTTTACAGAAATATCATTGACGCCTTCCAACTCTATAAAGGCTATATTTTGAGGATTTGCTGGGTTTTGATTATTAAACACGTGTATTCCTGAATCTTTGGCTATGTAAAACAACAGATTGTCATAGACATATATTTTTCCGTCTGCATTGGTCGGTTGAGGATTTGTGATTGCAATAGCGTTCCGCATTGCAGTCTTGGATTTTATTACTGGAACAGTTACTGCGACAGGATCTATAAGATCATTGCTATCATCGTCCGTATTACAATTTGTAAGTTGTAAACACAATGTTACAACTAAAACTAAGGGTAAAAGTTTGTTTTTCATAATGGTTGTTTTAATATAAGATGGAAAAAACTGAAAAGGTTGCAGTGTTTTTTGAAAAAAAACTTAACTTATTAATGGAATTATTGGAATTTTGCTCCTTTATTTCCGTGAAATTTTAACTAAGTATCCATAAGCGAATGAATTATAAATATATTATGAAGTATAAGGTTCTGTAGAAGATTTATTTGCATTGACGTGACCTAAACTGTTGTTCTTGATTATATATTATGAGATTCTTGCTTTCCTATCAATCGACAGGCATGCGCAGGAATTTGTTTGTTAGCCCAACCAACCATCACGATCCAAACTACGATACTGAATCGCTTCACTAATATGAGCGCCCAAAACATCTTGTGAACCTTCTAAATCTGCAATCGTTCTTGCAACTTTTAAAATACGATCATAGGCTCTGGCGGATAAATTCAATCGTTCCATGGCAGATTTTAGTAATTGCATAGATGCGTCATCGAGTTTGCAGTATTTTCGAATTTGCTTAGTATTCATTTGTGCGTTATAATGAATATTTTCTAAATCCTTAAAACGTTCGGTTTGTTTTTCTCTGGCTTTGGTTACACGTTTCCTTATCTCAACCGAAGATTCTCCGTTTCTTTCATCTGCTAACTTTTCAAATGGCACAGGAGTGACTTCAATATGAATATCGATTCTGTCTAAAAGTGGTCCAGAAATTTTGCCCATATACCTTTGCATTTCAGCTGGCGATGAGGTGATTGGCGCATCTGGATCGTTAAAATAACCACTAGGACTTGGATTCATACTTGCCACCAACATAAATGACGATGGATAAGTAACCGTGAATTTTGCTCTTGAAATGGTGACTTCCCGATCTTCCAGTGGCTGACGCATCACTTCTAAAACTTCACGTTTAAATTCTGGCAATTCATCTAAAAACAATACACCATTATGAGATAAGGAAATTTCGCCTGGTTGCGGGTAACTTCCGCCACCAACGAGGGCAACGTTCGATATTGTGTGATGCGGACTTCTAAACGGTCGTTGTGCCATCAATCCCGCATGTGCTTTTACACGACCAACTACTGAATGGATTTTGGTAGTTTCTAAGGCTTCATGAAGCGTCATTGGTGGTAAAATACTTGGCAAACGTTTTGCCAACATCGTTTTACCAGAACCTGGTGGACCAATAAGAATAATATTATGACCTCCTGCTGCTGCAATTTCCATACAACGTTTTATGGATTCTTGCCCTTTGACATCTGCAAAATCGAATTCCGGAAAATCCAAGCTTTTATAAAATTCTTCCCTAGTGTTAATGATGGTTTGCTCTAAAGGTTCACCTTTGTCGAAATGATTGATGACCTGCATAATGTTTTCTACGCCAAACACTTTCAGGTTATCCACGATAGCCGCTTCTTTTGCATTTTGAATGGGCAATATCATACCTTTAAAGCCTTCTTCCCTTGCTTTTACGGCAATTGGCAAAGCACCTTTAAATGGTTGCAGACTTCCATCTAAGGATAATTCTCCCATAATGAGATAATCTTCTAAATTCTCTGCTTTTATTTGGTCTGTTGCTGCTAAGATGCCCAAGGCTAAAGTTAAATCGTATGCCGAACCTTCTTTTCTCAAATCGGCAGGTGCCATGTTTATGGTTATCTTTTTACCCGGAATTCGGTAACCATTATTCTGAAGTGCAGCAGCAATCCGATAATTACTCTCTTTTATTGCATTATCTGGTAATCCAACTAAGTGATAGCCAACACCTTTGTCCACGTTGACTTCTACCGTAATTGTGGACGCTTCAACTCCAAAAACGGCACTGGCGAATACTTTTTTGAGCATATAATTTTGTTTACTCTAAATGTATGAAAAGTATTTTAAATCAGTGTATTACAAGTATCCTTTCGAGATGAGTATATGATTTTAGTTTCAAAAAACTAAATGATTGATTTTTCCACTGAAATAATTACACTTTTTGAAGCAGGCGTTTTTGCCGTATGCGCAAAACTATCTAAAGGCACCAACACATTGGTTTCGGGAAAATAAGTAGCACAACAATTCTTTGGGATGTCGTAGCCAACGACTTTAAAATTGTGCGCTTCCCTAATCACGCCATTAAATTCGGACTTTAGATTCACCACCTCTTTTTCCTCCAAACCTCTTTGCTTCATATCGTTTCGGTTCATGAAAATAATACGTCTTTCGTTGTAAATACCACGATAGCGATCGTTGAGACCATAAATGGTGGTGTTGAATTGGTCATGACTTCTAATGGTCATCATGATTAATTCATTAGTTTTTAATTTCCATTTGGGTAATTTATTCAAAGAAAAATTCGCTTTTCCTGTTACGGTTTTAAAATTCCGTTCGCGTGCGCCATTGGGCAAATAAAATCCGGCTGGTTGTTTTAAACGTGTATTATAATTTTCGAAACCAGCAACCACATCTTGAATATCATTACGAACCAACGCATAATCATCTTTATAGTGTAACCAATCGATTTTTGTACGGTGTTTTAAAGTAGCATAGGCAATATTACACACAACGGCAACTTCACTCAAAAGTGCATCGGAACACGGTTCCAAAATACCTTTGGTTGACGACACCACACCCATGGAATTTTCAACACTTTGGGTTTGGATTCCTGATTTCTGATAGTCTTTTTCTGAACGTCCCAAACATGGTAATATCAGCGCTTCTTTTCCTGTCACTAAATGGGATCGGTTTAATTTTGTACTGACGTGAACCGTTAAATTACAGTTGGCCAATGCCTGTGCCGAATAGTTGGTATCTGGTACTGCAGAGATAAAATTACCGCCTAAACCAAAAAATACTTTAGCCTCTTTTTCGTACATGGCCTTGATAGCATCAATAACCGAATACCCATGTTTTGTGGTGGGTTTAAAACCGTATTTGTCTTCAATTTTATCTAAAAACGCTTGAGGTGCCGATTCCCAAATACCAACCGTTCTGTCGCCTTGCACATTAGAATGGCCACGAACCGGACAAGTACCTGCGCCTTCCTTGCCTATACTTCCTTTTAACAATAATAGATTAACCAACTCTCTAATGTTATCCACTGCATTTTCATGCTGTGTCAATCCCATGGCCCAACAGATAATAATTTTTTGATTATTAAGAATTAAATTGAAAGTGTCATCAAAAATTTCTTTACTTACCCCTGAAGCTTTCAAACAGTCCTCAAAATCATAGGTCTTTAAATCTGAAATAAAAGCCTCATAGTTATGGGTATAATTTTCAATGAATTCTTTATCAAACACAGTTCCTGTTAGTGTTTCTGCTTCCAACAATTTAAGAAGCAATGCTTTTACAAACGCCACATCACCATTGATAGTAATCGGCACAAAAACATCAGCTATTTTGGTGCCTCCAGTTAATAGTTTTTTGGGACTTTGAGGGTTCGTGAATTTAATTAAACCAGCTTCGGGAAGCGGGTTGACGGCTATAATTTTTCCTCCGTTTTTTTTACATTTCTCTAAAGCCGTCAACATCCTTGGATGATTGGTCGCTGGGTTTTGACCAATGACCATGACCACTTCGGCTTTATATAAATCATCTAAAGTCACGGATCCTTTTCCGATACCCAAAGTTTCAGACAAAGCACTTCCACTGGCTTCGTGGCACATATTGGAACAATCGGGTAAGTTTGCCGTCCCGAATTCCCGCACAAATAATTGGTACAAAAAAGCGGCTTCATTGGTAGTTCTTCCCGAAGTATAAAACACGGCTTCATCTGGATTTTTTAAAGCATTCAAATGCTCGGCTACTTTTGAAAATGCATCTTCCCAAGACATGGGTTGATAATGCGTTGCGCCTTCCGCTAAAAACATTGGCTCCTTGAGTCGTCCTGTTTTTCCAATTTCAAAATCTGACCAATTCGAAATTTCATCAACGGAATTCTCCTCGAAAAAATCAGAAGAAATGACGTTTTTTTGGGCTTCTTCGGCCATGGCCTTCATTCCATTTTCGCAATATTCGCCTAATGCCGACCGTTCATCATCTGGATCAGGCCAAGCACAGCCAGGACAATCAAAACCGCCTTTCTGGTTTAGGGTTGTAGAAATTTTAACCGCATCACTAAGTTTCATATACCTAAACACATGTCCTACAACCGATTTTATAGCACCAAATCCCACACTATTTTTTGGTGGTGTTTTAGTCTTTAAATCTGTAAATGATTCTGATGTATTTGCTTTCTGGGATGCCGTTTTTTTCATGTAAACAATTTGAATAGACTATAAATATAACTATTTCTATGGTCTTAATCCGAACTCCTCTAATTAAAAATAGCCGCATTAGCGACCGTAAATACCAAAAGGATTAATCAAAATATGAACTACCAATTAGGAGACTTTTCAACATAAAATGTAAGAATTTTACCATGTAAACGTACCAAAAATTGCATTTCATCGAATTTTATATACGTTTTATGGATAAATATTTGTTTAGGTGTAGAATTATTCTCTAGTTTGTTGTCCCAAATTTACTTAACCATGAAAAAACAACTACCAACAATGTTAGCGGTTGCGCTTATGTCTAATATTGCATTATCGGGCTGCTCTGCGGATGCAGAACCGCCAGAAGAGAATTGTGCATGTGAACGTGTTACCTATATTGAATCTAAAAATCTCGAAGAAACTTCAGACATTTGGTATTTAGATTATCAAGAAACCGCAAGAGAGTCGGTCGAATGCCAAAGCGAAACTGATTATTCCGTACCACCAACAGGTGCTACTGTAAGAGAGGTTTTCAGAATTGAATGTGATTGATTTTAAAGGGTAATTTAAAAATAAGAAAACCTTTCAAAACTTAATCTTGAAAGGTTTTCTGTTTGAAATGAGATGCTTCTTCCCGATAACTATTGGGACTCAGAAAAACAGACTAGTTCTTTATAAACTTTTTAGTTGATTTTGAAGCGCCAGATTGTATTTCCAAGAAATACACGCCTTTGGTTAAAGTTGAAACATCTAAGGTATATTCTGAATTCGATAATTGAATGTCATTCAACACTCTCCCATTAATATCAACTATCGTTAACTTATCCATAATCTTGTGAGATGTAATTTTAAGTTGATCTTTAGCAGGATTTGGATATAATTGAATGGATTGTGCATTAAACTCACCAACGCTTAGTGGTTCAACAATTTCAGTAGTTGCTGTATTAGTGATAATTGGTGGGTTAAAATCAAAATATATATCTGCTACTGCGCTAAAAATATCGCCAACCACTACGTTAGATTTAGGCTTTATTTTATAAGCAATGTGTCCGTGTGAAGCAGGTTCATTTGATGTACTGTCGGGTAAATGAATATCATCAAAAATAAAATTGACCATAGAGCCATTAACAATTTCTACACGACCTGGATGACTAAGATTTTCGAGTCGCATGGTTTCCCAATCCAATTTCTCGTCTAACTCGTGTTCTACATTAATATTGATAGCACTTGCAGAACCTGTATTTTGGAAACGAATAATGTAGTGCAAATACTTATCGACATCTTCAATTAAAATTTCTTCGCCTTCCATAACCCTTATATCATTAGGGTCATAAGAATTCACTACCACTGGCTTAATACCATGTGAATTGTTAGTAGGAGTTAAATCGTCTTCGCTACTGCCATTAATGCTAACTAATAAATTGAAAACATCACCTCCATTTACGGTTGGAGGAGGTAAAACATTAAAAACAACATCGATAAACTGAGTTTCTAAAGGATCTAAATCCTGAAAATTAAACACTACTTCACCTGCAGTAAAACTTTGAACTGTTTCTGAAGCACTGACGAAAGTCATCATTGATCCCTCATACTCAAATGTAATTGTTCCGTTTTCTATTAGTGGACCAACATTTCTATATACAATTCTATAATGTGAATTAAAACCAGGTCTTGGATCCTCTGTGATAGGAAAAATTGAAATCTCTAGATCATGCAAAACCCCATTAGGTTCTAGACAAAAACTATTAATTTCAGTAATTCCTAAATTTTCAAAATTGGAAGTATAAGTTTCTGGTGTAACCGTAAAATATCCAGCAAATGGAATTACAGGGGCTGTTGTATAGTTTCCTGGTTCTTCGACGAGTAGCTGGTAAACACCGTTAAATTGTGAAAATGTGGCATATTCGTTAACTCCACTATCTGCAACTATCATAATGTTAGAAAATGGTGGGTTATTATCATCACATGGCACGTTATCTGCAAATGTTACAGTACCAGAAATTTCATTCCATGGGAACGAAAGATTTTCGAACCATGCCAAACTATTTTCTTCCAAACTTCCTACCACATCAAGCGACCCATTATTGTCAATATCAAAAATGTCTAATTGCTGTGGAAACCTTTCTTCTAAAATTGTAATATATGGACCATAATTGAACTCATCTCCTGTGATTTCCACTAAATTTTCATGCCATACTAATTCTGAATCTCCAATACTATTAGATCTTCCTGCTAAAATATCTACATCATTATCATTATCGAAATCAATGAAAGCCACATTATCAACAAAGTCATTAGTAGACACAAGAATTTCCTTATCATCAAAAGTTCCTGAACTATTATTATATCTTAATAGATCGATTTCTCGAATAAGTCCAATATCAGAAACAAAAATAATATCGGTATAATTATCATCTGTTATATCCTGAAGCAGGATTTCTCTAACATAACCATTCTCTGCTATGGTCTGAGAAAATGAAAAATCGCCTAATCCATCGCTATTATTAAACCAAGATATACTATTGTCATCTTCAACAATTACAAGATCTAAATCGCCATCATCATCAATATCACCCAAAGCTATATCTTTCACAAAATTCAAATTTTCGACTATAGACTGTGCAGGTTCAAAAGTACCATCTCCATTATTTCTATGATAGAAAATAGTTGAAAAATCATTTTCCATTGTACCTACGATATCTAAATCGTAATCACCATCAATGTCTTTAAACGCTAGATATCTGCGAAAGCCCTCATATGCTATTGGTGTACTTTTAGTAAAATTTAAACTACCATTATTAATAAATACATGTAGCCTACCCTCAACTAAAAAATCTTCTTCAGAAACCCAAACGATGATATCTAAATCCTCATCACCATCAACATCGCTTATAGATAAATCAAGACCGTTTAAGGAATCGTAACTCTGAGTTTGCAATGCACTTGCAATTATCACCTGACCCTCATTAAAATTTCCCAGACCATCAGTATTCTCAAAAAGAGATAATTTTCCATCATTAGAAACGGATACTATATCTAAATCACCATCTCTATCTAAATCACCTTTGTCAAAACTAGCTATTCCATATATCGCTTTGGAAATTAAGTTCTGTTCTCCAAAAGTGCCTTGATCATCTAAATTTTTAAACCAGCCTACTTGACGCTCATACAATGATGCAGTGACCACGTCAATTTTAGAGTCGTTATCAATGTCCGTTGCGAAAAATGATTTCAAGCCCACAAGCGATGAGGCTATTATTTGCTCATCACCAAAATTTCCTGAACCTTGATTTTTATACCAAGTCATTTTATTCGTTGCTTGATAACTATAAGGTGGTCCGGGATTACTTGTGGGATAATAGCTAAAAAGCAAATCCACTATACTGTCTCCATCCAAATCTTTAAATGCTATATCAATGAAACTGTCTAAATCTGCATTTTCCATATCAGGCAGACTTGTAATGGTTGCTCGTGGTCCAAAAACACCTGCTCCATTTGTGTTTTCGTACCATAATACTTCACTGTTAGTACCATTTAATAAAACTGTAACCACATCATTATCATTGTCGTTATCAACATCCGCTACGATAATATGCTTACCTGTGGAAGAAGAATCTAAATTCTGCGTAAGTGTTACTGTATTATTAGAGTTATGTATATAAAAATCAAGATTATCTTGATAATCTACAACCAGATCCATAAGATTATCTCCATTGAAATCTGAAAAAGCATAACCATGGTAATTTATAGTAGATGGAATGGTTAGTAATGTATGGTCAACAAAATTAGCATTACCATCAATGTTCTCCATCCATCCTATGTTTTCATAATCTGAATACGTAATATCTATATCTCCATCATTATCTACATCTAAAAGATTAACCTTAACTTTTGTTATTTCATTTATAGTTTTTAAAGTTTGACTTTCGGAAAAATTTCCCAAACCATCTAAATTTTCTATCCAAACCATAATTACGGAATGGACAACATCCGGATTTCTCTTATAATAAACTAAATCTATATCACCATCACCATCAACATCTGCAGCGTCAATATCTAATTCTATATTGAAAACAGTACTTACCCATTCTAACATTGTCGACTCATCAAAAGTTCCCTGAGCGGCTAAATTCTTGTACCATTGTACTCTTCTTCCTAAAGAAATCACATCCTTAAAGCCATCACCATCTAAATCTGCAGCAATCACTTTAGATAATTTTTCTAAGCCTAAATCAGTTGTTTGACCAATTATAACATTTTCTGTAAGATTTACTTGTGCGTAACTAAAGGTGCTAATTAAAAATAGTACCATGAATATTAATCTTGCTTTCATAGAGGTTTTGATAAGTATCAAAACTAATATAATTATAAGCTATGACAAACCTTAAAGCACGCAGTTCATTACAATAAACCTTCCGTTTATCGATAAATCTTTCTTAAAACAAAAAACCTTTCAAAATATGATCTTGAAAGGTTTATCTTAATATGAGATTCTTCGCTATACTCTGAATGACAGTTTAATTTTTTATAAACTTTTTAGTTGATTTTGATTCGCCAGATTGTATTTCCAAGAAATACACACCTTTGGTTAAAGTTGAAACATCTAAGGTATATTCTGAATTCGATAATTGAATGTCATTCAAGACTCTGCCTTTAATATCAACTATCGTTAACTTATCAATGATCTTTTGAGATGTAATTTTTAGTTGGTCTTTTGCAGGATTTGGAAATAATTGAATGGATTGCGCATTAAATTCACCAACGCTTAGTGGTTCAACTATTTCTGTGTTCACCGTGTTGGTTGTGATTGGCGGATTAAAATCAAAGAATATATCTGCTGTGCCACTGATAATATCGCCTACTTCCACATCGCTTTTTGGTTTTATTTTGAAGGCGATATAACCATGAGAGTTAGGCTCGTCTGTTGTGCTATCTGCTAAGTTGATGTTATTGAATATAAAACTCACATCAGTTTCATCGACTATTTCCACGCGACCTGTATGACTTAAACTCTCCAATTGCATAGTAGTCCAATCGAGTTTATCATCCAAAATATGTTCAACTCTTACATTTATAGCACTTGCGGTTCCTGTATTTTGAAAACGAATTAGATAATGTAGATATTTATCCGCTTCTTCAATAGTGATTTCTTCGCCTTCTAATACTGTGATATCGTTGGGATCGTAGGAACCTATGACCGTTTGCTCTAAAGTGAATACATTGTCTTCTTCTGTTTCGTCTCCCGAAACTGGATTTACAGTTGCTGTTGCCACAAGTATATCATCAATGTTTGTGATTGGCGGTGCAAACACATTAAAATCTAAATCTATGGTTTTAACTTCGAAAGGATTTAGGTCGGTAAAATTAAAGGTGACGGTGGTTGTCGTTTGGGAGGCTTCAGTTTCTGTGGCGGATAGAAAGTTCATCTTTGACCCATCGAACTGAAAAGTGATCGTTCCGCTTAATTGTGTTGTGCCACTATTTTTATAAACGATACGATACCTCGTATCAAAACCTGGTCTTGGTTCATTTAGCGTTGGATAAAAACTAACCTTTAAATCATTGATAGCTGCTATGGGTTCTATACAGAAATCGACAGTATCTGTATTTCCTAAACCCATAAAATTAGATTGAAACGTAGTTGGACTTGACACATAGTAATTGGGTAATTGCGATGTGATTTGCGTATCAATAACACCTTCCTCTGTAGTAAAAATCCTGAATTGTCCGTTTTCTTGAGTAAAAGCAGCTTGAGATGCGGTTCCGCTTGAAGCAATCACCATAATGCTACTTAACAAATCATCCGTAACAGTACAACCATCACCTAACAAATCAAAACGAACAGTCCCATTTATTTCATTGACGAGTGTCGATCCCATATTGTTGTACCAGATAATTTGGTCGCTCAGATTGTTTATAGTAACAATGTCTAGGTTATTATCTTGGTTGATATCATCTATAAAAAGATCGTACTGAAAAGCACTCCCGTTTGTTGTTCCAACAATTTGTTGGCTATTACTGAAATCGCCTAGCCCATTTGTATTTTCATACCATGCAATTATACCAACTCCCGAACTTTCATAAGATGACGAAACCACATCGATATCTCCATCGCTATCAACGTCGTAAGCATCTACGTCTTGTGAATTTGAGACAATGGTAGATATATTTTGAACCGTCCCAAAAGTTCCCACACCATTGATATTTTGAAACCAAGCCACATAATCTGTACCAGATAAAACATCACCTGTAAATATAATATCGTTATTTCCGTCACTATTTAAATCGGCAATCTTAACACCAAGACCATCAAAGGAAGCATCTAACTGTTGTCTCGACCCGAAAACACCTTGACCATCCAGATTCAAATAATATAAGATACCAGCATTGGACGCCACAGCCAAATCTAAATCATTGTCACTATCCAGATCCCCAAAATCCAACGCGAACATCGTGAAATTGTTAATGGAATCTATTTCAGATTTGATAAAAGCTCCTAAAGCATCCGTGTTTTCGTACCACGTAATTTTCCCTCTTCCTATGGCAAAAACATCCATATCTCCATCATTATCAATATCTATAACATATACCTTTGATACTGAATCCATAGCATCATCAATAGTTTGTGGAGATCCAAAATTAGCCAGACCGTCTGTGTTTTCGAACCAAACAATATAATTGTCCAAGGAAGATGCTGCAACGACATCATTATCTCCATCACCGTCTATATCGGCTGCAAAAATTCCGCTTGCACCATTAATAGTTTCGGATATGATAAGTTGTGTATCATCAAAATCCCCTTGGCCATCTTTATTCTCATACCAAGCGATTTTATCGTCCCAATGTGATGCCGAAAGAAGATCACTATCACCATCACCATCTAAATCACCTGCAAATACAGTTTTACCTCCATCAATATTCTTTGTTATGGTGTAAGGTGAAAAGTTACCAAGACCGTCTATATTGTTGTACCATTTAATATTATTATCATTGCTGGTTATAGTTGTAAAATCTAAATCTCCATCGCCATCAATATCCGCAGGTCTTAGACTGCGTACTCCACCGAGAAACGTATCTACAAAAATTTCACTAGTAAAATTACCCGAACCTATATTTTGAAACCAGTTAATTTCATTATCATTGATTGATGCTGCGATAACATCCAATTTTCCATCACCATCAAAATCAGCAATACTCACTTTTGTTACGGACTCTACTGTATCTGATAATACGTTTTCAACACTAAAGGTGCCCAAGCCATCTGTATTCTCATACCATACCACTTTATTTTCTGATTGAATAGCAGCTGCTACATCTATGTCACCATCGCCATCTAAGTCTCCTGCATGCACTGAGGATATAGAATTTGTGGTCAATGCTATGGTTTTTCTACTGCTAAACAATCCTGATCCAGTTTCGTTTTCGTACCAAGAAACGCCTTTAGTTCCACCATCAATATTCCAAGCAGAAACAACATCCAAATCGCCATCACCATCAACATCTACCACCTGAAAGTTTGGAATACTCGATACATTGTTTTCAACATTTAGTGTCCCAGCAAAGGTGCCTATTCCGTCTGTATTCCTAGACCATTTCATTTTACCATCTGTAGTAGAAGACCAAACTATATCTAAATCTCCATCGCCATCAATATCGTGCGCACTAACGGCTCTGACCTCATAGGCAGAAATATATTGCTTTAATACAAAATTTCCACTGCCATCGGTGTTTTCATACCAAATCACATGCTCTCCACCACTAGCAGCAGCGAACACATCCAAATCGCCATCGCCATCTAAATCTGCTGCAGAAACATTCCACGGATTATCAATATCTGTAGAAATATCGTGTTGTGTGAAATCAGTGCCTGTACCATCTAAATTCTCTAACCATAAAAGTCTATCGCCACTGTACGTAGAAGTTAATAAATCCAGATCGCCATCGCCATCCAAATCCGCCGCAAACGTATCGAAAGGAGACTCAATAGAAAGTGATCTATCTATAACGATATTAGGTGTAAATTCAACCTGAGCAGTTGTGAAAAGTGCACAGCAAAGCGCGGCAATTAAAGGTAGATTTGTTTTCATAACCTATTATTTTTAGGGCAAAAATAAGTAATTATGCCTAAAAAACATGTTAAATATTCATAACGCAAAAGAGTGCTTATTGTATTTTAAGCACTCTTTTGCGCAACGTTTATATCTGAATAAACAGACTAGTTTTTAATGAATTTTTTAGTTGATTTTGAAGCGCCAGATTGTATTTCCAAGAAATACACACCTTTGGTTAAACTTGAAACATCCAAGGTATATTCTGAAATAGATAATTGAATGTCATTCAACACTCTCCCATTAATATCAACTATCGTTAACTTATCCATAATCTTGTGAGATGTAATTTTTAGTTGGTCTTTTGCAGGATTTGGAAATAATTGAATGGATTGTGCATTAAATTCAACAATACTCAATGGCGCAACGATTTCTGTGTTTACCGTGTTTGTTGTGATTGGCGGATTAAAATCGAAGAATATATCTGCTGTGCCACTGATAATGTCACCTACTTCCACATCGCTTTTTGGTTTTATTTTGAAGGCGATATAACCATGAGAGTTAGGCTCGTCTGTTGTGGTATCTGGTAAGTTGATGTTATTGAATATAAAACTCACATCAGTTTCATCGGTTATTTCCACACGACCTGTATGACTTAAATTTTCCAATTGCATGGTAGTCCAATCTAGTTTGCTATCCAATATATGTTCAACTCTCACATTAATGGCACTTGCAGTACCTGTATTTTGAAAACGAATTAGATAATGTAAATAGTTATCGGCTTCTTCAATAGTGATTTCTTCGCCTTCTAAAACTGCGATATCGTTGGGATCGTAGGAACCTATGACCGTTTGCTCTAAAGTGAATACATTGTCTTCTTCTGTTTCGTCTCCGGAAACTGGATTTACAGTTGCTGTTGCCACAAGTATATCATCAATGTTTGTGATTGGCGGTGCAGATACGTTGAATTCTAAATCTATGGTTCTCGTTTCAAAAGGATTGAGGTCTGTGAAATTGAAGGTTAATGAGTTTGCTGATTGTGAGCTTATGGTTTCACTTGCGTTTAAGAAGTTTATTTTTGAATCATTGAACTCAAACGAAACAGAACCACTTAGTTGGGTTGTGCCGATGTTGTTGTACACTAATTGGTATGTGGTGTTGAAGCCTGGTCTTGGGTTGTTGAAGGACGAATATACACTAATAGTTAAATCATTAGCAACACCTATGGGTTCTATACAAAAATTTGCTACATCTGAATTTCCTATATCAATGAAACTTGTTGAATGAGAAACGGGATTCGAATCAAAATAAGAAGGTAAGTTAATTATTGTAGTTATATAATCACCCGTATCCGTTGATATGTAATAATTACCGTATTGTCGAGTTACTGTAGAAAAAGCATTTATTCCATTATCTGAGGATAAAATTAGATTCTCTAATGCTATGTCATTATTATCACAGCCATCAGAATTCAAATCCATATTTACTGTTCCATTTATTTCGTTTCCTAAATACCCTAAATTTTCATGCCAAGCTATTGTATTATCATTCAATGATGCAGAAAGTATATCGATATCACCGTCATTATCTATATCTATTGCATAGACTGACAATGTGCCATCGGCGTTTGAAGTAATTATCTGTTGAGGTCCAAAAGTTCCTTCACCATCTATATTTTCAAACCAAGCTATTTTATCATCAAGTTGTGATGCAGAAATCACATCAAAATCACCATCATTATCAATATCTTCTGCATATACTGATGCTGCAGAATCAGCTCCAACGGTGATTACTTGCTGTGCACCGAAATTTCCTAATCCATCAATGTTTTCATACCATGCTATTTTATCATCGTTTGATGAAGCCGAAAGCACATCCATATCTCCATCATTATCAATATCTATTGCATAAACGCATAATGCATTAACCGAATTTGAAGTAATTACCTGTTGAGGTCCGAAAACTCCCATTCCATTAGTGTTTTCATACCATGCTATTTTATCATCGAATCTTGATGCCGATAACACATCCATATCTCCATCATTATCTATATCTATAGCATAAACTGATGATGGACCACTAACCTCTTCACTAATTTCGTGTTGAAGCCCAAAATCTCCAAGACCATTTACGTTTTCATACCATACTATCTTATTAAACGAAAATGACAACACATCCATATCCCCATCATTATCTAAATCATCGGCATAGACAGATAACGGATCTATGGCATTAGAAACTAATTGTTTAGAACTAAAAAAACCTTGCCCGTCAATGTTTTCAAACCATACTATTTCATTGTTTCCTGGAGACGTAGAAAGTACATCAACATCTCCGTCACCATCTAAATCTTCTGCATAAACAGCAGCTGCAGCATCCACATCGATAGAAATTACTTTTTGTCCATCAAAACTTCCATTTACGTTTTCGAACCATGCAACTTTATCATCATTGAAGGAAGCAGAAAGCACATCCATATCTCCATCACCATCTATATCTGTTGAGTAAATGGATTTTGGACTATCAACAATTATTGGCATTAATATTCTAACTCCAAAGTTGCCTTGTCCATCAATATTTTTATACCATGCAATCACATCTTCATCTATAGAAGCAGAGACTAAATCTACGTATCCATCACTATCCATATCTGCTGCAAATGCATTTCTAACACCAGTAGTGTTGCTTATTAAAACTTGATTACTAAACGTGCCTTGTCCATCAATGTTTTCACACCAGCCGACATTATTACTCCCACTATCATTTGACCATAATACATCCATATCTCCATCACTATCTATATCTTTAGCAATTACTGAAAAAGAAAAAGAAGAGGAGGCTAAAGTTTGACCAGCATCAAAGTTACCATTACCATCAAGGTTTTCAAACCATTTTATACCACTATATCTCGAAGTTGCCAAAACATCCTGATCCCCATCACCATCTAAATCTTCGGAAAAGACTGAATAAGCCCAGCCAAAATTCGAGACTATTATTTGTTCTGAACTAAAGTTGCCTAAACCATCAATATTTTCATACCAAGCTATTTTATCATCATTTGCAGATGCGGATAATACATCCATATCACCATCTCCGTCAATATCTTTAGCATATACTGAATTAGCATAATCGGCATTAATAGAAATTATTTGCTGAGGACCAAAAGTTCCTTGGCCATCAATATTTTCATACCAAGCAATTTTATCATCAAACCATGATGCAGATAATACATCCATATCACCATCATTATCGAGATCCTCAGAGTATACTGAATTTGCACCAAAAACATTTAATGTAATTATCTGTTGAGCACCGAATGTTCCTTGACCATCGATATTTTCGTACCACGCAATTTTATTAACTCCACTAGAAGCAGATAACACATCAATATCGCCATCTCCATCAATATCACTAGCATGCACTGAGGTGGAATTATAAATATCATTACTAAGGTTCGAAACTTCCGTTGTAATTACCTTCAAAGAAGTAAAATTATCCGAACTGTCCAAGTTCTCATGCCATCCAATGACATTTCGGTTATTAGAAATAATATCCATGTCGCCATCACCATCTAAATCCTCTATATATGTAGAATGCAATTCATTTATATTATTGTTAATTATAATATTTTCCTCAAACCCAATCTGCCCAAAACCAAATTGCAAACAAAAAACCAAAATAACAATAACGTGAAACTGCTTCATATCTGTAAATTTAAAATCGCCAAATTAACACTTTTTAACATTTCTCACAAACTCCAAAGCACGCCGTTCATTATAATAAACATTTCCTTTATCGATGAACCCAACATGTCCTCCATACTTTGGCATTTCAAAATGCAGATTTGGATTATGCTTAGCTTCCTTTACAGGATAACATGCAGCAGATAAAAAGGAATCGTTAAGTGAGTTAATAATTAACGATGGCACTTTAATATTAGGCAAGAATTGCAGACAACTCGCTTTCTCATAATAATCTAAAGCACTCTCAAAACCATGTGCTTTTGCGGTGTAAACGTCGTCAAAATCAATTAAAGTTTTAATAGCGTTAAAATCCGTAACTGATATATTTTTAGGATATTGAATTAATTTAGGTTTCAACTTATCTTTTAAATGATTTAAAAAACGAATCGCATAATGTCGGTTTTTTAAACTCAGTAATTCGTCGCAAGACCCTTTTAAATTGCACGGTGTGGAAATGGCAATAACAGCTTTAATTTCATTTGGAATGTCGTTGCCTTCGCCTACATATTTTAAAGCCATGTTTGCTCCAAGACTTATGCCTTTTATGTAAATGTCATCATAAATGTTTTTTGATAAAATATGCTTTACCACCGCATCTAAATCTTCGGTTGCACCAGAATGATAACTGCGGAATAAAAGATTAGGTTCGCCACTGCACCCTCTAAAATTTACGGCACAAGCATCAATGCCATTACCGTTAAATAGTTTCGCTGTTCCTGTGATGTATGGTCGTTGTGCATTGCCTTCGAGTCCGTGTAATAGAATAATGACTTTATTCGATTTTTGCTTTGCGTAGCTCCAATCTAAATCCAAAAAGTCGGTATCTGGTAAGGTGATGCGTTCCCTTGTTTGGATTACACCTTCAACTTTTCGGGCTAGTCCTGAAAATACAGTGGACACAAAGCTTTTTTTTGCCCAGAACGGCGGTTTGTAGGTTGGTTCTAAAATTGGCATTTTTTATTGGATCTATGGTATTAGATGAATAGTAACTGTGCTGAATTCATAATATTTTTACTGGAAATCACAATCTATAGCTTTCCGATTAAATCAATCTATTTTTCTTATAAAATTTTATTAAAATTTATTTTAATTTTCTCTAAACCCTTACCAAAACAAAGATCTAGTAGTCAATATTTTGAGCCTATGTAAAATAATATATTATAATACTTCTACGGAAGTAAACTTAAATTTCCCACCATCAAATAAGCCTTTATCACTAAGCTTTAAAGAAGGAATTACCAACAATGCCATAAACGATAAACTCATATATGGTGCATGAAGTTTGCTACCTAGTTGCTTGGCCATTTTATCCAATTCTGCATATTGTCTGCCAATTGTTTCGGCATTTTGGTCGCTCATAATTCCTGCCATAGGAAGTGCGACCACTTTTTCTTCATTATCACTAATAGCGCAAATACCACCTTCATTTTCAATCAAGAGATTAACCGCTTTACAAATCGCTTCGTCAGAGACGCCAACAGCAATAATATTATGCGAATCATGACCAACCGAACTGGCAATGGCGCCTTCTTTTAATCCAATGTTTTTGATGAAACCTATGGCTGGTTTTTGATTTTCATACCGATTAACCACAGCCATTTTTAAAATATCGGTTTTAGTATTTGAAATTAAATTACCATCTTCGATAGTTGCATTTTCTATGAGTTCGTTTGTCACTAATTCGCCATCCTTACATTCAATAACTCGAATTTTTTCAGCCTGAGACTCCAATCTGAAATCTGAAATTTCTTTTTTATCTGTGTTGAAATTATTCAAATTCTCAAATTCTACATGCTCTATTTTTGATTCTCTCTTATCAAAGACCAATGCTCCATTAATATAAGTTTGAAGCGTTTTAAAGTCGTTTAAATCTTCAACAATTATACAATCCGCATCATCTCCAACATTTAAAAGTCCAACGTCCAAATTATAATGCTTAACAGGATTTACACAAGCTGCTCGCAATACTTTAAAAACATCAACTCCTTTGGCGACAGCTCTTGCACACAATTGATTAATGTGACCAAGCAACAAATCATCTGGATGTTTATCATCACTACAGAACATCATATTTAGGAAATGCTCGTCGAGCAAACCGATTAAAGCTTCAAAATTTTTGGCAGCACTACCCTCTCTGATAATGACTTTCATGCCTTTTTGAAGTTTTTCTAAGCCTTCGTCGTAAGTAAAACATTCGTGATCGGTTGAAATGCCTGCTGAGATATATTTGTTTAAATCCTCTCCAAGAAGTCCAGGCGCATGACCATCAATGGGTTTATTGTAGTGTTTTGCCCATTTTAGTTTTTTAAGAACTTCTGCATCATCATAAATAACGCCTGGATAATTCATCATTTCGGCTAAATACTTGATGTCTGGATTTGCCATTAAAGTTTTAATAGCGTCTGAATCGATCTCAGCTCCTGCCGATTCAAAACTTGTGGCTGGCACACAAGAAGGTGCTCCAAAATTAAACTTGAAAGGGGTTTGTTTCCCGTTTTCTATCATGAATTCAACACCTTTTACACCAAGGACATTGGCGATTTCGTGAGGGTCGGAAACTGTAGCGACCGTTCCGTGCTTTACAGCAATTTTGGCAAATTCACTTGGAACTAACATTGTACTTTCAATATGGATGTGCGCATCTATAAAACCTGGTAAGATGAAATGGTTTTCTTCGCTTTCCTTTTCTTCGATGGATTTAATTTTACCATTTTCAATGGTAACCTCTCCTTTGAAGATTTTGCCGTTTGGGATGTCTATGATGTTTCCTTTAAGTTTCAAATTATTTGTTGTTTTTGACCACGGATTTACACGGTTTTCTTTTGACACGAATTTCATTAATGACCACTAATTCTTACTCTTCACCAATACTAAATTTCTATTTCCTGTAATTACGAACAGATTTACAGAGTACACACTATGTTTCTCAGAGAGGTTAAATTTGTCAATTATTCAGATGTCTGTTCTATTTTAATTCTTAAAATTTCCTTGGTTTCTGGTGTTACTTTAAATCTATCATCAGCACGCTTACCAACTACCCAAACCACCTCACTATTTGAGGTTAGCAACCATGTATGTTCTTTTTCAACCAAAGATAATTTTTCATCTTTTAGAAATTTACTGACTTTCTTTTTGCCTTTCATTCCTAGAGGTTGAAATACATCTCCTGCTTTCCAAAGTCGCAATTCTAAAGGATATTTTAATTTTTCTTTATCGACAAAAATTGAATGGTTTGACGTTTTCTTAATGGCATCGGCTTCATCAAAAAATAGAATTCCTAAAGGTGTATTTACTTTTGAATGATTTTCATCAATCCATAGAGATTCTTCGCTTTGCTCTGAATGACATAGATCCGTCAAGATTAAATGTTCACGATGCTTTATTAAGCGATGCGAATTCGATTTTACCAACTTGCCAGATTGAGCATCTAATAAATCCTCAACATCATTCCATTCTGTAAATCCATAGTTTTTAAAACATTCAAATAGATAGGCCTTTGGATTCTTGACATTTTTAAATTCTGAAACCTTATAACTTATGCCGTATTCATCAATTTTTGCAATGACTTTTTTCTTAAAATCATTTAGACTTTTCTCGACGATTTCTGCCGTATCATTGAGATTATCGATAGTGTTTTTAAAACTATTCAGTAATTCTGGATTGATTTCTTTTAGAATTGGAACCACTTCATGACGCAATTTATTCCTTAAATATTTTCTGGAAGAATTACTAGAATCTTCGCGCCAATTGATTTTTTCTTTTTTTGCAAAAGTTTCAATTTGATTTCTAGAGAATGGCAATAAAGGTCTAACAATGTTGTTATTTATCATCGGAATTCCCGTTAAGCCATTTAAGCCTGTCCCTCTTGTAAAATTAATCAGAAAAGTTTCGAGGTTATCGTCGGCGTGATGTGCTGTTAAGATATAATCGAATTTTAACTGCGTTGCTAATTCCTTAAACCAATCGTAACGTAATTCGCGTGCAGCCATTTGGATGGAACGCTTGTGTGCTTTGGCATAAACTTCGGTATCAAAATTTTGGATAAAGATTTCGACATCAAATTCATCGGCTAGTTCTAGGACAAAATCTTCGTCTTTATTGCTTTCTTCTTCGCGTAAATTAAAATTGCAATGGGCGAGTGAAAAATTCAACTGTAATGAATGGCATAAATGTGCAAGCACAACACTATCAATGCCTCCCGAAAGGGCAATTAACAATTTTCGGTCTTTTAAAATTGAAAGCTTTTTATTGATATGATTTTTGAAGTCTTCTTCCACTTCTCAAAGGTATTGAAAATAATTACACAAAGTTTCACGGAGAATACACGAAGATTCACAGAGAAGATAGACTAGATGAGTTATAAGCAAAACACCTGCAAAATTCAAGGCAAAATATGGAGAAAAACTATGAACGTGCTTGTAATTGAAACAACAGTAATCCGAGGCAAAATTGACTAAATAACAGAATAACTTCATTCAAATTCATAAACTGATAATTAACATTCGGATGACTGAGGACTGCGACTAAACAATAAAGTTAAAATGACAATTATCATAACAGCATATTTTCTTTTTGATTAACTTTAAGGGAATTTAAAATATTAGGTTATGAGTGTATTTGAAGAATTAACATCGAAATCTGCACGAACCGCCTTTGATAAAAAGGTGCTTTCTGCACTACCACATTTACATCCTTATGTAAAACACAGAATTTATATTGCTGAAACCACAGGAATCTTGCCGAAAAACATGTTTTCCTCTAATGGAATCATCGATGAAAGTATAATCATACTTTATGATAAAGGGTTTAATGTGGATGCTGAGCCCATGGCTGTAAAATTAGAACTGTTCAGAATTGTGGATAGTTATATGAATGTCTTGTTTAAAAACGAAGCCTATCATAAAGATACTATAAGCACTGACGCTATTCTCAAAAAGGAATTATCAAAACTTAACGAAGACTTTACGGTTGACGCCGATTTTGATTTTATTCTGAATACGGAACTCAATGATATTTCTTATCATCAAGATCAGATGGAACCCTTGCAATTATATGCCAATAAGGAATCTTCAATTTTAAAAGCTTTTGAGGTTAAGGATTTATCTTCAAAACAATCTCCTAAGGTATTCGGTCAGCTTTATAATTGGTTGCCTTTTAATGTCTCTAATATTGTGGATTTATATATTATTGGGAAGTTGGATTTTGAGTCTATTGCTAAGATTAAAAAGATCGAGCAGAAACGGGTTGAAGCTATTTTTGAAAAGGTTAAGCGCACTTTTAGAAGACACATTGAATAGGGTTTTTCTTGCAGAGACGTAAAGGCGTAAAGGCGTAAAGGCGTAAAGTATTCTAAATAAATAGAGCTAAAAATAAAGTCTTATTATTTTTAATTTACACTTTATGCTGAAGACTAACTACTGAAAACTGCCACTGCGACTGAACACTAATTCCCCAAAGCCTCTCGCATGGCCTTTGCCTTTACCAAACATTCCTCATATTCTTTAAGCGGATCGCTTTTTGCTGTAATCGCGCTTCCGACAGAGTACGAAACATATTTTTTTGTTTCATTATAAAGAATACTTCTTATGATGACATTGAAATCGAAATCGCCATTTGGCGTAAAATAGCCCACGGAACCCGAATATAAACCGCGTTTGGTTTCTTCAAGTTCTTCAATAATTTTCATGGCTGAAATTTTTGGCGCACCTGTCATGCTGCCCATTGGGAATGTCGTTTTTATGACGTCTATGGGATTGGTTTCAGCCTTGACTTCAGATTGAATTGTGGATATCATTTGGTGGACTTGCAAAAAGGAATACACTTTGCACAATTCTTTTACTTCAACACTTCCCTTTTTTGCGGTATGTGCTAAATCGTTACGCACCAAATCGACGATCATAATGTTTTCGCTACGTTCTTTTGGATCATTTGCCAAATCTTCGGCCAATTTTAAATCTTCGGTTTTATGTTCTGATCGTTTGGCAGTTCCTTTAATCGGTTGGGAAATTACAGTGTTTCCATTTTTTTGAATGTAGCGTTCTGGCGACGCAGACATTAAGTATTTATCTTCAAATTTTAAGAAACTGGCAAATGGTGGTTTTGAAATATTATTTAACTTTTTGAAAGTTTCCAAAGGATTTATTTCGCTGTTTTCCGCATAAAACTCTTGACAAAAATTAGCTTCGTAAATGTCGCCTCTGTAGATGTGGGCGAGCATTTTGGCTATCTTTTCAAAATAGTCGTCTTTGTGGATTCTAAGTTTAATTTTAATATAGTCAGAGCTCCTTTGACTCGCTTCGACTTCGCTTCGACTACGCTGTGTGTCCACGCTCAGCGACCTGCGCTCATTATAACATTTTTCTATAGATTTTAAATCGTTATCAATCTCATCATCTACCATTTTTAGATATTGAATCTCAACGTGATTATCTTTTATTAAAAATAATTTCTTCGGTTGAAAAAAATACAATTCTGGAAAGTCCAATTCATCTAAATTTTCAGATTTTAACTGTTCCGTATTGTTTTTTAAATCGTAAGTAAGAAAACCAAAAATCCAATCGTTTGTTGCCGTTTGAAATTCCTTTAAACGCTCAAAGGCGTCAAAATAATCGGTACGTATAACGATCAGTGCATCTACAGCTAAAATAGCATCATAATTACTGTATTGGTCTTTGTGATGGTTAGAATCCAACCAAACAATATCATCAAATTGCTGACTCCAAAGCAATAGATTTTGCTTAAAGTTCTCAAGGTTTTCAGGCTGATGGATTTGTGTTGTTCTCAATAGAAAAATAATTGCTGCAATTTACCGAAATTAAATTGTTTCTTCTAACCTGCAAGGTTTCAAAAACCTTGTAGGTTTAAATATTAATTTTTCCGAAAAATAAATTAAATACTTGTAAGGTATTTGTAAGCTTTCAGGATAAAACAAGAGAAGAATTGTATATTTCAGTAAATTTTAATAAAAATGCCTAGTTTAAAAAACAACCTCTTACAAATCAACATCAAATCTAAAGGTGCTGAGTTATGTAATATCACTTCCGTAAAAAATAAAACCGAATTTATGTGGCAAGCTGATCCTGAGATTTGGGGAAGTCATGCGCCAAATTTGTTTCCTATTATTGGTTGTATGAAAGATGACAGCTATATCTACAAAAACAAATCTTATCACATGCCGAAACATGGTTTTGCAAGACATAACGATGATTTCACAATTAAAAATCAGACGGAGTCGAGTATCACTTTTTCATTGGTTTCAAATGAAGACTTATTTGAGATGTACCCATTTTTATTCGAGTTCAACAATACTTATACACTTTCAGAAAATAGACTAACCATTAATCATACGGTTACCAATATAGATGAAAAACCATTATATTTTTCTTTAGGCGGTCATCCGGCTTTTAATTGTCCGATTTCAAAAGAGGAGAACTACACCGATTATTATTTAGAATTTGAGAAGCCTGAAAATACCGCATCTTATGTGTTGAATATGAATACTGGTTTGTTAACTGATGAAACGATACCTGTATTTACAGACGGTAATAAGATTGACTTACGTCCAGATTTATTTAATGAAGATGCTTTAATTTTCAAGGATTTAAAGTCGAGAATCGTCAATTTAAAACACAAAACCAACGGAAAAATCTTAGCCGTCAATTTTGAAGATTTTAAACAATTGGGAATTTGGGCCAAACCAAATGCGTCTTATGTCTGTATTGAACCTTGGTTGGGTATTGCTGATCATGAAAACACTGACCAAAACATTGATACTAAAGAAGGGATTTTGGAACTTGAAGCTGCTGCTGTTTTTGAGGCTAGTTATAGTATTGAAATTGACGAAAAGCATTTGGTATAGTTTTTTTATAAGGGCTATTCTTAATAATTTATAAGGAAATAAAAATGAATTTGTCTATTAAATGTAGACCATGAGTTATTAACCCATATGCAATACCTAAAGGCATTGAGGTAAAAAAGCTATCGGCTTTTTACCCATATATTGTCCCTAAAAGGGACAGGTTTTTTATGTTATCAAATTGGAAAAAAATTAGGTATATTATTCATTTATCAAACAATCAAGTTTCGACAAATTTTGTCCTGTTAAGGACAATATATTGGTAAAACATACAAGTCAGTTTAAAAAAGTGCCTTTAGGTACTATATATGGGTTCTAAAATTTTAACTCAGATTACGAATTAGAATAACCACTTTGGAAAATGTATCTTTGCAACTTAAAATAACGATGTGACTTTTCAAGATCTCAATTTAAATACACCTTTATACAACGCTTTAGATGATTTAGGCTTTGACACACCTACGCCTATTCAAGAAGAATCCTTTAGCGTGGTGGCTTCTGGAAAGGATGTGGTTGGTATTGCACAAACTGGTACTGGTAAGACCCTTGCCTATATGTTGCCCATTTTACGAAACCTTAAATATTCGCAACAAGATAACCCAAGGGTTTTGGTTTTGGTGCCTACGCGTGAATTGGTGGTGCAAGTTGTGAGTGAGATTGAAAAATTTTCTAAATACATCAACAATCGTGTGTTGGGTGTTTATGGTGGTACCAATATTAATACACAAAAACAAGCGGTTGCACAAGGTCAGGATATTATTGTAGCAACTCCTGGACGACTTTACGATTTAGCCGTGAGTAGGGTTTTACAATTAAAATCGATTCAGAAATTAGTGATTGACGAAGTGGACGTGATGCTCGATTTAGGTTTTAGACATCAACTGATGAATATTTTTGACATTCTTCCACAGCGTCGCCAAAACATTATGTATTCGGCAACTATGACCAAAGATGTGGATGATTTGATTACCGATTTTTTTATTAATCCCACAAAAATATCGATTGCGGTTTCTGGTACGCCTTTGGAAAACATTAAACAAGAACGTTACGATGTTCCTAACTTTTACACTAAAGTCAACCTATTGGAACATTTACTTCAAGATAAAGAGGCATTTTCAAAAGTCCTGATTTTTGTGGCCTACAAGAAAATGGCTGACCGCCTTTTTGATCAATTGGAGGACTTATTCCCGAATGAATCTTGTGTTATCCATTCCAACAAAACACAAAATTACCGCTTACGCAGTATTGAACAATTTAGAGAAGGTGAAAACCGACTGTTGGTAGCTACAGACGTCATGGCAAGAGGCCTGGATATTGAAGGGGTTTCCCATGTCATCAACTTTGACACACCAGATTATCCTGAAAACTACATGCACAGAATCGGTAGAACCGGTAGAGCTGAACAAGAAGGCCATTCTATTCTTTTTTCTACTGAAACCGAACAGGAAGGTTTAGAGCGTATAGAGGAACTCATGCAAATGAAAATTGAAACGCTCACTATTCCTGAAAACGTTGAGATTTCAACAGAATTAATTGAAGAAGAACGTCCACAGATTAGAGAGCGAAACAATCCCACAAAACGACGTGATGAAGATGCACCAGGTCCCGCTTTTCATGAAAAGAAAGAAAAAAACCAAAAGGAAAATTTAGGTGGTTCTTATAGACGGGAAATTGCTAAAAAGTATAAAAAACCGAAAACTCGAGGCGATAAGAATTATAACCGACGGAATAAGAAATAGTGTTTCAGTCCCAGTGGTCAGTGGTCAGTGGTCAGTAAGATACTCACTCTATAAAAATAAAAAACCCTAATCAAATTAATGAAAAGGGTTTTCAATATACCTCAAGTACATGCAGGATTACATTTTATGTAAACATAAAACCTATGACCCTAACCTCATAGTTAATCCTGCATTTGTACTTGATTTTCTACTAAATCCTTAATGGGCACAATAAGTCGTCCTTTAGGATTTTTTAATATTACTGAAATGCTTTGAACAGCATCAATTGTATAAGTTTCATTGTTGAAGATGATTTTTTGCCCAACTTCGAAAGTCTTACGAGCGTAAAATGTATTTAATAATTTACCGACGACTTCCCTTGCTCCTAAGCCAACTGCGATTGCAAATGCACCTAGAAAAGCAGCTAATATCATAGTGATGTTGCTCGTAATGATTTCTGTATCAATTCCCGCTTGGTTCAAAGCTGTGATCGATATGAATGTTAGCAATAAGAAAAACACCACCTGACTTATCATTTTCCCACCAGACAAATCCATGGATTCAAAAAGTGATTTCAGATTATTCTTAACAAAATTTGCAAAGATTAAGCCTAAAATAAAAATCAGCAACGCTGCAAATAATTGTGGTAAATAAGCCAAAAGTTCTCCAACCTGATTAGAAATAATCTCTAAGCCAATAGCATCTGAAGCAGTAATGATTATAATGATATACATTATATATTTCACAAACTTAGACACCACTTTTATAGTATCAAATTTCAATTGCTTCCCTTCTACTATCTCTATAGAGTTTAGCTTTTCATCAAGTTTATCTGCTTTGGCGATTTTCAATACCTTTTTTATGGCTTTAACGATAAACTTTGTAATCAACCAACCAATTACAATAATTAATAAGGCTCCCAACGCCTTAAAAGCAATGGATGCAATTTCTGGCCACATTGATGACAATGATTGCATTGCTGAGTTCTTATATTCTGTAAAATTTTTCATACTAATAATTTTAAGTTAGGGTTTATTTAGTATTATTCCTTCTTTCTTTTATTCGTTACACTCTCAATAATATGTCCAATATTATACGAAAACAACTCCGCTATTTCCATAAAAAGCTTCGCCATGGCAATATCGTGCATAACTTTGCCTTTAAGTTCTTGTGGAACTTCCTGTAAAGGTTGGTCTAGGTTTTTAAATGGATTTTCCATCTGTCGTATAATTAGTGTACTTCTGTACAAGTTTTTCTTTTGCTCTTTTTAATCGCATTTTAACCGCACTTTCCCCAATATCTAAAGCGTCAGCCAGTTCTTTAATTGATAAATTATCTTGATATTTTAATAACAGAATCATTTTTTCATCTGGCGAAATCATTTCCATGACTTTCTTTAACTGTTCTACTCTCATGCTTTCAAACTCACGGGTAGAATCGATGTCTTCGCCAATATTCTCAATGTCAAAATTTTCAGTGCTAACCGACTTTTTTTCAAACTTTTTAGCCGTATTTCTGGTCACATAATTCACACAATGATTGTAGGTAAATGCATATAACCAAGTTGAAAATTTTGATTTCCCTTTAAAACTCGCCAATTTCACGAACACCCTTAAAAAAACATCTTGGGTTAAATCCTTGGCCTCGTCAACACCATTTGCAAATCCATAACATTTGTTATATACCATGCTCTCATATCTATCGTATAGCACCTCGAACAACAGAGTATCGTTGGTTTTGACAATGGCTTCTACGAGCGCTTCATCGGTTAGGTTATGAACAGCGTCTTGTGTCAAGAGATTTTATGATCGGATTAATGGATTGATATTAAACTCATTTTAAGGAGTATGTAAAGTTAAGACACTAAAAATATTATGAGGTCACATTTTATTTAATAATTTTCTTACTTTTTTAAATGATTTTCAATATCTCCCAAATGATGTTGTAATGCCTGAGCTGATATTTGAATTTCCCATATTAAAAAAGCCAAAGACACTATGAGTAGCAAAAGCCCAATTCCAAAGGCCCAAACTGCTATAACATCATAATTTACATAGATTAAAAACATTGTAAGCACACAAAATAACAAACTAGTGATTCCTGAAATTTGCATGTACCTAGTTAATTTTACTCTTAACTTTAGATTGTTTATCTGCCTAAGAATAGAACTATCCTGATGCTCTAGATATTGGTCGCGTAAATTCCGAATGATAGCTGCATAAGCCAAAAACCGATTCGTATAGGCCAACATGATTAAGGATATTGCCGAAAATAAAAGTGCTGGTGTTGTGAGGGTTAGTTCTTCCATTAGGATGTTTTTACAAAATTACAGAATATTAAGGTCTGGACGTAAAAAAAGCGAACTTTAAAAAGTTCGCTTCATTTAATGGATAATTTTTCCGTTAGAATTATTCCTGTTTTTCAGAATTGACAAACCAACGTAACACTAGAATTCCAATTCTTGCAATTACAAAAGTAAATAATCCAAAAGTGGCTGTTAAGAGCGACACTTTTAATCCACCAGCGAACATAGCTGGATTAGGATTTCCCATCGCTTCCACAGAATCAAAGGCTGAAATTAAGCCTATAACAGACCCTAAAAACCCTAAAACCAGTCCCAACAGACTGGAATCTACCGTTAGTTTTAGCATTTTTTCGGTTTTTGCCATATCTTTCTTAAGGTTGATGAAGCCGTTAATTAAAAGGAATATGGACAATAAAAGACAGATTAAAATAAGCGACATAAAGAATGGGCCACCTTCGTTAAATCGATCCACAAATGGATTGGAAATGATTATAACATTTGAAATTACTAATTCGTTCATGATCAATGATATTAAGTTAAACATACCTCAAACTTAAAACATAAATACCTTCAATATATATATTTGCGACGGATAACCATTTTAAGTTGGGATTTGGCACTATGTTGAATCCATTGCTAATTCCGTTATTCGTCTATAAACTCATAAAACACTCTAAAAATACAGTATTATTGTAATATGGATTTTCTAAATGCTTAAAACGAATTTCATATATAAAAAAATCGGTCAAGGCCTGCTCCATATTATATTCTGGTGTGCTGTGCTCCTATTCTACACCTATTTTTTTGGTGTTGGCAGTAATAATTTTGGAGATACATTAATATTTTCTTTGTTTTTGATGCCGATTACAATTGCCACAACTTATGTCTCCATTTATAAATTAATACCAGATTATCTCATAGCAAAACGTTATTTTCAGTTTGTACTTTATAGTATTTATACGCTGATAATTTCAGCGTATTTAGTCATGGTTTCTATCTTTTTTAGTTTGATTTATATTTCAAATTTTGAATATAATGACATGAATCCTTTGACTAGAAATATTCTTTTCGTGTTGACCGGAATATATCTTGTCACCTTCATAGTAAGTGCGTTTAAGCTGATGAAACTAAATATAAGGGCTTCAAAAAGAACCCAAACGCTTGAAACTAAAATTCTTGAAACACAATTGAAATTAAAAGAACAAGAACTGAAATATTTAAAAATGCAGATTCATCCACACTTTCTGTTTAACACGCTGAATACTATGTATGGTTTCGCATTGAAAAAAGCGGATGAAACACCAGAAATGATATTAAAACTATCCAACTTGTTGGATTACTTATTGTATCAAGTGGATAAACCGTTTGTAAGTTTGAATGATGAAATACATCATATTGAAGATTATATCAGCTTAGAGCAAATGCGATTTAGTGATACTTTGAGCGTAAATTTTTCAAAACATATAAGTTCAGAACCCATTGAAATTGCGCCCATGTTATTGATACCTTTTGTTGAAAACAGTTTTAAACATGGAAAAATCAGGAATGGTAAACTGGAAATACTTATTGATATTATAGCAACCCATGATAAAATTGATTTCAAAATTGAAAATACCTGTACCAAAGATTCAAACACTGATGAAGGTATTGGTTTGGAAAATATAAAAAAGCGTTTGGTATTCTTATACCCGAATCAACATCATCTCAAAATTAATAGAGATGAAAATAATTATATGGTCGCCTTAAACTTAAACCTAAACCCAACGTTAAAAGATGTCTAAAACTATTTCTTGTATCATTGTTGACGATGAAATAATGGCGCGGGACATTATAGCTTCGCACTTATCCAAAATTGAAAACATGAACGTTATTGCACAATGTAAAAATGCGATTGAAGCCTTTAATTTTATTAATAACCATAAAGTTGACTTAATTTTTTTAGATATTAATATGCCTGAGGTTTCGGGCATTTCCTTTGCCAAATCCATAAATAAAAATATCAAGATTATCTTTACCACGGCCTATAGAGATTATGCTGTTGAAGGTTTTGATTTGCAAGCTGTAGATTATCTTTTAAAACCTATTGCTTTTGAGCGCTTATTGAAATCCGTAAACCGTTATTTTGAAGTGAGCGCTTCTTCAATTGAAAATTTTTCAGAACCATCAGAAAATAACGACTTCATATTTGTACGTTCTGACCGAAAAATGCTGAAAGTAGATTTTGATTCTATTCTCTATATTGAAAGTTTAAGTGATTATATCAAAATACATCTTTCCAACTCCATCATTGTAACTAGGGAAACCATCACAGCCATTGAAGCCAAATTACCCAAAAATCGATTCCTGAGAATCCATAGGTCTTATATTGTGGCTTTATCACAAATTCAGTCTTTTACAAATGAACAGGTTACAGTTCATCGAAAAGCGCTTTCCATTAGTCGAAGTTATAAGAAAGAAGTTTTGAAACTTCTGGAAAATTTTTAACTTTAAGAAAATAAACACCCGAATCTTAACGTTGTATAGTTACTGCTATGCTATTGAATACCTGCTAAATGAATGATTATCTACACGACACGATTCCCAATTTAAAGCCATTTAGCTATGAGCGTCATCACGATTCCCATTTTATAAATCAGCAATGGGTATTGGTCAATGGTATTTCTAAAAAGAAATCGATTTATACCTTTAAAGAAGATAATGTTCTTGAAATATCCCGAAAAAACAACGTTATTAAAACCACTTGGAATATCAATATCCAAAACAATTTTACCATTGAAACCGAGGATGGGCTGATTACTGTGGAAGCTTATTTTAAGGATGATGATATTTTAGTGCTTAACAATCAAGATAAAGAGGAATTTGCGCTTTACATCAATACGACAAATTATGAAGACGAGCTGAATTCGATTGAAGATATTCAAGCGTATTTAAAAGAGAAATATAAAAAGAAAGTCAGCACCATTATTTACGATCACGAATTCTATTATATTGAAAAATCAAAAGAATTCGGACCATTCACGGTTGAACAACTTTCAGAAAAAGTAAAAAACGAAGAAATCAGTACCTATTGTTTTGTTAGGGACGTTAATGAGTACGACTATAGTAAGCGGCTTCGTATTGAGGATTTGATTCAGGAACTTTGAAAGCGTATTCAGTCCCAGTGTTCAGTATTCAGTATTCAGTGAAAAGTGAAACGTTTTTTAATTTACTCTGAAAGTCAATTATTGGTTTCATTTAATTCTTCTGTGAATCTTCATGCCTTCACTGTGGAACTTTGTGTAATAATTTATTTAAAATCCCAAAAATTCTCAGGAGCTAAGTTGCAAAGCAAAATATCCGCACAGATATGTGAGTTGAGTGAAATTAGTGTCAAAAAAAAGCGAAAATCCATTACAGAACTTCGCTTTTCAAATTATGTTATATCTAATTACTTATACTTGCAATCCAGTAATAGCGACCATTTCATCCACATCCTTATCATAGTCAACGCCATCAACTTCAAATCCAAAGAGATTAAAGAAATCGGTTTTATAACCTTCTAAATCGCCAATATTTGGCAGAGTTTCTGTGGTTGCTTGTTTCCAAAGTTCTAAGACTTTTGCTTGGATATCGTCTCGCATTTCCCAATCGTCAATGCGTATTCTTCCAGCGTCATCCAATTCTAAATTTTCAGCATATAGACGTTCGTTAAACAATCGTTCAATTTGCTCAATACATCCTTCGTGAATGCCTTCGTCCTTCATCACTTGATACAATAATGAAATGTATAATGGAATTACAGGAATTGCAGAACTCGCTTGGGTTACTAGGGCTTTATTCACAGAAACATAGGCTTTCCCATTGATGTCCTCTAAAGTATCCGTAATTTTAAAAGCTGTCGCTTCCAAATCATCTTTCGCCGCTCCAATTGTTCCTTTTCTGTAAACGGCTTCAGTTAATGATGGTCCGATATAAGAATAGGCAACAGTTTTAAAATCCTCAGATAATACATCTTCAGATTTTAATAAATCAATCCACATTTGCCAATCTTCGCCTCCCATTACAGCCACTGTATTTTCAATATCATCGCCAGAACTTGGTTCAATAGAAATTTCCTTGACTTCGCCTGTATGAAAATCGACCGTCTTATTAGTAAAAGTGTCTCCAATGGGTTTTAGAACAGACTTAAAACGTTCGCCTGTATCGGGATGCGTTCTTACTGGCGAAGCCAAACTGTAAATCAGCATATCTATTTTACCCAAATCGTCTTTTATTAATTTTAAGGTTTGTGCTTTAATTTCGTTAGAAAACGCATCGCCATTGATACTTTTGGCATATAAACCATCTTTGTGAGCTTGTTTCTCAAAAGCTGCACTATTGTACCAACCTGGCGAAGCAGGACGCCCTTCTGATGGTGGCTTTTCGAAAAACACACCAATAGTTGAAGCATCAGAGCCATAAGCACTTGTTATTCTCGAGGCTAAACCAAATCCGGTTGAAGCGCCAATTACCAATACTTTTTTAGGCCCGTTTTTAGTTGGTCGTTCTTTTATATAATTTATTTGATCCAATACATTTTGCTCACAACCTGTTGGATGCGAGGTTAAACAAATAAATCCTCTAGTTCTTGGTTCTATTATCATATCTTTTTGGTCTAATTGGTCTATACGTGTAATGCTCTATCGTCAGTTGCTGCTAAAGCGGCTTCTTTTACTGCTTCGGCGAATGTTGGGTGTGCATGTGACATACGGGAAATATCTTCAGCCGAAGCTCTATATTCCATCGCCACAACTGCTTCCGCAATTAAATCGGCACAACGTGCACCAATCATATGGATTCCCAATACTTCATCTGTAGATTTATCGGCTAATATTTTTACAAAACCGTCTAAATCACCACTTGCTCTAGCGCGTCCTAAAGCTCTAAATGGAAATTGACCCACTTTATATGCTACATTATCGGCTTTTAGTTCCTCTTCAGTTTTACCAACCGCAGCGACTTCTGGCCAGGTATAAACCACACCTGGAATTAAGTTATAATCAATATGAGGTTTTTGTCCTGCCATAGTTTCCGCTACAAAAACACCTTCTTCCTCAGCTTTATGTGCCAACATCGCGCCTTTGATGACATCGCCAATAGCATAAATATGGGATGCAGAGGTTTGTAGATGCTCATTAACTTCAACTTGTCCTCTATCATTGATTTTCACACCTGCAGCTTCCGCATTAAGGCCATCCGTATAAGGACGACGACCAACAGACACTAAGCAATAATCGCCTTTAAATTCCACGACTTCGCCTTTTTTGTTTTCAGCTTTTACAAGGACTTCATCACCTTTACGTTCAACAGATTGCACTTTATGCGATACCATCATTTTACATTTTGCCTTCTTAAAAACCTTATTCAATTCCTTAGACAAACCAGCATCCATAGTCGGTATAATTCTGTCCATATATTCTATAACCGTCACTTCTGCACCTAAACGACGATAGACTTGACCGAGCTCTAAACCAATAACACCGCCACCAATGATAATGAGGTGCTTTGGAATTTCTTTCAGTTTTAAAGCTTCAGTTGAAGTGATGATACGCTCCTTATCTAATTCTATAAATGGCAAGTTACTTGGCTTACTTCCTGTTGCAATGATGATTTTTTTTGCTTCAATTTCCTGAGCATCTTTACCATCAATTTTAATATGAGTCGCATCTTTAAAAGACCCTAACCCTTCAAAAACGTCAATATTATTTTTCTTCATTAAGAAATCAATACCACCAGTTGTTTGATCCACAACTGCTTGCTTACGACCAATCATTTTTTCCAGATTCACTTTAACGTCACCTGGAATCTCAATACCATGCTCTTCAAAATGTTTCGTGGCTTCTTCATAATGGTGCGACGAACTTAATAAGGCTTTGCTAGGAATACAGCCTACGTTCAAGCAAGTACCACCAAGCGTGGAATATTTTTCAATAATGGCAGTTTTCATGCCTAATTGTGCGCAACGAATTGCGGCTACATAACCGCCAGGTCCAGAACCTATTATTGCTACATCGTATGACTTCATAAGAAAATTTTTGTCTGATTAGTTTTAATACCAACAAAAATACGAATGTTTTGTGGGAAGGCAAACGGCTATTACATTGAATTTATGATTTATGTTTCCGAATCATAATAGATTCATTAATTCAAGATTGGGATTTTAGATCGTAATCATAGCTCACAGAATTCCTAGTGTTATTACCTATTAAAATATTTAAACTTTATGCCTTAAATATTCCCCATCCTAATAATAAAAAGAGATTTCGAAATAGCGTTCAGTTTACGTCGTAGCCGATTAGTATAGAATTAATGAAACCTGAGGTTTTGAAGAAATTGTCTAAAAAAAGCCCAAACTTTTAGCTGATTAAATTAATCTAAAAGAATGGACCTGTTTTCCCTAAGTTGCTAATAGCAAACCAAAATTGCATATTATTTAATGATGTCACAATACTCAATTTGAGTATTTATTTAATTTACAACCAATGTTGATTCATTTTTAACATACCAACGAGTTCTCCTGTTGACGAAATTTTAAGCTTTTTCAATATATTCCTTCGGTGTGTATCTACCGTGTGTGAACTTATACTTAACTTCTCAGAAATTTCTTTACTTGTATGGTTTAGCACCAGTAATCTTATAACGTCCCGTTCTCTGTTACTAATCCCATCATCTAATAATTTTTGCGAAAAGTTGTTAAAGTATATGGTTTCATATTCTTTTTTGGCGTTAAGCAATTTAGCAGAAGCCGTAATCTCCATTTTTATATTTGGATCCAAAACCGTGTAATGAGCTAATCCAATTATGGGTTTTCCAGCAGAATCAAAAACCAAAGGGGTTGTATTCTGTACGATATTGACATAAATATCATCTGCATTTTTCAATCTAAAATTCCATGTGTAATTCGCATCTTTTCGTCTCTCTTCTGGTATTTCACTGAGTGTAAATTCCATTAAATTATTAAGTGCGCTTAACCATGCATCAACATCCTCTGGATGAATTCTACTCCAAAAATAACGCATACCATGTACTTTTAGCTCACTTGCGTCTAATCCTAGGCACGACTTATAGTTTTTACTTACATATTCGAAAGTTAATTCTTGGGTATTGGTAACGCAAAAAAACGTAGAACTGTAAGGCAAATACTCATCGAGCTCTATTAATTTTTCGATATGTTTCTTTAGAGATGGCTTTTCATATGACTTGAATATAAAGCGATATAAATCTTTGATTTGGGACTGTTTCATAATGTAAAAGTAAAAAATTAATCTAATTGGGAAAACCTAACATATCTCCCATTCCAACGATAAATAAATATAAACCATAAAACGCATTTTCAATGGTTAACATAAGCTTAGATTTTGTTTTTATAAAAATGTGAAATCAAAGGGAATTTCACCAAAAAAAGTCATGGTAACACCTGTAAAGTAGCAAGTTAAAATAAAGCTGTATTTATTACAATTAAAAGAATTTCATTTTTTAAAAGTGATTGATAGCGGTCAAAAAAAATGTTCTAAATATCAGTTCTTTTTAATGCACAGAGTGCAATTTATAGAAAATCAAAAATTCCAATTCCCTTTATAATTCATTCATGAAAACCTATAGCAAAAGCTACAGCAACCAATATGAATATTGGAAAGAATTCGACGCGGTTGCAGATTGTGCTTGGTATGCGTTATATTGAAATTGCTGTGGTATGTTTCACTTCATTAATCATAAACATACTATAGGTACTACCAATATGGTCAATGGTGGTTAGTTTTTTGACCATAAACTCCCTAAACGCTTCCATATCTTCTACCAAAACTTTTATAAGGTAATCATAATCGCCACTAATATGATAACATTCTAAGACTTCATTAAGCTTGGCCACTTCCCTTTCAAATTTTACAACGTAATCTTGTGTATGTTGCACCAACTTAATATTACAAAATACCACAAAATCTTTATCAACTTTCTTTTTATCAACTAGTGCCACATAGCGATTAACAACTTTATTATTTTCAAGTTTTTTGATGCGTTCGTAAACTGCCGTAACCGACAAACCTAAGGCATGAGCTAATGCTTTGTTGGTTTGTTTACTGTCGTTTTGTAGCAGTTCTAATAATTTTCTGTCAATCACGTCGAAAGTCATTCTTATATTTTTTCAGGTTAAAATCAAATTTACTTATAAACATAGATTATAAATCTTATTATTAGATTAAATATAGTTTTATTTTCTAAATAATCAATTTATACTTGACAATACATCTAAAATTGTTCAATTTTGAATAACAATCAAATCAAGACAATATGGCTTTTAAACCTGCAAACAATATTCAAGATTTACAATACTTCGGTGAATTCGGAGGTGTGAATCCTTCCATTTCAGATTCATCAACCTATACGTTCTTATCTGCAAAAACAATGTTCGATACCTTTGAAGGTAATGCTGATGGCTGTTATTTATACTCGCGTCATTCATCGCCCTCAAACTTATATTTAGGCGAAGCTTTAGCTGCGATGGAAGGAACGGAGACAGCAACCGTTACAGCTTCAGGAATGGGAGCTATTACACCTGTATTGTTACAACTTTGCGATGCTGGAGATCATGTAGTAAGTAGCAGAACGATCTATGGAGGCACTTATGCTTTTCTTAAAAATTTTACGCCGCGTTTGGGTATTGAGACGACATTTATTGATATTACAAAACTAGATATTGTGGAAGCTGCAATTACACCGAAAACAAAAGTCTTGTATTGCGAATCCGTTAGCAATCCGCTATTAGAAGTTGCTGATATAAAGGGATTATCTAAACTAGCACAAAAACACAAGCTTAAATTGGTAGTTGACAATACGTTTTCCCCATTGTCCATTTCCCCTGTAAAATTGGGTGCAGATATCGTGGTACATAGTTTGACCAAATTCATCAACGGCTCTTCTGATACCGTTGGCGGTGTGGTTTGTGGTCGCCAAGAACTGATTGACGATTTACGAAACGTCAATAGTGGTGCTGCTATGCTATTGGGTTCTACCATGGATAGTTTACGTTCGGCTTCGGTTCTAAAGAATCTAAGAACCTTGCATATCAGGATGATGCAACACAGCCATAACGCCACTTTTTTAGCCGAAAAATTTGAAAATGATGGTCTTAAGACCGTTTACCCAGGTTTGACTTCTCACCCATCCCATGAGTTATTTAAATCCATGATGAATGAAAAATATGGCTTTGGTGGTATGATGACCATTGATGTTGGTACTCTAGATAAAGCTAATGCGTTGATGGAAATGATGCAAGAACGCAACCTTGGTTATTTGGCAGTTAGTTTAGGATTCTATAAAACCTTATTCAGTGCACCTGGCAGTTCTACATCGTCTGAAATTCCTGAGGAAGAACAAGAAGCAATGGGCTTGAGTGATGGTTTAATTCGTTTTTCTATCGGATTGGATGCCGATATTGAGAGGACTTATGAGATGATGAAGGCTTGTATGGTGGAATTGGACATTTTATAAACTTGAAAAACCTGAGCCTCAAACTCAGATTTCTACATGCTATAAATTAAAATTTATTTTATTTATCTAAAAGCTTTTCTATTCTGTCTAATCGCGCTTCAAGAGCTTTTATTTTTTCATATTGTGTGCTTATCGTATTTTCTTGTGCTTTTATTTTCTTATTCAGTTCAGTTATATAAAGAAATTGTTCTTCTATTTTCTCCAAATTTGTAATAGTAGCTTCTGTAAGTTCTAATTTAAAGCCATTCTCCATAACTTCAGCAAACGATTTTACACCAGGTAAATGACCGTTTTTAAGCACAAACGCTTCTGCCTTTTCTAATGTATTAAATTTATAATCAGACTTAATTTCAGACATTCCGCTATAGTAATCTTGAAAAACATAATCTGCATATGGTGTGCCTGTTCCTGTTGCTAAAAAACTCGGTGCATTAACAATACCAGACGTTATGACTTCAGCAATAGCATTATTACCTAAGCGAATTTCATTATCCGCGGAAGCAGTTGCCTGATATCCAATAGCTATTGAATTTGTTCGGTTAGCCGTACTAGCACTATGACCAATAGCAACACTTTGATTTCCACTTCCATTAAATTGATTAGCTCTGTAACCTATTGCCACGTTACTACCACCTGTATAATTAAACATAGCATCTACACCAATTGCCACATTAAATGCGGAACCACCACCTTGAACCATAGTAGCAGTACCAATAGCAATATTAGACTCTCCTCCTCCTAACGCTAATCCTGCCTGATCTCCGATAGCTATATTATTAATTGATGTTATGGACTGACCAGCTTGAAATCCTATAGCAATATTCTTTGAAACCGTTTGTGACACAACAGAGCCTGTACCCATAGCATCTGTCCCAATGGCTATATTGCGATCGGAAGCTGTATCCAAATGATTGTCTAAAGTATTAGTACCGATAGCGATATTATTTGCAGCTCTATTGCCAACACCAGCTTCAAAACCAATCGCGATAAATCCAGTTGCTCGGTTATTTTGTCCCGCTCTATAACCTATTCCAATATTTCTATTTCCAGTACCAGTAACTTGATTGGCGATATTATTTTGAAGCGCTTGATAGCCTATGGCTACATTGTCATTTCCAGGATCTATATTTGTGAGTGTATTGAACCCAATTGCTATATTGGCATATCCTGAAAAAGCATTAGGGCCAGAAGCGGTAGAACCAGATAAGGCGTTACTTCCAATAGCAACGCTTTCTACACCATTAATACTAGATCCTAAAGCGTTTGTCCCAAATGCAACATTGTTTGTATTTGTATTCACTTCTAAGGCACCAACACCAAAAGATGTATTTGTTGAACCAATTTTTCCAGCTGGTAAATTGAATCTTCTAAAAGCAACGTCTGCGTCGTTTATAGAACCCAAAAAATTAGAAGCTGTAACGGCAGGATTACCATCTAAAAGCCAACCACTACCACCAAATCTTACCCATGTTAATGCACCTGAGATATCAGCGAGGTAGTAATAACCGGGTTCTACCGTACCATTACTTGTAGTGTTAAATACAATTTCAGATTCTGTTGGTGTTAATACTGTAGGCGTGGTTAAATCTATTAACGCAACTCTTGGTATCAGTAAACCATCTGTTATTGAGGTTATTTCGAGAGCTCCATTAGGAGTTGTTGTACCTATACCTACCTGTGCATTTAATGCAAATGTAAATAGTAAAAAAAATGAAAATTTTATAATTGATTTCATAGCTGAATCATTTAATTTTTGATGAGGGTTCAATTTTAATTTTTGCAATAATAATCATGTCATAAAATAGATTAGATATAGTAATTCACAACTTATGTAAGATATAACAAGAATAGAGGTTTGGCTATTAAAAAATGGCATAAGAACCATACAGTACTTGTATTATGTTTATGAGTACCAATACCGCCTGATTTTAAAGGACTTTACAATTAGAAAATTTTAGCTATCTCATTAATTAATGATTTAAATAACTGTGATGTTGTGTTAATGTAGTGGTAGTTTTACATGAAACATGAATTTGTTTTAACAATTGCATAATTAAATTATTAATTATTAAGGTTTTAAATTTCATTTCCGCAATGTTTTTAACCGAAAAAATGAGAATAAATTTGTGGAGATAAAACTATTTTTAATAGTCATAGCATCACTACGCTTAATTTCATTAATAAATATAATTCATGCGACTTTTTAGAAACCTGCCAGCTATTTGCATTTGGTATCACAAAATCGTAACATTACAGAACTAAATCAAACTGAATGGAAAGCCAAGACATTAATCCAAGACAACCACAACATGAGCATATTGTTGAAAATAAAGAACTAAATATTTGGGAGGCTCTAATTCCTGTAATTGCTTTAGTCGGCATGCTTGCTTATAATGTTTTTGTCTATGGCGATGACGCTTTAAGTGGTAGCAATCAATTTATTTTAATTTTAGGGGCAGCAGTTGCGGCTGTTATTGGACTTTATAACAAAGTTACTTTTAGTCAAATGATTGATGAAGTTGCCGAGAACATAAAATCAACTACTGGTGCTTTATTGATATTATTAATGGTTGGAGCTTTGGCAGGCACATGGCTAATTAGTGGAATTATACCTGCTATGATTTATTATGGTCTTCAAGTTCTAAATCCTACTATTTTTTTAGCTGCTTGTGTTATTATATGTGCTATTATTTCCATTGCTACTGGTAGCTCTTGGACTACTTCAGCAACTGTAGGTATTGCGTTAATTGGGATCGGTGAAGCTTTAGGCATATCATTAGGAATGACGGCAGGTGCTGTTCTGTCTGGCGCATACTTCGGAGATAAAATGTCACCATTAAGTGACACAACAAACCTTGCTCCTGCAATGGCAGGAAGTGAATTATTTTCACATATTAGATACATGGCACTTACTACTGTTCCAACTATAATTGTAACACTTATTGTGTTTATAATCTTAGGTTTTACCCAAAACACTGAGGGAGTTGCAGATACTTCTATACTCATTAATGATATAAATAAAACTTTCAATATTAACGGATGGCTATTTTTAGTTCCATTAGCTGTAATATTTCTAATAATAAAAAAAACATCTCCTCTAATCGCATTACTAATTGGAACATTGCTCGGTGGTGTTTTTGCATTAATTTTTCAACCTCAAATTGTAGCTCAAATCGCTGGTGTAGACCAATTAACTTTCAATTCTGCATATAAAGGAATTATGGATGCTATTACAGTAAAGACAACTATCGCTACAGAAAATGAAACTCTACAAAGCCTATTTTCCGCTTCAGGAAAAGGAATGAGTGGTATGTTAGGCACAATATGGCTAATTATATGTGCTATGGTTTTCGGAGGAATTATGGATGCTATTGGTGCTCTTTCTAAAATAAGCAAAGCACTATTAAAGTTAGCAACTACAACTTTTGGGTTATTTGCAAGTACAGTTGCAAGTTGTTTAGCTCTTAACGTAACAGCATCTGATCAATATTTAGCACTTGTTGTACCTGGAAAAATGTTTAAAAAAGCCTATGAGGATAAAGGTTTAGCTCCTGAAAATTTAAGTCGTACATTAGAGGATTCTGGTACAGTAACCTCTGTTCTTATTCCTTGGAATACTTGTGGTGCTTACCAAAGTGGTGTCTTAGGTGTTAGCGTCGCAGATTACTTTGTCTATGCTATATTCAATTGGTTAAGTCCATTTACAACCTTAGTTTTCGCTGCCTTCAGAATTAAAATAAAAATGTTAACAAAAAAGAAGGTTTAATTCTTAACGCATTTCTGGCTTTCATTACCAAGTCCACAACTTTTACAGGCTAAAATTATCATTCCCATAAAATATAGCCCTCTTTTTTGAGGCCATTAGCACATACTATTTCACTATTAGCTATCATAATCAATATCTATTTTAAAGTACTATTCTTCTGACTAAATTTGTAGCAGAAATTAATCATTTAAAACAAAATATAATGGCATTAGTAGGAAGACAATTTCCAAATTTAAGCGTAAACGCTATGAACGACATGGGCGACACTTTTAAAGTGAACGTTCTTGAAGAAGCGAAAAACAATAATAAAAAAGTCGTATTATTCTGGTATCCAAAAGATTTCACTTTTGTTTGCCCAACAGAATTACACGCCTTTCAAGCCGCTTTAGGGGAGTTTGAAAAAAGAAACACTATAGTTATTGGTGCATCTTGTGATACTGCTGAAGTTCACTTTGCATGGTTAAGCACTGCCAAAGACAATGGAGGAATCGAAGGTGTAACATATCCACTTTTGGCAGATTCTAACCGTAACTTAGCTTCAGCCTTAGGCATCCTCGATATTTTTAACGAACAGTATAATGAAGAAACAGGACTTTTAACTGTTGAAGGTGACAACGTAACCTACAGAGCGACTTACATCATCGATGAAGAAGGAACCATTCAGCATGAAAGTGTGAACAACATGCCATTAGGCAGAAATGTGAAGGAATACTTAAGAATTATCGATGCGTTAACGCACGTACAGGAAAAAGGTGAAGTTTGTCCTGCAAACTGGGAAGATGGCAAAGATGCCATGAAAGCCAATGCAGAAGGTACTCGTGAGTATTTGAAGGCACACTTAAACTAGAATAGAACACTAGACCTTTCAGGTTTCTAAAACCTGAAAGGTCTTATAAATTAAAAAAATGATTCAAGAATTAGATAAAGATAACTTACAAGACATCATTGCAGAAAACGAAACCGTTGTGGTTCAGTATTCTGCTACTTGGTGTGGTAATTGCCGCATCATGAAACCAAAATTCAAGAAATTAGCAACAGAAAACGAGAATGCAAATTTCGTTATTGCTGATGCTGAGAAATTTCCTGACAGTAGAAAATTGGCCACAGTAGATAATTTACCAACCTTTGCGACGTTCAAGAATGGCGAATTTAAAGGCCAAGTACAAACTAATAAGTTTGACGTTTTAAAGGAACTTGTTGAAGAAGCTATATAATTAGTATTAATCTAAAAAACAGTTTCTTCCCTTAGGGAAGATTAGAGATGGGACATGAAATTACCAGTAATTAAAAATTTGACGCAGTTCATTGAAGACAATGACGAGGATTATATCGTTGAAACCATTGAAACGCTCGAAAATCTAACGGAAGTACCTTCTCTAAAAGATGAAGAACTCGATGTTATAGGCGAGTTAATTTCCAACATGTATGGCGCCATTGAGGTCCATAAAATGGTGAAAGATGGCACACCTAAAAAAGAGGCATTAAATAAATTTATGTCTCGCGTTTTGGGATCGATTGATAAATAATTGAGAAAGAAGAATAGATTTTATAAAACCACTTTGTGAAAACAGGGTGGTTTTTTGTTTTAATTGAATATTTAGTAATTGAAAATTTCTGTTACCTTCGTTTACTTATACTGAATTTCTTTTCAGTTCAGTAAACTCTGCTACAAATTACTGATACGGACTCATACGTAAAACGATAATAATCTTAACACTGTCTTCGAGAAAACATCATAAAAAAAGGCAACCCATCCCTGAGTCACCTTTCCAAATCACTATTAATCAAATAATTACTTCAAATCAAAACGATCAGCATTCATCACTTTAGTCCAAGCTGAGACAAAATCCTTTACAAATTTTTCTTCGCCATCATTTGCGCCGTAAACTTCACAAACCGCTCTTAATTCCGAATTAGAACCAAAGATTAAATCTGCTCTTGTGGCTGAGAATTTCATCGCTCCTGTTTTTCGGTCACGACCTATAAATTCTTTTTCTTCTGATGTAGCGGCTTTCCAAGTGATTGATAAATCTAATAGATTTTTAAAGAAATCATTGGTTAAGCTTCCTACGTTATCCGTAAACACACCATGTCTAGAGCCATCATAATTTGCTCCCAAAACACGCATACCTCCTACTAAAACGGTCATTTCTGGAATTGAAAGTGACATCAAGTTCGCTTTGTCAATTAATAAATCTTCAGCTTTGATATCCATATTCGCATTTTGGTAATTTCTAAAACCATCACCAAGAGGTTTCAAATAATTAAATTGCTCAATATCCGTTTGCTCTTGTGACGCATCACCTCTACCCTGTGAAAATGGCACAGAAATGTTATGACCTGCTTTCTTGGCTGCTTCTTCAACACCAACTGTACCTGCCAATACTATTAAATCGGCCATAGAAATCGTTCCATCAAATTTAGATTGAATGTCGGAAAGTACTTTCAATACTTTATCCAGTTCTTCAGGATTATTTACTTTCCAGCTGCGTTGTGGCTCTAAACGTAAACGTGCACCATTAGCGCCACCTCTTTTGTCAGAGTTTCTATAAGTTGAAGCCGAAGCCCAAGCTGTTCTTACTAGTTCTGATATTGACAAACCAGAGTCCATTAGCATTTGCTTTAAAGACGAAATATCAGCATCACTTAGATTATAATCCACTTTAGGAATTGGATCTTGCCAAATTAATTCCTCACTTGGTACTTCTGGTCCTAAATAACGATCTATTGGTCCCATATCTCTATGTGTTAGCTTGTACCAAGCTCTGGCAAACGCGTCTTCAAAGGCTTTATGATCTTTGTGGAAACGTTTTGAAATTTCCAGATATGCAGGATCGGTTTTTAACGCAATATCTGCAGTAGTCATCATCAGCGCTTGTCTGCCATTAGCATCACCAGCTTTTGGTGCCATTGGCGCATTAGAATCAGCCGTTGGTGTCCATTGGTGGGCACCAGCTGGACTTTTTACTAATTCCCACTCATTATTTAATAAAACATCGAAATATTCATTGTCCCAACGTGTTGGATGCGGTGTCCATGCACCTTCGATACCACTGGTAATAACATCATCCAATACACCACTATTAAATGAATTCTTCCATCCCATACTCATATCTTCAATCGGCGATCCATGAGGTTCAACGCCAACATATTCATTCGGATCTGCCGCACCATGTGCTTTACCAAATGTATGACCACCTGCCACCAAAGCTACCGTTTCTTCATCGTTCATTGCCATTCTACCAAACGTTTCCCTTACATCCTTGGCAGAACCCATTGGATCTGGTTTGCCGTCTGGACCTTCAGGATTAACGTAAATCCAACCCATCATTACCGCAGCTAATGGGTCTTCTAAGTCACGTTCGTTATAGTTATCACTGTTTCCGTAACGTTCTTCATTGGCGCCCCATTCCGTTTCACTTCCCCAATATACATCTTGTTCTGGCTCCCAAATATCCTCTCTTCCACCTGCAAAACCAAAGGTTGGGAAGCCCATGGATTCTAGAGCACAATTTCCTGCTAAAATCATAAGATCTGCCCAAGATACTTTTCTACCATATTTTTGCTTAATTGGCCATAATAACAATCTCGCTTTATCCAAGTTACCATTATCTGGCCAGCTATTTATCGGTGCAAAACGTTGATTACCTGTACCAGCACCACCACGTCCATCACCTACTCTATAAGTACCAGCACTATGCCATGCCATACGAATCATAAAACCACCATAATGCCCATAATCGGCAGGCCACCAGTCTTGTGAATCCGTCATTAAATTAAGAACATCTTGCTTTAATTCTGAAAAGTTGACGCTCTTAAACGCTTCAGCATAATCAAAATCGTCACCTAAAGGATCGTTCTTTGAGGCATGCTGTCTTAAAATATTCAATTTTAATTCATTTGGCCACCAATCCCTGTTTTTTACACCACCTCCTGCGACCGCTTCTTGCTTTCCGCTTAAGAATGGGCATTGACTCGCATCGTTGTTATTAAGTTCAAAAGTCTCTGTGTTTTTATTGTCCATGATTAAATTGTTGTTTTATCGTTAGAAGTTTTAGAAGTTAAATATCTCTAAAGTTAAAGAATATTCAGCTTCAAATAAAATCTCTATATTTTTTTAACTTATATTTTAATAGTTAAAATCTATTTTCAGCATTCGAATAGTCTTTTCGTGTTATAGCAAACTTATCTAGCTGGCTTTGCTGGTCGGCAATGACGAAAACTTTATTTCTATCCTAAACAAAAAAAGAACAGAATTAAAATCTTTATGCCATTCTTATAGTTTTAGTTCACGAATTATAAAAGAGCAAAGAAACTTTATTTCATAACACTAATTGCTCAAGATCCTATACTTTAAACGAACACAAAATATTTTAACTGGATCTAATCGTTTGTAAATAAATGTCATATTGAATTATTATATTCAATTAAATAGTGCCATTCTAAATAAGACCAATAGTGTTAAAATGTTGTAAATGATAAATTTGATTTATATTTTTAAAAGAAAAAATCGTCATGCTATTTAAGAAAACTAATGTTGAAGAAAAATTACGGCGTTTCAAAAAGCGCCAAAACAATGAAGACTTTATTCTTAACGAAGTACATCAAATACTTCAACAAGATGACATCAAGGATGAAAGAATTCTAGATACCTTGTCAGCGTCCAACAACGGCATCGATAACAATTTTAAATTCGATTTACTCGCCACAGAACACATCTATCACATTGACGCTATTAAAACCATTTGCATTGATTATAGACTTCGGTTTTTGGATACCAAATATTTCAAAGGCGAATTACCCTATGAAGCCATTTCTAAAATAAAGCAACTGGAAAAAGACCATAATACAGAAATCAATGGTTTTAAAATTGTGGCGCCTTCAAAATTATTCAAACTAGAAAATGCAGACGATCCTTTACTTTTTGCACCTATTGGAAATGGGTATTATTATCTAATCCATAAATGGGGAAATGACCTTCACCCTTTTAGAAAGTTACTGATGTTACCATTTAAAAATATCGTCAATCTTTTGGTTACCACACTTCTGGTGAGTCTAATTGCTACAGGTTTAGTGCCAGATGGCCTTTTTGCCCATAACATGACCGATTCACAAATAGGAATGATTTTCTTTTTTATGTTCAAATGTATTGCTGCAATGGTGATTTATTATGGGTTTGCTACTGGTAAAAATTTTAATACTGCCATTTGGAATAGCAGATATTTTAATGCCTAGAATATATTTTGAAATGTGGTTTTTATGTTAATTGAAGAATTTTAGAAAAGAGTTCCTCCTAAAATAGTGTAACATTCTGAAGTTTTTCGTAACTTACTATTACATTTAAATCCTAATATTATGAGCACGATAGAATATACAAAAGTTTATGAAGGTAGTTCCATTTTAGCTATCCGAGTTAGAGACGAATTAGAGCGTACAGGAATTATTCCCATAATAAAAGACGAAGGCGAATCACAACGATTAGGAGGTCAAGGTTCAATCAACAGTGGTTATCAAGAAGTATTTGTGCATAACGATGAATTAGATAAAGCCATGGTCATTGTGAATCGTGTTAAGGCTGAGATGGAAGCTTCTTCTTAGTTAGCAATATTCAATAAAATTAAGATATCAAGCATCTTAAGAATATTAATTAATGATTATATTTTTTTATAAAATCATTCCAAAAAAAATGCTAGGGTTTATATTCACTAGCATTTTTTTAATTCATAAATAAGGTGAAGAGCTTAAACCGTCACACCATACATCTTCTCGCGCTGCTCTTTAATCTTTGTATCACTCATATACTCATCAAAAGTCATATAACGATCAATGACGCCGTTTGGTGTTAATTCTATAATACGGTTACCTACGGTTTGTGCAAACTCATAGTCATGAGTGGTTAACATTACTGTGCCTTTAAAGTTTTTAAGTGAATTATTAAAAGCTGTAATACTTTCCAAATCCAAATGGTTTGTTGGTTCGTCCAACATTAAAACGTTGGCTCTAATCATCATCATTCGGCTTAGCATACAACGTACTTTTTCGCCTCCTGATAAAACATCCGAAGTTTTTAGAGCTTCTTCTCCGCTGAAAATCATCTTCCCCAAAAATCCTCTGATATGGACTTCTTCACGTTCTTCTTCCGTAGTTGCCCATTGACGTAACCAATCGACCAATGATAATTTGTTGTTGAAAAATTCACTATTATCCAGTGGTAAATACGATTGCGTGGTGGTTACTCCCCAAGAAAATTTTCCTGCATCCGCTTTTTCGTTGCCATTCAAAATTTGATAAAATGCGGTTGTAGCTCTTGAATCTTTAGAATAAACGACCACTTTATCACCTTTATTCAAATTGATATCAATATCCTTAAATAATACTTCGCCATCTAAACTGGCCGATAGACCTTCAACATTTAAAATTTGGTCTCCAGCTTCGCGATCGCGTTCAAAAATAATCGCGGGATAACGACGACTAGAACGTCTTATTTCAGAAATGTTCAGTTTATCGATCATCTTCTTTCTACTGGTTGCTTGTTTGGATTTTGCAACGTTGGCCGAAAAACGACGGATAAAATCTTCGAGTTCCTTTTTCTTCTCTTCAGCTTTTTTATTTTGCTGTGCATGTTGTCTTGCCGCTAATTGAGACGACTCATACCAAAAGGTATAGTTACCAGAGAAATGGTTAATTTTCCCAAAATCGATATCAGAAATATGTGTACAAACCGAATCCAAAAAGTGTCTATCGTGAGATACTACAATGACACAGTTATCATAATTTGCCAAGAAATTTTCTAACCAAGAGATGGTTTCATAATCCAAATCATTGGTAGGCTCATCCATTATCAACAAATCCGGATTACCGAATAAGGCTTGAGCCAACAGCACGCGGACTTTTTGTTTACCATCCAAATCTTTCATTAAGGTATAATGATGTTCCTCCTTTATACCTAAGTTAGATAACATGGCTGCTGCATCACTATCGGCATTCCATCCGTTCATTTCTTCAAACTGTACCTGAAGCTCTCCAATTTTCTCAGCATTTTCATCCGTATAATCAGCGTATAAGGCATCAATTTGGGATTTCAACTTATATAGTGGTTTGTTTCCTTTTAATACAGTTTCCAAAACAGTATCTTCATCATGCTTGTTGTGATCCTGCTCTAAAACAGACATACGCTTTCCTGGCTCTAAATGCACACTTCCAGATGTTGGATCCATCTTGCCAGCGATAATTTTTAGAAACGTGGATTTTCCGGCACCATTGGCACCAATAATTCCATAGCAATTACCATTATTGAATGTGGTGCTTACTTCATCAAAAAGAACGCGCTTTCCGAATTGTACCGAGAGATTAGAAACTGATAACATATCTTAAAACTTTATTGTGTTAACCTTATTTTTTTTGAGATTGCAAAAGTAGAAAATTAAACGCAAACTCAGCCATTTAACTGTATTATGAATCTTAAAAAAACCATAAATGTTTTTCATTTGGTTTCGAACTGTGTTTTGCTTAGGTAGCGTTTAAAAACATTATAAAACGGCCTCATAAAGTAGAAAATTTCACTACTTATACCCTCGTCATTTAACGGAATAAACCGTCACTTAACAAGATTTAACGAGGTATTAACAGGAGTTGCGCAATGCTTCCGCTATTTTTGTTTGACTAAACTAATACAAAACAAACCCATGTTTATCCTTCGCATTGTATTTGCTGTTACAATAATGTTAACTGTTTTTGGATGTCAGTTCAAAGGCGGCAATGCTAGTGAACATGCTTATATTGGTGGCGAAATTATCAATCCCAAAAATAACAATTTATTACTTTACAACAATAAGGGTAAAATTGTTGATTCCATTACATTAGATGCTGACAACCGATTTATTTACAAAATCGAAAATCTTCAACCAGGACTTCATTCCATAACGCATGGCGGCGAATATCAAATGCTGCTTTTAGAACCTAACGATAGTCTTATGTTTAGGTTAAACACCTACGATTTTGATGAATCTTTGGTCTTTACAGGCGAAGGCGCAAAGAAGAATAACTATCTTATAAAAACGTATTTATCTAACGAAAAGGAAGCCAAGAAATTAGTAAAATATTCTAGAATGGAACCAGAGGTCTTCAATGCGTTTGTAGAGGAAAGACGTCAAGATCAATTAGATGAATTTCATAAGTTTTTAGAACGTAATGAAGAATCTGATTTTTTTAAATCCATTATTGAAGCTAATATAAATTACAACACCTATGCTGATAAGGAAATTTACCCGTTTGCATATTTCGGAAATAATAAATTAATCCATATCAAAGATTTACCTGAAGACTTTTTCGCACACAGAAAGGATATTGATTACAACGCGAGCCAATTGAGCAACTTCTTTGCATATAATCGTTTTTTATTTTCACACATTGATAATTTGGCGATTGATGATTATTACAAAAACAATCCATACCATAGTAAATTCAATAGACATGCTATGTGTTACAATAAGTCTAAACTCGATTTAATTGATAGTATAATTACCGAGCCGACGATTAAAAATAATTTACTGAAATACAAAGCGAGGGAATTTATTAGCTATAACCATACTGAGGAAGATGCCAATGCTTTACTCGATCATTATTTGGAAAAAACGACTAGCGAGGAAGACAAAACTTATATGAAGGATTTGGTATCTTCATTGAAATTGCTGCGCCAAGGAAATCCTTTGCCTAATATTGCACTCGTTAACTATAACGATACCGAGCATTTTATAAATTCAATTATTACCAAACCAACTATTATTTATTTTTGGTCATCGAACTCAAAGTCGCAATATCGAAACAGCCATTTTATGGTAGATAAATTGAAGAGACAATTTCCGCAAATGGATTTTATATCTATAAATGTGAATGATAATGACGATGAATTTTGGAAAAACATCATTAACAACTATAGCTTTTCCACTATCAACGAATTTAAGTTCAAAAACTCAAAACAAGCACGAAAAACCCTAGCTGTAAATTATTTGAACAAAGCCATTATTGTTAATAAAGAGGGTTTAATATTGCATCCTAATGCTAATATTTTTAGTTCTGACTTCAACGAAACGTTGGAAAATTTACTACTAAAAAAGCATCTTATTGTTCAACAAGATGCGCTTTAGTCTTTAATTAAAATGTGTATTCTCTTTTTTAGATTATAACTATTTATCTTTAATAATCTAGTTCCCTTTTTTATAATCCGCCAAGAATTTTTCCAAACCACTATCTGTCAGAGGATGTTTTAATAATCCCGTGATTGAACTTAAAGGCCCAGTCATAACATCAGCACCCAGTTTAGCACAATCGATAACATGCATGGTGTGACGAACCGAAGCGGCTAATATTTGTGTTTCAAATGAATAATTATCGTAGATATGACGAATTTCTGCAATAAGGTTTAAACCATCTGTAGAAATATCATCCAATCGACCAATAAATGGAGACACATAAGTGGCACCAGCTTTGGCAGCCAATAAGGCCTGACCTGGAGAAAACACTAACGTTACGTTGGTTTTAATTCCTCTGTCCGAAAAATATTTACAAGCCTTAATACCATCTTTAATCATAGGTAATTTAATCACAATTTGATCATGAAGTTCAGCCAACGCTTCGCCTTCTCGTATCATACCATCAAAATCAGTAGAAATAACTTCTGCCGAAACGTCGCCATCCACAATGTTACAGATATCAACATAATGCTTCATAATATTGTCTGTTCCTGTAATGCCTTCTTTGGCCATTAATGATGGGTTTGTAGTTACACCATCTAAAATACCCATATCTTGGGCTTCTTTAATTTGCTTTAGGTTCGCCGTATCGATAAAAAATTTCATGTATTGTAATTTTAATTGTTGTGTTTTAAGTTGTTGCAAAATTACAACTTAAACCCTTATGAGTAGAAATAATTTTTAATAACTAAAATCCTTAGTTATTCAACAATTAAGAGATAGGTTTTAGACGTGCTATAATTACATAACACATCAGAATCATCGTCATAATCCCTGAAAGGACCATCGACATCCAAGTAGATTGTGATTCTGTAAGTTCCTGTAAATTCTGGAGTCCCTTCGATACTTATGGTTCTATAATTTACAAAATAATCCATGCCAATTGGTAAGCCTTTCACATCAAAATAATAATCATAATCCTCATCCCTTGGCTCATTTGTTATACCAACTCTTAAATCCGAATAATAAGAACTTTCTGTAGAGGCGATGGGAAATGATTTATTAGGAAGTTCTGGTTCTTTCGGAATGATGCAATTGAAACCATTTTCACAACCTAAAAATAATAAACTGAATACTAATGGAATAAAGTAATGTAGTTTCATAACGGCTTATTTGAAATTTACCATCACAAATAATGTACCAAGTTTTACAACTTATAATGATTCATCAATAACTTTTCATAAAAGGAATCTGGGAGAATACGCTTTAAAACAATAGAGAATTTCTGCATAAAAGCCCCAACCTTGTAATGAATTTTAGGATTCTTAGTCTGAATGATTTTATAAATAGCTTCTGCCATTTGTTTTGGATCATTTCCACTATCCACATGTTCATCCATCATGCTTAACGTGTTTCCGTAAGTGTCTTTATATGGCGATTTTTCTAATATTGGAGCATGATAGCGACCAGCTGCAATGTTAGTAGCGAAATCACCAGGAGCCACATTGGTCATATGGATATTAAACCCTTTTAGTTCCATTCTGAAAGCTTCGGTAATCAGTTCTAAAGCACCTTTACTCGCACTATAAATACCACGATAAGGTAAACCCATATAACCAGCAATAGATGTAATATTGATAATTAAACCCGAATTCTGTTGACGCATAGTCGGCAAAACCGCTTTTATGACATTTATAGGGCCGAAAAGATTGGTTTCAAAATTGCGCTTTATTTCTTCGTCTGGAATTTCTTCAATAGGACCGGTTATACCAGCACCTGCATTGTTCACTAAAACATCTATTTGAGATTCTTGCTTTAAAACTTCTGCTATGCAATTTGAAATCGTTTCTGGTTTGGTAACATCTAAAGCTACAATAGGAAATTTGCTATCAGGATAATTCTTAGGATTTCTACTGGTTCCATAGACTTGGAAGCCTTTAGCTTGAAGAAATTCTCCCATAGATTTCCCAATTCCTGAAGATCCACCTGTTATTAATACAACTTTAGACATATTGAATTATAAATTTCGACTTGCAAAATACAAATTCCAAAATTAGTATAAACAATATGAAAATCGAATAGATAAGTCCGAGTGAGAATTTATTAAATCTAAGAAAGAATTTATGGATACCGAGTAAAAGTTCCTTCCCTTGGGGAAGGCTAGAATGGGATACAAAAAAAGGCAAGCTACCTACATCACACCGCTACGACCGTTTACCTTTGCTGCGTTCCCGCCCTGGAGGATTCAACAGGAGCTGGTTGTGTAGGACTTGCCAGCTGCAAAGATACAATCTTTAATTACTTTCACAATGATTTTTAAACTGAATTTTATTTAATAACTTGCTAAAAATTCAAACAGAACTTATGCATCTCTCTAAATATTTCATTCTCTTATCCTTAAGTTTATTTTTATCGAATTGTGGCGATTCCAATACGTCAAATAAAACGGGTTTATCCATTAATACAACCGAAAAATCATTAATGCTTGGTGATACGTTGAAATTATCGATTAATAATCCTAAAAAATTAGAGGTTTCCAATGTGAGTTATGAGCTTAATGGTAAACCCATTGAAAACAACATGGTTTTAAACAACATGTCATTAGGAAATAAAACCATCTCAGCCAAAGTAAAAATCGGAGACGAAACGCAGACCATTACGAAATCGGTTATAGTTTATAACAACACCATTCCTTCTATTTACACCTACGAAATTGTAAATACATTTCCTCATGACATTAGTTCTTACACACAAGGTTTGGAATTTTACAATGGCGAATTGTACGAAAGTACAGGTCAGAAAAAGGAATCCAAGCTCAGAAAAATTAATTTTGAAACTGGAGAAGTTTTAAAAAATATTGATTTAGAAGATCAGTATTTTGGAGAAGGCCTTACCATTCTTAATGACAAAATCTATCAGCTCACTTGGCAAGCCAAACGTGGTTTTATTTATGATGTCGATACTTTTGAAAAACTAAGCACCTTTAATTATGGAACAAGTAAAGAAGGTTGGGGAATTTGTAATGATGGCACAACCTTATTTAAATCAGATGGTACAGAAAAAATTTATCTTTTAAATCCAGAAAACCTTACAGAACAAGGCCATATAGAAGTTTATACCGAAAAAGGAAAGATTCCAAGCCTAAATGAACTCGAATGGATTGATGGCAAAATCTTTGCCAACATTTACCAACGTAATGGTGTTTTAATTATCAATCCTAAAACTGGAGGTGTTGAAGGCGTTATCGATTTTAAACCGCTAAAAAAACTGGTGAAGCAACATCCAAAATTAGATGTTTTAAATGGCATCGCTTACCATCCAGAACGTGAAACTATTTTTGTAACCGGAAAAAATTGGGACAAGCTTTTTGAAGTAAAAATATCCAAACGATAAATGGTTTTAGTTATTGAGTTGTTCACCCTGTAAAGAGACAAAAAAAGTGCAAATATTCGAAAAAACTATAACCGTCTCCGAAGACGATATCGATGACCTTAACCATGTGAATAACGTTCGTTATGTACAATGGGTTCAAGATATTGCCAAAGACCATTGGTTGGCTTATGCTACAAAAGACATTTTAGAAACCTATTCTTGGTTTTTGGTCAATCATTTTATTGAGTATAAAAGTCAGGCGTTACTCGGTGATAAACTCCTACTAAAAACCTATGTCCCTCTAGTTGAAGGCGTTTCTACTACGAGACATGTAGAAATTATCAATGCAGAAACCAACCAACTTATTGTCAATTCGAAGGCAAAATGGTGTTTAATAGATAATAAAACGCAACGTCCCACTCGGATCATTCCAGAAATTGCAGAACTTTTTAATTAACAAATTATTAGGTTAAAGTTTTTTTAACATTGAATTGATTTTTAATCAAAACACTTTTCTTTGACGCAACAACCAACCTAATCATGCGTCAATTTACTATTCTGTTCTTTCTTTTATGTCTGCCATTTATTCAAAATGCTCAAACTTTGAACGGGAAAGTCTATGATGCCAATGGTACTGCAAAAAACATTAAAGTCTATAATGAAACTCAAAAGCAACTCACGGTAACGAATGAAGAAGGCGACTTTAGTATGAGCGCCAAAGTTAATGACACCCTTTTATTTGATTCTATATTTTATCATCCAAAAGCCATCGTATTAAAAGACTTTCATTTTGAAGGTACTGCTGTATTCGAGCTTAAAGAAATACTTACCGAGCTTGACGAGGTTGAAGTAAGAGCAGAACCAGAACAGCCGATTTTTGAAGTTGAATCCTATAATGTGGACCTGCAAAATATGATACAGGAAGACATTAAAAACCATCCTGAAAAATACGCACCTCCAGGGGCAACTGCTGGTGTTGATATTATTTATCTTATTGGTGCCGTGGTAAAACTTTTCAAAAAAAACAAACCCGAAATTCCCACTTACCAAACCATAACTTATACGCAAATGGATTCGTTATTTAATAAAAGTTCATTTTTCAACAAGCAATTGATGACTGAAAATTTAAAAATTCCTGAAGACAAAGTATATCTCTTTTATGATTTCTGTGAGGCAAAATATATAAGTTCAGAATTACTAAAAGAAGAAAACAAAATGCAATTGCTCGAAACATTGGTTTTAAATAGTCAGTTGTTTTTGATTCTTTTGGAGCAATATGGAGAAAAGAATGTAAAAAGGAATTAGGCTTTCAATTTTGAAAACTATACGCCAGCGTCAGTTCGAGTAAAATTGCTTTTTTTGCAATTTTGTATCGAGAACCTCAAAAGAGACTTGATCTATTAATCTCCATATTAATCTGATGCTTAATGCAACTTAATTTTTACTAAATTTATTAAATACAAGTCATAAGAGTTACGTATATAAATTCTATGGTTCTATAATAAATCCTAACTTCAAAAGTTATATTTTTATACCCATAATTATATATATTATTTATGAAGAGATTATTCTCATTTTTATTATGTTTCGGAATCTTACTATTTTGGAGTTCTTGTCGTGACGATTTTGAATTTTCACCAAGTAAAGGCCAACTGGAATTTGCTAGAGATACCATCTATTTAGATACTGTTTTTACAAATATTGGCTCCAGTACTTATAACTTAAAAGTTTACAATCGTAGTGATGATGACATTGTCATTCCGACCATACAACTCGAAAATGGAATCAATTCAAATTATAGAATGAATGTTGATGGAGAAACGGGATTAGAAGACGCACAAGAAGGCAAATTCTTTGAAAATGTGGAGCTACTAGCCAACGATAGTTTATTCATTTTTATTGAAACGACTATTGATATTTCCACATTAGGAGCGCTAGAAAATCAATTTTTATATACGGATAGAATTCTATTTGATTCTGGTAGCAATCAGCAAGATATTGATGTGGTTACCTTAGTGAAAGACGCCGTTTTTATTTACCCAAGTAAAGATGATGACACCAATATCATTGAGACCTTAACTTTTGATGTTGATGGCGACGGTACACCAGACGAAACCAATCTACAAGGTCGTTTTCTTACGGATGAAGAATTGACCTTCACCAATGAAAAACCCTATGTAATTTATGGCTATGCAGGCGTAGGTGCTGGTAAAACCTTAACTATGGAAGCTGGTGCACGTGTTCATTTTCATGCGGATTCTGGAATACTAGTTACCAATAATGGGTCGCTAAATATCAATGGCGAATTAAGTCCAGACCAAGAAACACTTGAAAACGAAGTTATTTTAGAAGGTGATCGTTTAGAGCCACTTTACGAAGATATTCCCGGACAATGGGGAACGATTTGGTTATTCAACGGAAGTATAAATAACACTATTAATTATGCAACCATTAAAAATGCGACCGTAGGTATTATTGCAGACGGCAATCAAATTGCCATAAATGATAAATTAACCATTAGCAATTCACAGATTTATAATATAAGTAGTTTCGGAATTCGTGGAACGGCAACATCGATAACGGCCGAAAATTTGGTGATTAACAATTGTGGACAATCCTCTTTTGCTGGTACTTTTGGTGGGAAATACAACTTTACGCATTGTACTATTGCTAATTATTGGAACACTAGTTTTAGGCAATTCCCTGCCCTACTCTTAAATGATTTCGTCATTGATGAAAATGGACTGGCCGTAGTTAATCCCAATGGTTTAACCGAAGCCAATTTCAATAACTGTATTATTTATGGTAATGACAATCCTGAATTCATACTAGAAAATGAAGGCAATGTTTTCAATTATAAATTTAACAATTGCCTTCTAAGATTTGATGATGATAATCTTGCAGGTACAGGCAATTATGATTTTAATGATACTACTTTCTATGAAGAAAACGTGTTTAATCAAAATCCTGATTTTGAGGACCCTTTTGAAAATTTGATACGTATTGGTGCTGATTCTGGTGCAAAAGGCATTAATGATTCTACATTTGGAGTTGAAGATGATATTCTAGGAATTTCAAGATCCAGTTCTGGTTCAATAGATGCTGGTGCTTATAATTTCACTTCTTTTGAAGATTAATAATATCCATTAACATTTCTGGTTGGTTCATTTCGAGTTTTACGCTAGCGTTTCCGATGTCAATTGTAAAATCAACTATAAAATTTCTCAGTAGGATTATTAAAATGTTTTATCAAAACTTAAATAAGTACATTATAAAATTTGAAGCGAATGTTTTTTTTGCCACGAATCCACGAATTATAAATTGTTATAGACTTAAAGTCTATAAAATTTTCAACAGACTTTAGGTCTGTTTCATTTGTGAAATGAATAGTCAATTATTTAGTTTTAATTTCCAAGAACGAGCGAATTCGTGTATTCGTGGCAAAAATTCATAGAGGTAAAACGAAATGCTCTATCATAAATACCCTAAAAATGCTTTTGAAACGAATTTATTAGCACGATTTTCTTTCAATTTGGGAAATTAACAATATATCACACTCACTATTTTTATCATGTACAAAAAACTCAATAAACTTTAAAAAATGAAATTTATTAATTTTTCACTATTTATTCTTCTTCTCAATAATCCACTCAACTGCACTTGCGTATATAATGTAAATACAGATTATTATAATTTTGACACCATTTTCAGAGCTGAAGTATTAAGTGTTTCATACTTAAATTCAAATAAATACAATCAAAAAGCAAAACTTAAAATTACCAAGGTTTACAAAGGAAATCCAACTTCCACAATCATCACAGTCGAAGGAGGATGCAGTACACCAAAATTGATTTCAAATAAAGAATGGATATTTTTCACTTCTAATAAAAATAACACCCAGACCTTAAAATCATGTAATCCTTCAATCAGACTTTATCCTAAAAGTTTTATAGAAAACCAACCAAAGCGCTTAAAAATTTCGAAGCTGAGATTAGAAAGAAATCTAAAACTGTTAGATTCCTTATCTAGAAACTAATAAAAGCCTTTCAAACTAAATTGAAAGGCTTTTATAATTATATACCAGACCTGCAAGGTTTAAAAAAACTGCTAGGTCAATTATGTTTTAAGCATTAAACAAAGGACGTCCTCCCATTAACTCATTAACTTTCTCGGCAACACCTGCCAAAACAGTTTCATTTTCATGATTATTAAGAACTTCGTCAATTAAATCTACAACATAGCTCATATCATTTTCTTTTAAGCCTCTTGTGGTTATGGCAGGAGTTCCAACTCTAATACCTGAAGTTACAAATGGAGATTCAGTATCAAAAGGAACCATATTTTTATTCACAGTAATATCTGCTTTTACTAAGGCGTTTTCGGCATCTTTTCCAGTGATGTTTTTATTTCTTAGGTCAATCAGCATCATGTGGTTATCTGTTCCGCCAGAAATTAGATTGTAATCTTTAGCCACAAATGCTTTAGCCATGGCTTCTGCATTATGTTTCACTCGCAACATATAATGCATAAATTCATCGGTCAATGCTTCTCCAAAAGCAATCGCTTTAGCCGCAATAATATGTTCTAATGGACCGCCTTGATTCCCTGGGAAAACACCAGAATCCAATAATCCAGACATTTTACGAAGCTTGCCATTCTTTAAGGTAATCCCAAATGGGTTATCAATATTTTCACCCATCATTATCATTCCACCTCTTGGGCCACGTAATGTTTTATGTGTTGTAGTTGTCACAATATGGCAATGTGGCATTGGATCATTCAAAATGCCTTTAGCAATTAACCCAGCAGGATGGGAAATATCAGCCAATAAAACGGCACCAACACTATCCGCAACTTCCCTAAACTTCGCAAAATCAATATCACGAGAATACGCAGAAGCACCAGCAATAATTAATTTTGGCTGTTCTTTTTTAGCTTGGTCAGCCAACATATCGTAATCAATTAGACCTGTATCTTTCTTTACACCATAAAACGTAGGACGATATAATTTACCTGAAAAATTAACAGGAGAACCATGGGTTAAGTGTCCACCATGGGACAAATCAAATCCTAAAATTGTATCACCTGGATTTAAGCACGCATGAAAAACAGCCGTATTTGCCTGACTTCCAGAATGAGGTTGTACGTTTGCATAAGCAGCACCAAATAAAGCTTTAGCCCTTTCGATGGCAATATTCTCTACTTCATCTACCACTTCACAACCACCATAATAGCGTTTTCCCGGATAACCTTCGGCATACTTGTTGGTTAACACAGAACCTGCAGCTTCCATTACTTGGTCGCTGACAAAATTCTCTGAGGCTATTAATTCTATGCCATCGGTTTGGCGTTCTTTTTCAGCTTTAATGAGTTCAAATATTTGTTCGTCGCGTTGCATATATATGGTGTTTGTTAAATCGGTACAAAAATAGTGAATACATTAGTTTTAATATCAAAAATTATGTAGGTTTGAATAGAATTAATGAACATTTAATCAACAATAACACTATGCCATTATCAGCCAACAATCCAGACCGTACCTCATGGTTACATGTCGGTAAAAATTCAGATTTTCCAATTCAGAATATTCCTTTTGGTGTTTTCTTAACCAGAGATGACATTATCACCATCGGAACGCGTATTGGAGATACAGCCATCGATCTTGGTGCTTTACACCAACTAGGCTATTTTGAGGGGATTCCATTAACAGATGACATCTTTTTACAAGATACCTTAAATGATTTTATTGCAGATGGTAGAAAAACATGGCGTTTAGTTAGAAATAGAATTGCTGAGATTTTTGATGCGGAAAATGACACTTTAAAAAATAATAATCCGCATAAAGAAACCATATTGTTTCGTTTGGACGAAATTGAAATGCAGTTACCAATTCAAGTTGGTGATTATACCGATTTCTACGCCAGCAAAGAACACGCCACCAATGTTGGAACGATGTTTAGAGATCCAGAAAATGCGCTAATGCCAAATTGGGTACATATGCCAGTGGGTTATCATGGTAGAAGTTCTTCTATTATTCCTTCGGGAATTCCGATTCATCGTCCGCAAGGGCAAACGTTACCAGCAGATGCTGATAAACCTATTTTTGGACCTTCCAAATTAGTCGATTTTGAATTGGAAATGGCATTTATAACAACGGACGCCAACGATTTAGGTGAACCTATTCCGATTGAAGAAGCTGAAGAATATATCTTTGGGTTGGTATTGTTCAATGATTGGTCTGCAAGAGATATCCAAAAATGGGAGTATGTACCACTTGGGCCATTCTTAGGAAAAAGTTTCGCATCGTCAATGTCGCCTTGGATTGTAACATTGGATGCTTTAGAACCTTTTAGAACTGAAAGTCCAAAACAAAACCCAAAGCCTCTAGAGTATCTTCAAACGAAAGGTAAAAAGAGTTTTGACATCAATTTGGAAGTTGGTATTCAACCAAAAGGAGCTAAAGAAACTATAGTCTGTAAATCTAACTTCAAATATATGTACTGGAATATGGCACAGCAATTAGCGCATCATACGGTTAATGGTTGCCCTGTAAATTCTGGTGATATGATGGGAAGTGGTACCATTTCTGGACCAACGCCAGATTCTTATGGATCCATGTTAGAATTGAGCTGGAAAGGTACAAAACCTGTAAAGTTGAAAGATGGTACGGAGCGTAAATTTATCAATGATAATGATACGGTTATTATGAGAGGTTATTGCGCAAATGACGATATACGAATTGGTTTTGGACAAGTTAAAACGCAATTATTGCCTGTATTTAATCCTAAGAAGAAGAAAAAGTAGGTTGTTTCAGTGTTCAATTTTCAGTGATCAGTGATCAGTGATCAGTGATCTGTGAGTCAAAAAATATGAAAGAAGATTAGAGTTGAATTACTTTGATCTTTTTTTTGTTTTTATCTGAAAATATCGATTGTGAGTGAGAATTATTTCACAAAGCTCCGCAGTGAAGGATGAAGGCACAAAGGCATAGTTTACTGATAATACTAGACTTTTGGCGAATCTATACCTTGTTTGAAATGAACGACGAAATTACTGAATATTGCCTACTGAAAAAGTGCCAACTCAAAAATCAGCTTTACAACTAAAACTAACCCACGCTTTTGTAACAGGATGCTCAAAACCCAAAGTTTCCGCATGAAGATGCAAACGATTGGAAGCAGTTCCATACAAATCATCACCAACTATTGGCATATTTAAGCCTTTTTGATGTGCCGCATGAACGCGTAACTGATGTGTTCTTCCTGTAATCGGATAAAAATGAATTCTGGTTTTTTTATGCTTTACCTCAACAACCTCATAGGTTGTGGTGGCCTTTTTGCCGTGTTCATAGCAAACTAATTGCCATGGTCTGTTGTTTAAATCTACCCGAAGTGGCAAATCAATCATTCCTTCTTTCGATTCTAAACTCCCATCCAATAAAGCGACATAACGTTTTTTTACGCTTCTATTGATAAATTGCTTTTGAAGGTTTTTATGGGTTCGTTCGTTTTTAGCTACCAACAATAAGCCTGAAGTTGACATATCCAAACGATGCAATAATAACGGCCCTGTGGCATTTGGTAAATAGTTTTGCATTCGGGTTAAAACCGAATCCTTTATGGTTTTTCCTGGAACAGATAAAAATTCATGCGGCTTATTTATTACTAATAGAAAATCATCTTCGTAGATAATTTCTAATTCATCATTAAAAACGCCGGCTAATTCTATTGGATTTGGTTCTACATCCAAACCTTGCATCATGTGTCCCAAAATAGGTTCGCATCGTCCTCGGCACGACGGATAAAATTGTCCATGTTTTCTAACTTCTGCTGTTGGTGAAATTCCCCAATAAAATTCGGCCATGGCAATTGGTTTTAAGTTATTCTTGTAAGCGTACTGAAATAATTTTGGTGCAGCACATTCTCCAGCAGCAGCTGGTGGTTTTCCTAAATCCGTTGTTGTAAAAATGTCTATCAGGTTTTTGGTTTCACCTTTGGCATTTAAAAATTCATAATGCTCGTGGATTTGCTTTTGTAAACTTGCCGAAAGGATTTTTCTTTCTTGTTTTAAGGTTTCAATGGGTTTTAATATATCATTTAAATTCTTTTTTGCGTCTTCAATCTCAGCTTCAGTATGAAGCTTCAAATATTTTAAATCAATATTGCTTTGAATACTTTGCTGTTTTAAAGTTTCAAAAAGCACTTCTTTTTCTGAAAATGATAAATTCTGCTCTGCCTCTACTCTTTGTTGCTTACGCTTTTGTTTTTCGGCTTTTGCAATCCTTTTAAATTCTTCAAGCTTTTGGGCACTTTCAAACCTCAATTCATTCAAGTAATTTATAGCTTTTTCTAACCCAGTATTTTTTTCTAACGTTTCAATTTCAGATGTCAAACGGTTTAAATGTGCTTCATTTTGTTTGTAAAAACCAGCTTTATTCAGGGTGTCGTAAATTGGAGGCACAAATCCTTTTAAATGGTTGCTTTCCGCCAATTTCCCTGAAAATGCCGTAATATATCCTAGTTGTCCTTTTGGATGCTCTACTAGCATCACACCAAACATTTTTCCGATTTTCAAGCCCTTTTTAGAATGATCCAAACCGAAATTATGTTCAAAATCAGTCTGAATTGACAAATAGTTTTTTATCTCATCCGCAACTTTTATACAAAGTGGATGTGGCGTATAATAAAACGGAAATGTAAATTGTTTCGGAAGTTTTTCCGACAGACATTCTATTGGATGAAAACAACCGTTTTCCGTATGAAACATAAGCCTTTTTATTGAGTTGCAAAGAAACGAAAATATATCCTAATCGCCAGTTCGATTGAAATTGTGTTTTTGCAAATTTGTATCGAGAACCATTGAAGTATTGAAACTTCTCGATACACTTTGTTTGTGCCTCACCATCACTCGAAGTGACGTTCATTTTTCATTTTGGCATCATAATTGAATTTATATTTCCATAACCAATAAAACTCAAGATTATGAAAAAATTTCTACTCTTATCAGTCCTTGTTTCGGTACTTGTATCTTGTAGTGCCAAAAAACAAATAGAAAGTGCTATTAGCAACGGAAATTACGACGAAGCCATTTCTGAAGCCTTAAGAAAACTTGAAAATAATAAAGACAAAAATCGCAAGCAAGATTATATTGTGATGCTTGAGGACGCGTATTATAAAGTTTTGGAAGAGGATTTACAGACCATTGCTCATTTTAAAAAAGATGGTAATCCTGAGCAATATAAAACAATTTATAATATTTATGTGGATTTGGACGAAAGACAAAAGGCTATTAAACGTGTGTTGCCTTTACAGATAAATGGGAAAACATTACGTCTTGAATTTAACGATTACAGTTCTGAAATCGTAGATTATAGATATAAAACATCTGAGTATTTAATAGGTCAAGGAATTACTTTGTTAGATTCCGGAGATAAATTTAATGCCAGAAAAGCCCATGGTATTTTCAGTTATATTGAACAAAAAAACCCAAACTTTGAAGAAACCAGAAGCTTAATAACTGAAGCCCATGAGAAAGGAATGGATTACATACATGTGTCCATTCAAAACCAAACACGTCAAATAATACCGCAACAGTTGGAAGCCGAATTGGTAGATTTCAATACCTATGGTTTGAATCAATTCTGGACAACCTATCATGCCAATCCTAACGAAACTATTGATTACGATTTTGCCATGCAATTGCAATTGAAGCAAATTAACATATCACCAGAGCGTTTTAACGAACGTCAGATACTGAGAGAAAAGCAAATAGTCGATGGTTGGGAGTACCAACTGGATAGAAATGGTAATGTAAAAAAAGACAGTTTGGGTAATGATATAAAGATTGATAAAATCATAAAAGTCAGAGCTCGGTTTGTTGAAGTATTGCAGACCAAATCTGCCCAAGTTGTTGCAGATGTTGTGTATACGGATTTAAAACAAAACCAAGTGATTGATGCCTTTTCCATTGATAGCGGCTTTGTTTTTGAAAATGTGTTTGGACATTTTAGAGGTGACAAGAGAGCTTTAAACAGGGATGATATTCATCTATTAAATCAAAGACAGCTTCGTTTTCCTAGTGACGAACAAATGGTATACGATACAGGAGAAGATTTAAAACTAAAATTGAAAGATATTATTGGTTCTTATCCTATTAGAAGAAGTTAGATTAGTAAAACATATAGAATAAAAAACTCTTACTTAGGTAGGAGTTTTTTGTTTTTAGTTGTTTTAATTATAGAATTTACTATAATTAAAATTCGATAAAAGTTTTAATATCATCACAACCATTCATAAGAAACTATCTCATAAAAATAAAACTTACCAATCATGAAAAAATTTACACTTCTCCTACTTCTCGTTTTTTATTCCATATTTTGTTTTTCTCAAGGACCAACGGTTTATATTACAAATGGTGGCAGTGGTTATTCTGTGATAGAGGGCAACACTTATATGTTTACGGTTAGTATGTATAGCGCATCAACGACTGATGTTATAATTGATGTTGCAACTATTGCAATTACAGCCGATGCAGGTGATTATACACCTTTAAATACAACTATTACAATTCCTGCAGGTCAGTTGAGTAGTAATGCACTCTCTATTCCAACTAATAATGATTCTACAATAGAATTAAATGAAACTTTTACTATACAAGCAAATATTACTTCCGGTAATACGGCAAATACGGACGTCTTTAGGAATATATTGTTATATGATAATGATAATACACCAACTGTTTCTACATACACGTCTCCAAGTTTAGTTGAAGGCGAAGGTTACAATTTTTATGTTTCTTTAAGCAATTATTTTAGTTCTGATGTAACAATAGATTTTAATACTACAGATGGTACAGCAGATGCTTCAGATTACAACCCAACTAATTCGTCGGAAACGATTTCTGCTGGTCAACTTAATGCTTCTTTTTTAATCAGCACGCAACAAGATGCCCTTGTAGAATCTGATGAAACCTATACCATAACAGCTACTATAACTTCAGGAAATACTACAAACAACAGCCTAGTCATTACGGTCACTATTAGAGATAATGATACTACGCCAACCATAAGTTTGAATTCTTACAATACTAATGAAGGTAGTGCAGCATACATCTATGCCAATTTAGATAGAGCATTTAACGCTAATGTTATTGTACAATTAAGCACTTCTAATGGCACTGCTGACAACTCAGATTATACAAGTCTTACACAAACCAAAACTATTGTAGCTGGCAATACTGGTGTGAATTTTAGGGTATATACTACAGATGATACTTTGGACGAACCTGAAGAATCTATAAATTTCACCGCAACAGTTACTTCTGGTAATACCACAAATAGTTCAGAATCTGGAAGCTTTAATATAATAGATAATGATGGTATGCCAGATTTTAGTATTCAACCCTATTATGATTATAATGATCCTAATGAGCAAGGTTCATCAGGATTAATTGTTGAAGAAGGTTACGACCTTAAATTTACACCAAGATTAACACATCCAAGTTCCGTTGATACAGATTTTGTAATTACCACTACTAACGGAACTGCAGATAATACTGATTATACGACGTCGACCATAAACATTACAATTCCTGCAGGTCAATATTCTAATTATTATGAGGTATATAGTTACCCTACCACTTTAGACCAACTCGATGAAGCTGATGAAAATATGTTTATTGACGCTGTTGTAACTTCTGGTAATACTTATAACACTAATGACTCAGTTGAAGGGATTATTTTAAATAATTACCATCTCAATGCACAACCAGACGTTGTAACTACAATTTTGGAAGTTGGAACAACATTCCAAGTTTTAGATAATGATACTTTTGAAGGCTTACCTGTTGAGGTTGCAGATTTAAATCTTACGCTTCTAAGTTCTAATTCCGTTGGAATTACACTAAATTCCACTGGACTTTTAACGGTTCCAACAAGCGTACCAATGGGTTATTATTCTTTGGAATATCAAATTTGTGAAACCGTAAACCCTAGTAATTGTGATACTGCTGCTATAGCCATCAGAGTTCTATCACCTTTAGATGTGAGTTATACAGCGACATATGTAGATCATAATGGTGATAGTTTTGTGAGTGCTGGAGATACAGTAGAGTACGAATTTACTGTAACCAACAACGGAAATGCGCCCATTACAGCTATTGATGCCATAGTTGATTATCAAGACTTAGATATTATTGGTGGTCCATTAGCAAGTTTAGGCGCAGGACTAACTGACGCTACAACCTTTACGGCCTTATATATTATTACACAAGATGATATTAATTTTGGGTTCTACGCCGGTGATCTTGAAGGTGCTTATTTTTATGGAACTTATTATGGCATTGAACATCAGGAGTACTTGTATGATCAAATTCAAAGTTTTAGTTTACAACAATCAGATGGAATTCAATTTAACGCCTTTGTTGACACCAATGGTAATGGGACTCAAGAAACAGGGGAAGTCAATTTTCCTTTAGGCCATTTTAATTATGAAGTGAATAGTGAAAATGTGATTAACAATCTGTATGTATCTCCACATTATTTATATGAATCCAATCCATCGACAACCTATGAGCTTTCATATACAGTGGATGCTGATTATGCCGCTAATAATACTACTGCAACAAGTTACTCTAACATCACAGTTCCTGTTGGCTCTGGAATAACTACTTATGATTTTCCTATTACCGTGACGCCTTATAATGATTTATCAATTGATGTTTCATCGTCTTGGAGACCACCTATTCCTGGTTTTCAGTATTGGAATTATATTAGCTATACCAACAATTCAAATGAAACAGTATCATCTGGCACCATAGATTTTACGATGGATGGTGCACTTAGTTTACTGAGTGTTCATGAGGTGAATAATTATTGGAACAATTATAACCCAATCTCAGTAAGCACTACGCCTAATGGCTTTTCTTACACCTTTAGTAATTTGCAACCTTACCAAACCAAACGCCTTTGGGTAAAAATGCAGGTTCCAACATTACCTACTGTTAGCCTTGGCCAATTGGTTACAAATTCTGTGGATATTGAATTACTGACTGATGAAATTTCGCCATCGAATAACACATCGAGTTTAACACAAACCATTGTAGGTTCATACGATCCAAACGATATAACGGAAAAGCATGGTGAGGACATCCTTTTCTCATCATTCTCAACAGACGATTATTTAACCTACACCATTCGTTTTGAAAACACAGGAACTGCCAATGCCATTAACATAAGAGTTGAAGATCTCTTAGATGAACAATTAGATGAATCTACACTCAAAATGGTAGATGCCAGCCATGTATACAGTTTAGAGCGTGTTGGAAAACAGTTAAAATGGAATTTCTTTGGCGTTAATCTTCCGCCTTCAGAGGGTAATGACTCACAGGTTGGTCATGGCTTTATCATTTTTAAGATAAAACCGTTTCCAGATTTCGCTATAGGCGATGTGATACCAAACACTTCAGAAATTTATTTTGATTTTAATCCTGCAATAGTAACCAATACTTGGAATACTACATTTGTTGAAACTTTAAGTATAGCTGAATCTGATTTTAGCAACTTAACTGTTTATCCGAACCCTGTAAAAGATATACTCCTTATTAGTAATAATTCTGAAATTTCTACTGTTGAAATCAGTTCAATTCTTGGAAAACAAATTTTATCGAAATCAGTCGATGCTTTTGCTACCGAAATTGATTTGAGTAAGTTTTCTGATGGTGTTTACTTCGTGAAGATAAAAAGTGATAATGGAGAAAAGATTGTAAAGGTTCTTAAAGAATAAAGCCATAGACCATCCAAACTAAAATTCTCATATTAAACCATAATTAAATATGAGGATTTTAGTTTGATGGAATAGTAATAGGTTAGCAAATTCACTTATTCTTATCATTTATTTTTATGGACAATTCTAAATCATTATTTAAGTACTACTCATTAATTTGTTTGTGAAATTTAAGGCTATATTGTAATAAAAATGATATAATTTTAAATAAAAACAGGTTAAAGTCTTTTTTTTAAAAGAAGTTAATTCACAAACTTCTTAGTGTCAATGATTAATAATAGCAAAAAAAAGCCTATCATTGCTGCCTAAATCTAAATAATGAAAATTATCAGTTCAGAATAAAAATGAACAGAAATACATTTTATCGAAGATTTAATGCGTTTCATCGTTTTTTTATTTTGTGAATAATTTTTATATTTCTATATTTGACCTCCCTCAATAGTAAATTCAATACCTATTTTTTTAAACCAATGAATTTATTGCTAGTAATTTGAGTACCAAAGAATTATTGTTCCCTAACAATAACCCACTTATATCATGAAACAAAGTTTTTCCTTGATTATCATCTGGTTGATTGCTTTAATCTATTCAATAGACTTAACAGCTCAAAACGAGTTTATCACGACTTGGAAAACAGATAATCCTGGCGTAACTAATTCAACGTCTATAAGGATACCTACCGCTGGTGGAGGCTATAATTATGATATAGACTGGGACAACGATGGTAATTTTGATCAATTTGGGGTTAATGGAACAGTTACCCATGATTTTGGAACTGCCGGCATTTACACAATTAGGATCAAAGGGAGTTTTCCAAGAATTTATTTTAACAATGCTGGAGATCGAAGAAAAATAATTGAAATTAATCAATGGGGCACTATAGCTTGGGATTCCATGTATAGAGCCTTTTTTGGATGTAGCAATTTAGAGTTAAACACTACAATCACCGATGCTCCAGATTTTAGCAATGTCTCATTCATAAATTTAAGGGGCATGTTTAGAAATGCTAGTAGTTTCGATGGTTCTATTAATCATTGGGATGTTTCAAATGCTTTCAACATGCAAAATATGTTTTACGGAGCTACATCTTTCAATCAGAATTTAAGTTCTTGGGATGTCTCTAGTGTAAGGAATATGTCTGGCATGTTTTATGGCGCTTCATCTTTCAATCAAGATATCGGAGCTTGGGATGTTTCTAAAGTGGAATATATGATTCAGATGTTCTTTGGAGCTACGTCTTTTGATCAAGATTTAAGTAACTGGGATGTATCTAATGTTTACCAAATGATTCAGATGTTCTTTGGAGCTACTTCTTTTGATCAAGATATAAGTGACTGGGATGTATCTAATGTTTACCAAATGATTGATATGTTTAGAGATGTAACTCTTTCGACAATTAATTACGAAAACTTATTGATAGGCTGGAATAGTTTGCCCTTAAGACCTGGAGTAAATTTTCATGGTGGGAATAGTCAATATTGTTCTCCTGCCGCAGTAGCTGCACGGGCTAATATGATAGCTTCTGATAATTGGAATATTATTGATGGAGGCAAGACTCCACCTACTGCTGTTTGCATTTCGACACCCATTACTATATACTTAGATAATAGTGGCAATGCTACATTATTAGAAAGTGATATTGATAATGGGTCCACATTGAATTGTGGAGGCACATTAGGGCTATCTTTATCTCAAACCACCTTTACTTGTTTAGATATAGGCAGTAATACTGTAACTCTTACTGCCGATGACGGAGAAGGAAATACAAGCACATGCGAAACGACTGTTATTGTAGAAGACAATAGCGCAATTGCTGGTTCAGATCAAACTACTATAAGTTGTGATGTTACAACAGTCTCCTTGGCAGCTAATAGTGTTACAGGCTTGTGGACAGCGTCACCCGATACTGGCTATTTTAGTGACGAAACTGCATATAATTCCGATTTTACTGGAGAAAGCGGTACTACCTATACCTTAACTTGGACGTCTACTAGCACTTCACCTTGTGGAGATCCTTCTGACACCATTATTGTAACCATTCCTGATTGCGGCAACAGCTTAGCCTTTCAGGGTGTGGATGAGTATATCAGTTTTGGTAATAATTATAATCTAAATAGTTCATTCAGTATCGAAGCATGGATAAAACCTGATAATTTTTCTGGTACTAAAACAATATTTTCAAAAAGAGATGGCACATCTACAGCTTCTGGTTATGACCTAAGTCTTATTGGAAATCTTTTAAACTTCCGCTATAATAATAGCACAATTATCGCAACTGAAACTATGAATACTAATAAATGGTATCATATTGCTGTGACTTTCAATGGCTCTACTTATCTACTCTATGTTGACGGATTCAAATTAACTTCAGCAAATGGTTCACTACCAAATTCTAATACAAACAATGCGTTAATTGGTGCCATGGATAGAACAGGTAATTTGCCAATTAATCATTTTAGCGGAGGTATCGATGAAGTTCGCATGTGGAACATAGCCTTATCCCAAGATCAGATTCGAGAAATGATGAATCAAGAAATTAAACAAAACAATGCCTATGTGATGGGTCAAGTTATACCTATAAATATAACAGGTGATTTACTTTGGAATAATTTAATAGGCTATTACCAAATGGCGACTGGACCACATTCAAGTGTGGTTTCAGGAATTATAAATGATATATCAACGGTTTCTCCTGTTTCAGGCAATATCAATGCTATGACTACTATTCAGAATGAGACAGCTCCAATTCCCTATATTTCTCAAGGAAATTCTTGGGATGATGGAACAGCATGGTCTACTGAATATGTGCAACAAATACCAAATTCTTCAGTAAACAATATTATTCCCAATAATTTACAAACATGGAATATTGTTAGAACAACTACTGATATGGTAATAAATAGACCTACCATTAGCCCTAACTCTGGAAAAACAATCGTTTCAGGACTAATAGTAGATAATAATAGATTAAGTGTAACGAATGATCAACTCATAAAAGTCGATAAATACCTAAAAATTGATGGTACTTTGGATTTGGTTGGAGAATCACAATTACTACAATCAAACGAAAGTGTGGTTGATTATACAGGAACTGGTCAACTAGAACGAGACCAACAAGGCACATCGAACTTGTTCAACTACAATTACTGGAGTTCTCCGGTTAGTAACGGTGGAATCTCTTACACAATTGCTAATACTTTTTTAGATGGTTCGAATACTTCTAACCCGCAAACCTTGCAATGGACAAACTCATACAATGCAAATCCTGCTACCAATCCAATTACCATTAGCAGAAGATGGTTGTATCTTTATGAGAATTACTTAGAGAACAATTACGCATCATGGAATGACATTGATGAGAACACAACTATACCTGTCGGACTTGGATATACCATGAAAGGTAGTGGTAACTCAAACAGCACTCAAAATTATGTCTATAGAGGACAACCAAATAATGGTACTATTTATTCTCCTATTTCTGGTCAATATCAGGCATTAGTAGGAAATCCATACCCTTCTGCGATAGATGTCAATACTTTTATAGACGATAATAATGCCGTATTGAAGGATGGGTCAATCTCCATATGGGAACATGCATCATCAAATAGTACTCACATTTTATCCCAATATGAAGGTGGTTACGCCGTACGGAATAAACTTGGTGGAATCCCAGCTGTATCTCCACCAGAAATAAATGGCACCGGAACGGCAATTAAAGTGCCTGGTCGTTTTATCCCTATTGCTCAAGGCTTTTTTGTTACAGGAAACGCAACTGGTGGATTTATAAACTTCAATAACAACCAAAGAGAATTTGCTATAGAAAACGGAACTAATTCACTTTTTTTCAGAAATTTAAACAACTTAAATCAAACAGTTAATTCTGATAATTATGAAAATGATAATCAGTATATTAGGATAAATTTTCTAACTCCAGAAGGAGCTACTAGATACTTACTAATTGGTTTTATGAACAATCAAACCGCAACGGATGATATCGATTATGGTTATGATGCTCTTAATACCGAAAATTTACCAAGTGATTTATCCTTTAAAATCAATAATGAAAACTATGTCATTCAAGGAGTTGGAGAATTTGATGAAACCAAGACATATCCTCTAGAAATGATTATCAGCGAACCAGGACATATTGAAATAGCGCTTGACGATTTAGAAAATTTTGATGAAACCATTGATGTATTCATATTCGATAGTGTTTTAGGAACCTATACCAGATTCAATGAAGTTAATTTCCAGATTAATTTAGAAGCCGGAATTTACACTGATCGATTCTACTTAGCCTTTCAAGAAGATACAACACTATCTACCATAAAAGATGATATTGATAGTGTCACGGTAAAATATTTACATCAAACCAATGAAATTTATGTAAATACATCGCTTTCTGTAGATCTTAAGCGATTGTACTTAATCAATGTAACAGGTCAAACTATAGCATCATGGAATAAGACTAATTTGCCAATGTCACATGATATTAAGATTCCTGTTGAGAATATTTCGGAAGGCGCTTATATCCTAAAGGCAGAAACCACTTCAGGAACATTCAACAAGAAGATAATTATATTAAATATTAATCCGTAAATACTTGTTGCTTAAAATGAATTTATGAATACTTCCTCAAATCGATCTCATTAATCTCGCCATGACTAGCATGTGCAACCACTACGCCATTTCTAATCACTAAAAGTTGAGGCGACTGATGCATCACTTGAAACTTATAACCTACCTCATTTGAGACGTCTCTGTAACTCAACAAATCTAAATAATACAAATCAGCATTACTATCCAAGTCGTAAGCAGATACAAATTGCTTCATAACCATACTGCTAATTCCACAACGCGTAGAGTGTTTAAATATCAACTGGGTTTTTGACTTGGATTTTTCTGAAATGTTATCTAATTGTGACACCTCTTTTAAAGGTTGCCAAGGCAATATTTTTTCTTCTTTTGGTTTCTTTGGTTCAGATGAACCGAATAATTTATTAAACATCTTAAATATTAATTTTTAAAGTTCCCTTGGCCATGGTAAACCATTCGTATAACTATAGTTGAAACATCATAACGACCTTACACACAGACAAAACGTCATTTAAAAATATGCTAAAACGGTCATTTTGTCGTTTATTTCTTACTTTTTTTAAATGGTAAGATTATTGTCTAAAGATAGTCAAACACAATAACAATAAAAAAACATTGTCGGGTTGAGTTTGCAAGCGACTAATAAACCTTTCGCCTTCTCTCAATGTGACAGAAAAACAATATAAAAGATGAATTTTAATAATTATACCATTAAATCGCAAGAAGCGATACAGCAGGCACAGCAGTTTGCGCAAGGTTTTGGTCATCAGCAAATTGAAAATGAACATATTTTTAAAGCGCTTTTTAATGTTGATGAAAATGTACTTCCATTCCTTCTTAAAAAGTTGAATGTTAATGTACCTCTACTTGAACAGGTATTGGACAAAGAGCTCGAGAGTTTTCCTAAAGTTTCAGGTGGCGATATTATGCTTTCCCGTGAAGCCAGTAAAATGTTGAACGAAGCCTCCATCATCGCTAAAAAGATGAATGATGATTATGTTTCTATCGAACATTTAGTGTTGGCTATTTTCAAATCAAAAAGTAAAATCGGCCAAATCCTAAAAGATCAAGGGGTCACTGAAAAAGGCTTAAATGCTGCTATTGACGAATTAAGAAAAGGCGATAGAGTAACATCACAAAGTCAGGAAGAAACTTATAATTCACTTAGTAAGTACGCTAAAAATCTAAACCAATTAGCAAGGGATGGAAAATTAGATCCCGTTATTGGACGTGATGAAGAAATACGAAGAATACTTCAGATTTTATCACGTAGAACCAAAAACAATCCGATTTTAGTTGGAGAACCTGGAACGGGTAAAACGGCAATTGCGGAAGGCTTAGCACATAGAATCATCGACGGCGATATTCCAGAAAATCTAAAAGACAAACAGATTTTCGCTTTAGATATGGGCGCGTTAATTGCTGGCGCCAAATATAAAGGTGAGTTTGAAGAACGTCTAAAAGCCGTGATCAAAGAAGTGACCGAAAGTAATGGAGATATCGTTTTGTTTATCGATGAGATTCATACTTTGGTTGGTGCTGGTGGTGGACAAGGCGCCATGGATGCTGCAAACATTCTGAAACCAGCTTTAGCACGTGGCGAATTGAGAGCGATAGGTGCAACGACCTTAGATGAATATCAAAAATATTTTGAGCAAGACAAGGCTTTGGAACGTCGTTTTCAGAAAGTCACTGTAAATGAGCCTGATACTGAAAGTGCAATTTCCATACTTCGAGGTATTAAGGAGAAATATGAGACACATCATAAGGTGAGAATTAAGGATGAAGCTATTATTGGTGCCGTTGAATTATCGGAACGTTACATAACAAACCGTTTTTTACCAGATAAAGCCATTGATTTAATGGATGAAGCGGCTTCAAAATTACGAATGGAAATCAACTCCAAACCGGAAGAATTAGATGTCCTCGACCGTAAGATTATGCAACTTGAAATTGAACATGAAGCGATTAAGCGCGAAAAAGATGAATCTAAATTAAAAAGCTTAAAAGCAGAACTGGCAAATCTTAAAGAAGAACGCAATGAGCTGAATGCGAAATGGAAATCTGAAAAGGAAGTCGTAGAGAACGTTCAGAATATTAAACAAGAAATTGAAAATTATAAAATTGAAGCGGAACGTGCCGAACGTGATGGCAATTATGGAAAGGTAGCTGAAATCCGTTATGGCAAGATTAAAGATGCTACTGAAAAGTTAGAAAATTTCCAAAAGGAATTAGCAGAACAACAGGACACCTCCTTAATCAAAGAGGAAGTTACTTATGAAGATATTGCTGAAGTTGTCGCTAAGTGGACAGGCATTCCTGTAACCAAAATGCTTCGAAGTGATCGTGAAAAACTATTGAAACTTGAAGATGAATTACACAAACGTGTAGTAGGACAAGAGGAAGCGATTGAAGCGGTCAGTGACGCGGTTCGTAGATCTAGAGCTGGACTACAAAATCCACAAAAACCAATTGGGACTTTCCTGTTTTTGGGAACAACTGGTGTTGGTAAAACGGAACTGGCAAAAGCATTGGCAGAATATTTGTTCGACGATGAAAACGCCATGACACGTATTGACATGAGTGAATACCAAGAACGACATGCTGTGAGCCGTTTGGTTGGTGCGCCTCCAGGATATGTAGGTTACGATGAAGGCGGACAATTAACAGAAGCTGTGAGACGTAAACCGTATTCTGTAGTATTACTTGATGAAATTGAAAAAGCGCATCCTGATACGTTCAATATTTTATTACAAGTTTTGGATGAGGGCCGTTTAACAGATAACAAAGGTAGAATTGCAGATTTTAAAAATACCATTATAATTATGACTTCAAATATGGGAAGTCATATTATTCAAGAGCGTTTTGAAGCGACCAAGGATATTCCATCAGCGATGGAAGCAGCAAAAGTTGATGTTTTAGGTTTATTAAAACAAAGCGTCAGACCAGAGTTTTTAAACCGTATTGACGATACTATAATGTTCACACCATTATCCAAGGAGAATATTGTTGATATTGTTGGGTTACAGTTGAAAGGTATTACCAAAATGATAGCAAAACAAGGTATCACTTTTGATGCGACACCAGAAGCTGTGAGTTATTTGGCCGAGAAAGGTTATAATCCAGAATATGGAGCGAGACCTGTAAAGCGGGTAATTCAAAAAGAGGTTTTAAATCAATTGAGTAAAGAAATATTGGCTGGCAAAGTAAACACAGACAGTATTATTCTACTAGATGAATTTGATGGACAATTGGTCTTTAGAAACCAAAGTGATTTGGTCACAGAAGAATTGTAAAAAATCTTTAAATTTTAGATCAACCGTAACAATTTAGGTTAAGAACAGTCTATATAATGATTGGTTGGTAAAAAGCAATACAATTTTCATTTACTTGAAAGGCGTATTGCTTTTTCATTTCTATTTACTATCTTTATATAAAACAGATATAACCCTCACAAAATCAACCAAATAAAAATGATAAAACATTACAATCTAAAAGATGCAGATGTCTATATATTTGATAATTATATCATAAATCAAATACGTGAGGGTGTTACAATCGAAGCACCACACGATAAAGAATTAAACCAGATTGTCCAAGAACATTTTAGCGGACAGGAAATTGTCTATATTTCCAACCGGGTAAAATCTTACACAGTTGATCCCTTGATTTATCCCAAGGTGGAACAAATACCAAATATTGTTGCTATTGCCATAGTTCCTAAAACGGACATAATGAGACAGAATGCGGCATACGAAAAAAATTTCTACGACAAAACCTTTGAGATTTTTGACACCCTTAATGAGGCCATTGTTTGGGCAAATAAGTTAGTAATGGCAGAAAGCGATGAATAAACTGGCATTTAATAGTGGTGTTACTCAGCAATTATAGGAATGAAATAAATAAGTTAGTGATCAGCAGTATTCAAATTGCCCGATTAAAACCGTCTTATTAACGGAATCCCAAACTTATGTATTTTGACAAACAAATCTTAAAGCAGAAATGAGAATGGATAACGATAACAAAACCCAAAGATAAGCCATTATTTGGTGTGGATCTCTTCGTTATAACCCTGTTTACCAGAATCTTGAAACACACTCTGTGTAGATGATGACATAATTAAACACCATTAATAATCCGCTTCGAGCCGAGACATTTAGAAGAGCGAATTTTAAATGTTAATAAGAATATCTAATTATTACAAATAATTTTTTTTCTACAGGTCTAAAAATGAAAGCGTTTCAAAGTTATTAACAATTATTCGATGAAATGCATGATAAAATTAAAAATTTAACATGCCTTTTAACGGATAAAACATTAATTTTGTCGAGCTATTTAATTCCAACGAAACTTTAAGACATTATTTATCTTGTGAGTAATCCCTCTACTTGTAGAGAATTGCTATAGTTAATTATGCCTAAACCCCTAACAAAATACAAAAATGGAATTGAATAGATATATAGACCACACCTTATTAAGTGCGTCTGCAACTGAATCCGAAATCCTTAAACTTTGCGAAGAAGCAGTAAAATATAATTTTTACTCGGTTTGCGTCAACAGCAGTTATGTGCCCATCGCAAAACAAGCATTAGGACGATCTGAAGTAAAAATCTGCTCGGTCGTCGGTTTCCCCTTGGGCGCCATGTCCACCGAAGCCAAAATTTTTGAAGCTAAAAATGCCATCGATCAAGGTGCTACGGAAATAGACATGGTAATGAATATTGGCCGACTTAAAAGTAAAAATCATGTGGCCGTATTAAAAGATATTAGTGCTGTGAAACGCGCTATTGGTCTTACCACTCTAAAAGTTATTCTTGAAATAAGCGAACTTTCAAAAAACGAAATCGTCAAAGCCTGCGAAATCTGTATCGATGCCAAAGCAGATTTTGTAAAAACCTCTACCGGATTCTCAAAAAGTGGAGCTACTTTAACTGCTGTAAAAATAATGAGAAAAACAGTTAAAGATAAACTAAAAGTTAAGGCTTCTGGTGGTATTAGAGATGTGGAAACCGCTCTCAAGTACATAGAAGTTGGTTCGGATAGAATAGGCGCTTCGGCTGGAGTTTCAATGATGAATAATCTAGTATCACGAGCTTCATAATAATTAAGACACTTTGCTTAACTTTGTAGCATGAGTGTACATATTGAAGCCAAAAATGGCGAAATCGCAGAGACCATTCTTCTTCCAGGTGATCCCTTGAGAGCTAAATGGATAGCTGAAACATTTTTTGAAAACCCTAAATGCTTCAATAAAGTAAGAGGTATGCTTGGTTATACAGGCACCTATAAGGGTAGACGGATTTCAACCATGGGCACAGGCATGGGAGTTCCAAGTATTACCATTTATGCCAACGAACTGATAAAAGACTATGGCGTAAAAAACCTTATTCGAGTGGGCAGCGCAGGATCTTACCAAGAGCATGTTAAAATTAGGGATGTCGTAATTGCTATGGCTGCATCGTCCAACTCTGGTGTTAATGAGTTGCGTTTTGGCGGTGCAAATTATGCACCTACAGCAGATTTTGGCTTGTTTATGAAAGCTGTTGAGGCGGCGCGTTCCAAGAACATTCCTATTAAAGCCGGTAACGTTTTATCGTCCGATATTTTTTATGAAGACGATAAAGAAGCCTTTAAATTATGGTCTAAATTTGGGGTCTTGTGTGTAGAAATGGAAGCTGCTGGGCTTTATACTGTTGCAGCTAAACATCAGGTAAATGCATTAGCCATTTTAACTATTTCAGATTCATTAGTAACTGGAGAAGCCACAACGAGCAACGAACGTGAGACTACCTTTAAGGGTATGATTGAGGTGGCTTTGGAGTTGGCTTAGGAATTTTCAAATACATTGTGGTAAGAATTTCATTCTATAAACACAAAATGAAAAACAACATATGACGAGACAAATGAAAAAATTAATCCCAATAGTTAGCCTCGGCTTTTTACTAGGTCTTTCTTGTGCTCAAAACAAAGAGAAAACTGAAAATAAAGATGAAGTTGTTACCACTTATTACCTCATTAGACATGCCGAAAAAGATCGTTCTGATGAAACCAATAAAAACCCTAATCTTACTGAAGAAAGACTAAAACGTGCCGAAAACTGGGCAGAACACTTTAAAAACATAAATTTGGATGCTGTGTATTCTACAGATTATAACCGAACCAAGCAAACAGCCACGCCAACGGCAAAAGCAAATCAGCTTGAACTTCAATTTTACAACCCATCAGACATAAAGATTGAAGAATTCATTGAAAAAACCAATGGAAAAACAGTTTTAGTGGTTGGTCATAGTAATACCACACCAAAGTTTGTGAATGAATTATTAGGCGAAGACAAATATGAAGATATCGCAGACGATAATAATGCTAATCTATATGAAGTAACCATTTCAAAAGACAAAAAAACGTCACAATTATTAGTTGTTGATTAATTGTACTTCCACATTTTCAAGTTCTATTTGAGACACTAATTTCAAAGCATTGGCCTCAAAGGCTTTTCCTAAATTTTCAAGTGGAATTGATGCATCCTCAGGTTTATAATTGTTATAATCCACAAAGCGTAAACTATTGACCATTCGTTCGTTGTAAGCTTCTCTAAAACGCATACCGACGCCATCTTCTTCATTATATGAATACGCTAAATAATCTACCTTAAACGTTCTTTTGTTAATCCAATAGATGAAAATGTCTTGGTGATCCTCTCCTCCACCTTCGGCTTTAAAAGTCACTTTGATTTTATGATATTCCTTGCCTTTAATTGTTTCACTTCCAAGCCCAGTTTTATTAACCGCTTCGTCATTCAATCCATAAGGTAAAACTGAAAAATAGTGGACGGAATTAACTGACGCTTCATATTTATTAGCTATGGAATCTTCAAGCTTTACAAACGTTTCATTATTATAACGCTCAAAACCTACATTACTCAACATGTCAAAAACAGAATCGTTGTTCTTTACGGTCAACCTTACTAAAAGGAACTCATGATTTTTACGTAAGGCTTGATAATACGTGTCTCGAAATTCAAACTTAAGACTGGATCGTTTAAAGTTTTCACCTCCTGAAACCGCTATCGATTTATTTACAATTTCATTTGCAGTTAATTCTTTTGTAGGTGCTTCTACGCCATTATCATTTAAAGTTGAATTTTCATTCTTACAACCAAAAATCAACAGAACAGTTAAAAGTAATAAAAATTTCTTCATAATAACATCTCTTTTAAAAAGGCCAGTCGCAAAACTATACATAAGATTACATAAATATCATAAATTCAACTTAAAGAAACACTTCCAAAGCTTCAAGATCATTAATTTTCACTACTCTAGATCTTTGTTAACTTTGGAATTTAGTTTTTGTCATTTGGCCCTTTTTAACTGCCTGCTTCTAGCTTCAAACTTTTGTTTGCTTCAACCTTCCTACTTCAATCTTACTTTCCTATCTTTGTCTTCTATGCAAAAAACGGTAAACATACTCAATAGAAAAGCCAAATTTCAATACGAAATTTTGGATAAATATACCGCAGGAATTGTACTTACCGGAACTGAGATTAAATCCATCAGATCTGGAAAAGCATCCATTGCAGAAGGTTTCTGTGAGTTTAACGACCGAAGCGAACTTTTTGTAATTAACATGACAGTCGAAGAGTACAAATATGGCACACATTACAACCATAGACCTAAAGCCGAGCGTAAATTATTGCTGAACAAAAGAGAGCTTAAAAAGCTTGAAAAAGAAGTGAACATTAAAGGAAATGCCATCATCCCAATGCGTTTGTTTATCAACGATAGAGGTTTGGCAAAACTTGTTATTGCGCTAGCAAAAGGTAAAAAACTCTACGACAAACGCGAAACAATCAAGGATCGGGACAACAAGCGAAATTTGGACCGTATTAAAAAAGTGTACCGCTAAACTTTAAGATTTTTATAACTTCCTACATTTTATTTTTAGTCTAAGTTTGAGGCAACCATTGCTCATTAGTTGACGTCTATATAAATAGAACATATTCCAATTTCACCATTTTAGGCACAGAAATTGTGAAAACTATTGACAAGCTTGTTAATCATCAATCAAAACGCTATGACTAAAACACTACTCAGTATCTTCGCAATCGCTTTTAGCACCTTAGTTTCCGCACAAATTATTGGAAACATTACAGACCAAAACAACGAAGCACTTCCCTTTGTAAACATCTTAATCGAAAACACCTATAAAGGTACGACGAGTAATGATGATGGCTACTACGAACTCAACATTTCAACACCAAAAACCTATACGGTTGTTTACAGTTATTTAGGCTATAAAACACTAAAAAAAGAAGTTACTATTGCTGAATTCCCATATCAACTGGATGTCACTTTAACTGAAGAATCTGTCTCACTTAGTGAAGTGCTTATTGATTCTGAAATCGATCCTGCCATTGCCATAATGCGAAAAGCCATTGCACAGCGGAAAGCCAATCTCGAAAAAACAAACTCGTACAAAGCCGATTTCTATTCCAGAGGATTAATTAGAATTAAAGATGCTCCAGAAAAACTCTTAGGTCAAGAAATTGGCGATTTAGGAGGTGGTTTGGATTCTACCAGAAGTGGGATTATTTACTTATCTGAGACGATTTCTAAAATACAGTTTTTAAGTCCAGATAAATTAAAAGAGAAAATTACAGCTTCAAAAGTTAGTGGTAACGATAACGGTTTTAGCTTTAATGCTGCTATGGATGTCGATTTTAATTTCTACAATAACACCATCGATTTTGGCAATGAAATTATTTCGCCAATTGCCAACAATGCCTTTGGTTATTACCGTTACAAGCTCGATGGTATTTTTTACGACGACAGAGGAAATCTTATCAATAAAATCAAAGTCATCCCAAAACGTAAAAACGACCCTGTGTTTTCTGGCTTTATTTATATTGTAGAAGACCAATGGGATATTTATGCTTTGGAATTGGACTTAACAGGAACGCAAGCACGTATTCCTGTGGTGGATATCATTTCATTAAAACAGAGCTTTTCTTATTCCGAAGCAGATGACATTTGGGCAAAAATATCCCAAAGTATCGATTTTAAATTCGGAATGATGGGCATCAAAGGTAACGGTCGATATACCGCAGTTTATAGTAATTACGAATTTAATACTGGCTTAACCAGAGAAGACTTTAGTAGAGAACTTGTCGCTTTTGAAAAAGAAGCCAATAAAAAAGACTCCTTGTTTTGGAACACTATTAGACCTGTGCCCTTGACACTCGAAGAACGTACCGATTACGTAAAAAAAGATAGCCTTCAAACACTTCGGGAATCGAAACCTTATCTGGACTCCTTGGATCGTGCCAACAATAAATTCAAATTGGGAAATTTAATGGGATATACCTATCAGAATTCGCACAAGGATTATAGCTTAGGATTTGATATTCCACTCATTGGTGGTGTGCAGTTTAATACGGTTCAAGGGTATGCCGTCAATGCCAATGTTTTTTACACGAAAAATTATGACGACTTTAAACGTTTTTTTAGAGCGAATGGAACGATTCAATATGGATTTTCAGATGAACGGTTACGTGCTACTGGCTCTCTGACTTATAAATTCAACAGTATAACCAATTCTTTTTTAAGTTTGTCTGGTGGCGTTTCAGCCGAACAATTTAATCCTTCCAATCCTATTTCGTCATTAATCAATTCGGTAAGCACCTTATTTTTTGAAGATAATTACATAAAATTGTATGATAAAAGTTATGTCGCTCTTAATTACTCTGAAGAACTCTTTAACGGTTTTAGACTTTACACAGGCTTGAGTTACGAAAGGAGAAAAGCACTTTTCAACACTACCGATCAAACATTTATTAATGAAGACAATGATGCTTACACGAGTAATAATCCATTAGATGAGACCGCTTTTGGAGTCGCGCCTTTTGAAACGCATAATATCGTTAAAGGAAATATTGACGTTCGCATCAATTTTGGACAAGAATACCTCAGTTATCCAGATGCTAAATATAATGTGAGCAATGACGATTATCCGACCTTATATTTGGGTTACGAAAAAGGTTTTGGCGCCACAAATACTGATTATAATTTTGACCAAATAAAAGCGAGTCTCAGACAGTCTTTTAATATCAAGGACAAAGGAAAATTCATGTACAATCTCAAGGCTGGTAAGTTTTTTAACGCAGATGATATTGCCTTTGTAGATTACCAACATTTTAATGGTAACCAAACACATGTAAGTACAGACGGCAACTATACCAATGTATTCAACAATTTGGATTATTATGCTGCGAGTACAAACGATGCTTATTTTGAAGGTCACGTTGAACACGATTTTAATGGTTTTTTACTTGGAAAAGTGCCATTGCTCAACAAGTTGAATTTTAATTTAGTCATCGGAGCACACCTATTGGCAACACCAGATTTTAAACCTTATCAAGAGTATTCTGTTGGTTTAGATAACATTGGTTGGGGCAAATGGAGATTATTACGAGTGGATTATTTGCGCTCATATCAAGGTGGATTTCAAAGTGATGCTATTGTATTTGGTTTGAAATTCTTTTAAATTTATAGAATGAAAAATATTGTATTAATTTTATTCCTATTTTCAATAGGATTAACTGCCCAAGAAAAAAAAGACTACTCAAAAGACGTAGCCACATTAGACAGCACAATAGCTACTTTATATTCCGTAATCTCTGGCGACAAAGGCGAAGCACGTAATTGGGAATTATTTAAGCATCTATTTAGAAAAGATGCCAAACTCATTCCAACAGGAAAAAACAAAAAAGGCGAAACCACTATTCGTTACATGTCACCAGACGATTATATAAATACCTCAGGGAAATGGTTAGTTGATAACGGTTTCCACGAAGTAGAAATAAAACGGGAAACACAGACTTTTGGGAATATTACCCATGTTTTAAGCACCTATGAATCTTATAAAAGTAAAGACGATGAAGAACCTTTTATGCGTGGCATAAACAGTATTCAATTGTTTAATGACGGAAAGCGTTGGTGGGTTATCAATATATATTGGATGCAAGAATCTGATAAAAACCCAATTCCTGAAATTTATTTGCCGAAAGAATGATATTATGAAAGGAAGAATTTTCATTTTTTTAATTTTAGCTTTTAGTTACTCGTATTCACAAGACAATGTTACTTTAGAAGAAATATTTGATAAGGAAAATAAGGATCTTGAATTAATAAATGATATTTTATCTAAAAAAATCGACTCAATAAATTATTTCATAAAAAACTCAGAATTAAGAATTAGATTTAATTCGGAATTAAATACTATAGCTTCCATTAACAGAGCATATTCGGCTGGATATGAGTTGTTAAAAGAAAACGAAATTAAGGAATTAGAAAAAAGAGTTGAATATATAGCAAGTCATTTTTTTGGAAATGCACAATTCTATTTATTCAAATTTTCCCGAGGTTTAGGCTCTAAATACAGTGTTACAAAAGTTACAAAATACGATAATCCCATAATTGTTTTAACCATTTCAAGTGGTTGTATAATTACAAATATTCACAAAAGAGAAGAACAAATATTAGGAGTTTTCAACTGTAAAATGAATGAGCTTTTATCCGAAAACAAATAACGAAAGCTACTTATGTTCAATTAAATTTCAAGAGGTACAAACAAAGTTTGCATCAAGAATCAAATGATCGATAACATAATAAGATGTCTATACCAATTTTACAAATCGCAACTGTTCAAATTGAAATAGCTAATTCATAAAAAAATAACTTAGTTGAGTTTTGATGAATTCAACTTACATTTATCCTATCGTTTTTAAAATCCATCGAGATATGACCTTTTCACTAAAATTAAGTCGAATTCTAAGTTTTGCACTATTTTTTTCATTCATTGGATATTCACAAAATTCCACAGAGAAAGCAATACCAATATTTAAGGATGGCGAAGCTCAGATACTAGAAGCATTTAGTGATTCAGAAAAATGGATTAGACATGATTTATGGGTAGAAACTGAATTTGATACCGATGGCGATGGAGAACCAGATCGCATGCACGTGGCTGTAACGCGACCAGAACAAACCGAAACCGAAGATTTAAAATTACCCGTAATCTATGTATCCAGTCCTTATTTTGCAGGTGTTGCAGCCGATGCTCCAGGCACTATGTGGGATGTCAATATTGAATTGGGAGGAACGGCAAAAGAACGCTTTCATCCTGAGGTTAAACGTCGCGGACAACGTCCAATTATTTCAAACTCCCATATTGGAAAATGGGTACCGAGAGGCTATATCGTAGTTCATTCCTCTTCGCCAGGCACAGGATTATCAGACGGTGCACCAACCATTGGTGGAAAAAACGAATCTTTAGCTCCAAAAGCAGTGATCGACTGGTTATGCGGACGTGCAAAAGGGTATACTGAAAGAGAGGGCAACGACCAAGTAGAAGCTTATTGGTCAACAGGAAAAATTGGTATGACAGGTACGTCTTATAACGGAACATTACCTTTGGCGGCGGCAACTACAGGTGTTGAAGGTCTAGAAGCCATCATTCCTATTGCACCAAATACGTCTTACTATCATTACTATCGTTCTAATGGCTTAGTACGCTCTCCTGGTGGTTATTTAGGTGAAGATATTGATGTACTTTATGACTTTGTGCATAGTGGCAAAGAAGAAAATCGTCCTTACAATAATAAAACTGTTAGAGATACCGAAATGAAAAATGGTATGGATAGAGAAACTGGCGATTATAATGAGTTTTGGTCAGGAAGAGATTATCTCAATCAGATGGATAAAATGAAAGCCGCCTTATTGATGTCTCACGGCTTTAATGATTGGAATGTAATGCCAGAACATAGTTACCGCATCTATAAAACCGCCAAAGAAAAGGGATTGCCAACCCAAATTTACTATCATCAACTAGGACATGGTGGTCCACCTCCTATCTCAATGATGAATCGATGGTTTACCAAATATCTTCATGGCATTGATAATGGTGTAGAAAAAGAAGAAAACAAAGCTTACATTGTAAGAGAGCAAGATGATACCCAACAACCAACGGCTTATAAAGATTATCCAAATCCTGAAGCTTCTAATGTAACGCTTAATTTGACTGCAGGAGGCACAATGTCTGGTGGTTTAACGCTTAATTCCAGTTCAGTAAAATCTGAAACTCTAACTGATGATGCAACAATTTCTGGTAGTGATCTCGCTAAAGTAGCTTACTCAAAAAACAGATTGTTATACGTAACCCCTAAATTAAAAGATGACCTTCATATTTCGGGAGTTCCAAAAGTGAGCATCACGTTATCTAGTAATCATGAAAGCGCAAATCTTTCGGTTTGGTTAGTATCTTTACCTTGGCAAGAAGGAGGAAAAATTACTGATAATATTATTACACGTGGTTGGGCAGATCCTAAAAATTACAAGTCTTTAACCAAAGAAGAAGATCTTGAACCAAGAAAATTCTATACCGTTAATTTTGATTTACAACCAGATGATCAAATTATTAAAGCCGGACAACAAATTGGATTTATGATTTTTTCAAGTGATAAAGAATTTACTCTTCATCCAAAAGCGGGAACAGAACTGACCGTTCAATTAGATGAAACAACATTGACTTTACCCTTTGTTGGTGGAAAAGATGCTTTTACCAAGGCAACTCATTAAACTATTTGCTTTTTCTAAAAGGTAATTTTTAATTTGAGAGAATACTAAGAGAAGGGATTTTTCTAATTTTTATCTTCCAGCATAGGCACAAACCTAAAATCTCCAAACTCATGTTTTTCAAAATCTTTTGGTCCTTTTCTTATGAATAAGGTCATTACCTGCACATCATCTCCTACTGGAATAACCAAACGTCCACCAATTGCCAGTTGACTCAATAACGGATTTGGCACATAAGGTGCACCTGCCGTGACAATAATGCTTTGAAAAGGCGCTTCGTCTGGCAAACCTTTATAGCCATCACCAAAAATGAGCTTTTTAGCCCTGTACCCTATTTTTGGTAAAAACTTTGAGGTTTTCTTAAAGAGTTCTTGCTGACGTTCAATACTATATACCTTCGCTCCAAGTTCTAAAAGTACGGCCGTTTGGTAACCACTTCCTGTTCCAATTTCCAATACTTTATCTCCTTGCTGTACTTGTAGTAATTCAGATTGGAAACCAACCGTATAAGGTTGGGAAATCGTTTGATCCGCGGCAATCGGAAATGCCTTATCTACATAAGCATGATCTATAAAACCAGAATCCATAAACAAATGTCTCGGAATTTTGCCAACAGCCTTAAGGACTCCTTTATCTTTAATACCTTTTTTGATCAGCGTTTCAACAAGTTGTTGGCGCATCCCTTGATGCTTAAATGTATCTTTCAAAGCGTAGTTTAGTTTCTGTAAAAATACTTTAAAAAAAATCAAACTTCAAATTCATAAGTTTTCATTTTTTTCATACAGAGCTGCAAAGGCGCAAAGCTATACGTGCTTAATTATAGTATAAAATTTTGTATATTTTGTCGATTATCTAAGCCTCAAATCATTAAGCCCAGTTTCATTACTTTTTTCTTTGCGGATTCCGCTTTGCGCCTTTGCGGCTCTGCGTAAAATTTCAAACTTCCTGCTTCAATCTTCGTGCTTCAAGCTTACAGCTTCCCTGTTATCAATTCCTCAGTATTTTACATTTTCTTTTTCAATTTTTGAACGAAAACGACTATTTTTGTTAAAAACAGAAAAACATGCTAAAAGCTGGTGTTCTTGGTGCTGGTCACCTTGGGAAAATTCATTTAAGACTACTCAATCAATCCAACAAATATGACCTTGTCGGTTTTTACGATGCGGATACTGAAAATGCTAAACGTGTGGTAGAGGAGTTTGGCTATACCTATTTTGACTCTATTGATGATTTAATTGATGCCGTTGATGTCGTGGATATTGTAACGCCTACGCTTTCGCATTACGATTGTGCCAAATTAGCCATTAATAAAGGCAAACATATTTTCATCGAAAAACCCATTACCAATACGGTTGAAGAAGCCGAAACCATTAGAACTTTGGTTGCAGAGCATGGCGTTAAAGGTCAAGTTGGACATGTGGAACGATTTAACCCTGCATTTATCGGTGTTAAGGATCAGATTGTCAATCCGATGTTTATAGAATGTCACAGATTAGCAGAATTTAATCCTCGTGGCACAGATGTTCCAGTGGTTTTAGATTTAATGATTCACGATATTGATATTATATTGAGTGTCGTTCAATCTCCTGTAAAGCATATTTCTGCAAGTGGTGTTTCTGTGGTTAGTGAAACTCCAGATATTGCCAATGCTCGAATTGAATTTAAAAATGGATGTGTGGCGAATTTAACAGCCAGTAGAATTTCCTTAAAGAACATGCGGAAAACGAGATTCTTTCAAAAAGATGCGTATATCTCAGTAGATTTCCTCGAAAAGAAATGCGAAGTCGTAAAGATGAAAGATGCACCAGAAGATCCAGGTGATTTCGATATGATACTTCAAAATGCGGAAGGTATTAAAAAACAAATTTATTTCGACAATCCAGATATAGCAAATAACAACGCTATTTTAGATGAGCTGGAAACCTTTGCTGATGCCATTAATAACAATACAAAACCTATTGTAACGTTGCATGATGGCACAGAAGCATTAAGGGTTGCGAATATGATTATTAATCAGTTTTAGTCCCTTTTTGACTTTTTCCCTAAGGGAAAAACACTCAAACTCTAGAAAAAAACAATCGAATATATTAACATAACAGTTTCCTTTCCTTCGGAAAGGATTAAGGATAGGATATGAAAAACATAGCAGTAATAGGTGCAGGAACTATGGGAAATGGAATTGCCCATACCTTTGCACAATCAGGATTTAAAGTACAATTAATTGATATTAGCGAAGCGTCTCTAAAACGAGGCATGGATACCATTTCCAGAAATTTAGATAGAATGGTTGCTAAAGAAAAAATTAGCGAAGCCGATAAATCGGATACTTTAGGCAACATCAAAACATTTACTAATACAGAAGAAGGTGTTAAAAATGCAGACTTAGTTGTGGAAGCAGCAACTGAAAATCTTGATTTAAAACTAAAAATATTTAAGCAGTTAAATGAGGTTTGCAATGAAAACGCCATTTTAGCAACGAACACGTCTTCAATATCAATAACTCAAATTGCAGCCGTAACATCACGACCGGAAAAAGTAATTGGAATGCACTTTATGAACCCAGTTCCTATTATGAAATTGGTGGAGATCATACGTGGTTATAGTACAAGCGACGAAGTGACTTCTACCATCATGGAATTATCTAAAACTTTAGGTAAAACACCAACTGAAGTCAATGATTATCCAGGTTTTGTTGCCAATAGAATCTTAATGCCAATGATTAATGAATCTATTGAAACACTTTACAATGGCGTTGCTGGTGTTGAAGAAATCGATACGGTTATGAAATTAGGCATGGCACATCCCATGGGTCCTTTACAACTCGCTGATTTTATTGGTTTAGATGTGTGTTTATCCATTTTGAATGTGATGTACGATGGTTTTAAGAATCCGAAATATGCACCATGTCCGTTGTTAGTGAATATGGTAATGGCAGGAAAATTAGGTATTAAGTCGGGAGAGGGTTTTTATGATTATGCTGAGAGCCGGAAAGCTGATAAAATTGCTAAGCAATTTTCTAAGTAAAAAGTGTGGAGTGTGGAGTAAATATGATTAATTAAAAAGATTTAGATGAAAGTACAGGATTTAATCGCATATAAAAAAAGTTTTAAATTGTCGATGGATATTTTTCATCTTTCAAAAGGATTTCCAAAAGAATAAACATACTCACTTACTGATCAAATAAGACGATCATCACGAAGCGTTTGTGCTAATTTAGCAGAAGCTTATAGAAAACGACGATATCCAAAACATTTTACGAGCAAATTAACCGATTGCGATGCAGAAAATGGAGAAACTCAAACTTGGCTAGAATTTGCACTTGCCTGTAATTATCTTTCAAAAGAGCAATACAATGAATTATATAAAGAATCAACTGAAATAGCAAATCTACTGAACTATATGATATTAAACCCTGAGAAATTTGGTTCAAAAAGATCGTAGTTAAAACTGAAATATTTAACACTTTATACTTTACACTCGACACTTTTTACTTGAAACCAACAATATGCCAAAAATAATCCCATTCAAAGCTGTAAAACCAACCAGAGCTATCGTCGGTCTTGTGGCCTCACGTCCTTATCAGAGTTATACTTTGAATGAACGCGAATCAAGAATGGCTTATAATCCTTACAGTTTTCTTCATATTGTGAATCCTGGTTATAAATACGATCAGGAAGTTACAGGAGAAGAACGTTATCGGTTGGTAAAAAACCGTTACTTGGAATTTAAGGAAGATGGTATTTTTATTCAAGATGAAAAGCCTTCGTTTTATGTGTATAAAATTGTGAATCGACTGGGACAAAAATTTAGCGGAATCATTGCTGCCACAAGCGCTGAAGATTACGAAAAGGATATCATCAAAAAGCATGAGGATACTATTGCCAAACGCGAAGAAACCTTTAAAACCTATATTCAAACCGTAGGTTTCAATGCAGAGCCTGTACTCCTAACCTATCCTGATAATACTACAATTGCTGAGATTATTAAAGAAACGCAAAAAGGTTATGCCGAGTTTGAATTTACCATGACCTATAGAGACACACATTATTTATGGAAAATAGATAATGATGAAACCATTGCGACTATTCAAGAGGAATTCAATAAAATGAATAAAGTTTATATTGCAGATGGTCATCACAGATCAGCGTCTTCTTATTTATTATACAGAGATGAAAAAGCAAAAAATCCGAATCATAATGGTGATGAGTCTTACAACTTTTTTATGTCCTATTTAATTCCAGAATCTGATTTGGTCATTCATGAGTTTAACCGACTGATAAAAGACTTAAATGGCTTGAGCAAAGAAGAATTTTTAATAAAGTTAGACGAATTTTATCGTATTGAAAATAGAGGTGTAATGCCATACAATCCATCAAAACCACATCACTTTAGCATGTATTTAGATGGCGAGTTTTATTCCCTTTACCTACGAAAAACAGCGTACGAATTTAAAACGGCCTTAGATCAGCTTGATGCCCAAGTACTTTACAAAACCATTCTTCAACCGATTTTAGGTATTAACGATTTAAGAAAAGACAATCGAATTTCATATGTTAACGGTCAGCATGAAATGGTCACTATAAAAAGCAGCGTGGATAGTGGCGAATTTACGGTTGGCTTCGGAATGTGTCCTTCAAATGTGGAACAAATGAAACAGATTGCGGATGAAGGTTTACGAATGCCACCTAAAAGTACTTATATTTTACCTAAATTGAGGAGTGGAATTACGATTTATGAATATTAATAAATGTTGATTCGTTTATTGTTGAGTCGTAAAACTTAACAACAAACAAATTAACTACAAACATCAAAGATGAACATAGAACAAAACTTAAAAGATATAAAATCAACCATACCAGAAAGCGTCACTTTAGTGGCAGTTTCTAAAACGAAACCTATAAGCGATTTAATGGAAGCTTATAATGCTGGTCAACGTGTTTTTGGAGAAAATAAAATCCAAGAAATGGTTGAAAAGTACGAAGAAATGCCAAAAGACATTAAATGGCACATGATTGGCCATGTTCAGCGCAATAAAGTAAAATACATGGCAGAATTTGTCAACTTAATTCATGGTGTGGATAGTTTCAAATTGCTGAAGGAAATTAATAAGCAAGCCAAAAAACACGATAAAATTATCAACTGTTTGCTTCAAATTAAAATTGCGGAAGAAGATAGTAAATTTGGTATGTCTGCTGATGATGCTACTTCCCTATTAAAATCTGAAAAAATCTCAGAATTAAAAAATATTAAGATTGTCGGTGTAATGGGAATGGCAACTTTTACGGACAATATGAATCAGGTTGAAAAAGAATTCAAATTCCTAAAACACACATTTACAGAACTTAAATCATTACAACCTGAGCTCAAAACCATAAGTATGGGAATGAGTGGCGATTATCAATTGGCAATTGACTGCGGAAGTACAATGATTCGTGTAGGAAGTAGTATATTTGGAGAGAGAAATTAGTTTTCAGTCACCGCCTGCCTATGCCGAAAAGGCACGTTCGGGCGGGTCGCAGTTTTCAGCTAGCTCTATTATGAATAAAAAATAGTCTCAGTTTTGTGCCATCGACTTAAAAACTAAATTATGATGACATGCATTATTAAACATTCCTAATTTTCCCATTTGGGTAAATGTCCGCAGTACAATGGGAAACAACTAAACGACAAACAATATCTACGCAATACTAGACATAGAAACCACAGGTGGCAAGTTCAATGAAGAAGGTATCACGGAAATTGCAATCTACCAATTTGATGGTCATAAAGTAACCGATCAATTTATTTCGTTGGTCAATCCTGAACGGGAAATTCAACCTTTTGTGGTCAATCTTACAGGTATTAATTCTAGCATGCTAAAAAATGCGCCAAAATTTTATGAGGTGGCAAAACGCATTGTGGAGATTACCGAAGATTGTATTATTGTGGCTCATAATTCGTCCTTTGATTACAGAATCCTAAAAACTGAATTCAAACGTTTAGGTTTTCCTTTTAAACGAAAAAGCCTTTGTACCGTAGAACTTGCCCAACAGCTTATTCCGGATATGGAGTCCTATAGTCTTGGAAAATTAACACGCGCATTAGGTATTCCTATGGCTGATAGGCACAGAGCCAATGGTGATGCCATGGCAACCGTGAAGTTGTTTAAAATGTTACTGAATAAGGATCTGGATAAGGTCATTGTAAAAGATGCCATTAAGATTGAACAAAAATCTAAAATTGCACCAAATCTCAATGCTATGATTGAAGCGCTACCTTCGGATACAGGCGTTTATTACATTCATAATAGCGATGGTGACATTATCTACATCGGAAAAAGTAAGAATATAAGAAAGCGCATTATTCAACATTTTACAGGGACCAATTCTAAGTCTAAGAAAATTCAAAAATTAGTAAGTACAGTTACTTATGAGAAAACAGGAAATGAATTGGCCGCACTACTAAAAGAAAGTGCAGAAATCAAAAAAAATAAACCTATTTTTAATAGAGCTTTACGAAGACACATTTTCTCACACGCGCTTTACAGTTTTACAGATAAAAACGGATACGTAAATCTTTATATCGATACATCCGACAGAGAAGAAATTCCTATTACCACATTTAGTACTAGAGCCAGTGGTAAGCACTTTATGTTTAAAGTCGTTGATGAATACAATTTATGCCAAAAACTCACAGGCTTAGAATCCACAAAAACAAGTTGTTTTAAGTACGGCGTAAAAGAATGCCAAGGTGCATGTATAAATGAAGAGTCGGTAAATGACTATAATAAAAGAGTGAATTCGCTTATACAAAAATACAGCTATGATAAAAAAGACATGCTGATTATAGACAAAGGTCGAACTATTGAAGAAAAATGTGCGTTTTTAATTGAAAATGGCATTTTTAAAGGGATGGGCTTTTTTGACTTAAATCATCAAATAAATAATAGGGCAATTTTGAAATCTCTTATTACACCTATGGAAAATAACAGAGATACGCAGCATATCATACAAAGTTATATGAGACGGAATAAAAGACTTAAAACTATAGATTTAAAATAAAAGTTAATGAAATTGAGATTATTAATTATAGCACTAATCATATCTTGTTCAAGTTTTTCTCAAGAATACAATGTAACAAAGCGAGTTTATAAAAGCGATTTGAAGCACAATTCTTACGCAAAAGACTCTACTGCCAATGCATTAGTAATATATGATTATGGTAACAGTTTTATAGATAATACCACTTATTGGTTAAGAGTTCAAATAGAACAAAAAATTAAAATTTTAAGAACTGAGGGTATTAAGAGAGGAGCGTTTGAAGTAAAACTTTATAAAGGAAAATCTTCAGAAGAAATAATTAAAAATATTAAAGGCGCAACATATAATCTAGAAAATGACAAGGTTGTAATAACAGAATTAACTAAGGATGCCATTTTTGAAGAGGAGCATGAGAAATATACTTTAGTGAAATTTGTGTTGCCCAAAGTAAAGGTAGGAAGCGTCATTACGATTAGCTACGAAACACAATCTCGCTTTATGACTAAATATCAGCCTTGGTATTTTCAAAGTACGGATCCCGTTTTGTATAGCGAGTACAATACAAGCATTCCAGGTAATTATGAGTACCATGTAAAACTTGTGGGTGGTATACCTTTAGACACTCACGATACAAGCATAGAGAAAGATTGTCTTAGAGGTGGAAACGGCTCAAGTGCCAATTGTTATGTTTCTAAATATATAATGAAAAATGTACCAGCTTATAAGCCAGAAGACTTTACTACAACTGCCCTAAACTATATGTCTAGAGTAGAATACGAATTGAGTGTATTTAGAGGGTTTGACGGAAAAGTTGATGAGATGACCAAGACATGGAAAGATGTAGATAATGAACTAAAGACGGATTCTGATTTTGGGAGACAGGTAAGCAAAAGAAGTTTGGTAAAAAACATTCTGCCAGAGTCTATTGTTTCAATGGATACAAATCTAGATAAAGCTCATGCCATTTATCAATTTGTACTGGACAATTATAAATGGAATGGAAAATCGGAGCGTTATGATGTGTCTGTTAAAAATCTAATTAAAGAAAAAGTTGGTAGTGTTTTTGAAATTAATTTATTGTTAGAAAATCTCTTGACAAATGAAGGTTTTAAAGTATTTGCGATTTTAATTTCAACTAGAGGAAATGGACTTGCTACAAAGATTTTTCCAGTGCTTACAGATTTTAACTATTTGATTTTGAAGACCACAATAGATGATAAAGATTATTTTTTAGATGCAACAGAACCCTATTTGTCGTTTGGAGAAATTCCCTTTAGAACTCTAAATCAATACGGTCGCTTAATGGATTTTGACAATGGAAGTTATTGGGAAGACATAAATGTTGACGATTTCTCAACTAGGGTACATCGCGTTAGATTAACTTTAGATATTGACAATCAATTTTCAGGAGCAATAGAAAGTAATTTTACTGGTTATCACTCTCACCAACCTAAGCAACTATACGATGAGAATTCCGAGGCGTATTTTGAGAACAAAATAAATGTGCATTCAGATATAAAAATTGAAAATCATGAAGTTAATGATTATGATAAATCGAAACCATCTTTTAAAGAAATTATTGATATTGCAATAGAACCGGAAGTTATTGGAAATAAAATCTATTTAAATCCATTCATTATAAAATTTTTTGAAGAAAACCCGTTTAAACTTCAAGAAAGATCTTATCCTATTGATTTTGGGTATAAGGATGTTTATATTTATAGTATGCAAGTAAGCCTAAATGAAGACTATGGAATTATCGAAACGCCTTCAACAGTTAATTATTCATTGCCTAATGATGCCGGGAACATTCTATTAAATGTTGACCGAATTAATGACCAACTTATATTATATTTCAAAGTTAAGTTCAATTTACCTATCTATTCACCAGAATTTTACCCCTATTTAAAAGAATTTATGAGTAAGCTTGTAGAGCTTCAAAATAACACTGTAATTGTTTTTGAAAAACAATAGAATTACTTTTCGTACTTTTAAAATATGGAACCTTACGATAAACACAATTGGAAAACAAAACTTCATGAAATCATTTACGAAGCGGATACGCCTGCGGGAAAATTATTCGATGTCGTTCTTCTCATAGCTATCGTTGCCAGCATTATTCTAGTAATGTTGGAAAGTATTAAAAGCTTTGATCTCAGGTTTCATTCATTTTTGAATATCTCTGAATGGATCATTACCATCTTATTTACTATTGAGTACTTCTTGAGAATTATAACCGTAAAGAAACCTTTAAAATATATTACGAGTTTTTACGGCATCATCGATTTACTATCCACAATCCCTAAGTATTTATCACTTATATTTATCGGTACGCATGCCTTGGTTGCTTTAAGGGCTTTGCGGTTATTGAGAATTTTTAGAATTCTTAAATTGGTGCGTTTTATGGGTGCTTCCAATCAATTGGCAAGTGCTATTAAGGCCAGTAGAGCAAAAATTTCGGTCTTCTTGTTTGCTGTAATTATTGCAGCGACAATTTTTGGCACCATTATGTATTTGGTAGAAGGTGAAGAAAATGGGTTTGATAATATTCCTAAAAGTGTTTATTGGTGTATCGTAACCTTGACCACAGTTGGTTTTGGAGATATTGCGCCTCAAACTGCATTAGGACAATTTATTGCCACGCTAATCATGATTTTAGGTTATGGTATTATAGCCGTACCAACAGGTATTGTATCTGCTGAATATACCAAAGCTTCAGAAAATGATACGAATAAGAAAAAATTATCTGACGAAGAATATAAGCATGTTAAGAATGTGACATTAAATACCCAGACCTGCATGAATTGTTTGGCTACAAAGCATCAAGATGATGCTGAATTCTGTCATAAATGTGGATTTCAATTACACCATGACTAAAGTTCTTATTTCCATAGTTGGCCCAACTGCTATTGGTAAAACCGCTTTGAGTATCAAATTAGCTCAACATTTTAATGCCGAAATTATTTCGGCAGATTCACGTCAATTTTATAAAGAAATGTCTATTGGAACGGCTGTTCCATTTGAAGAGGAGTTAAATGCGGCTCCACACCATTTTATTCAGAACAAATCCATTGAAGATGATTATAATGTTGGCGATTTTGAACGTGATGCTATTGCTAAAATTAGTGTTTTGCATGAAAAAAATCCTATAGTTGTCATGGTTGGTGGTTCTGGATTATACGTTAAAGCAGTAACTAAAGGCTTGGATTACTTTCCTGAAGCTGAACCTCATATTAGAACAGATCTCAATCTTCAACTTGAAGAAAAAGGGCTCATCCATTTGCAAGAACAGCTAAAGTCATTAGATTCAGTAGCCTATGAAACTATTGCAATAGATAACCCACAAAGGGTTATTAGAGCTTTAGAAATTTGTATAAGCACTGGTAAACCATATTCATCTTTTCTTACCAACCCTGAAAAAAATCGAAATTTTAAAACGATTTCTATTGGACTATATGCTAAACGTTCCACTATTTACGATAGAATCAATCAACGTGTAGATTTAATGCTTGAAAACGGTTTGTTGGCTGAAGTAAAATCACTTACACCATACAAACATCACAATGCTTTAAACACGGTTGGTTATAAGGAATTATTTCAATTTATTGATGGCCATTGGACTTTAGAATTTGCAATTTCCGAAATTAAAAAGAATACCAGGCGTTTCGCCAAAAGACAACTCACTTGGTTCAGAAAAGACGATTCCATTGCATGGTTTGATTTTGAAACTGATGTTGATGAGATTATAAATCACATTAGTTCGCAGCTTAACTAGCTTAGCGGCTTTCAGCCTTTTTATATTTGACATAGCCTTTATTAAATAGAAAATTTCCAATTAAGGTAAAACACAAAATTCCTAAAGCGTCGGCAATGAGGTCTATTATGTCTAAATTACGCTTAGGAAAATATATCTGACTCAATTCTTCGACTAGCACAAATACAGATACAAGTACGGATCCAAGTGGTACATTTTGACTCGAGAATACTGACCTGTTTTTAAATACCAGATTAGCTAGTAAAGTTAAAATTCCATAGATAAAAAAATGACCTATTTTATCACCATAATAAATAGAATTTGAAAATTCAATAAATACATTTGGCGCCCCTTTATTGGCTTTATTTATTATCCAAAATATAAAAATAACTAACGCTATTGTAATCCCTTTTAATACCTTATTCATTTATTCATCAATTCAAACAAAAAAACCAGCTCATGAGAACTGGATTTTTATATTCATATAAAAATTATTCTATAGGTTAGTTATCTCCATTAACAACCAACCTAAAGCCTTCACCATGGATATTCAAAATTTCAACATTAGGATCTGGTTTTAAGTATTTTCGCAATTTAGCAATGTAAACGTCCATACTACGAGAGGTAAAATAATTATCGTCTCTCCATATTTTGGTAAGCGCTAATTCCCTTGGCATTAAATCATTTTCGTGCAATGCCAACAAACGTAACAATTCGTTTTCTTTTGGAGATAGTTTTTCAGGATCTCCACCATCAAATTTTAAGAAACGCAGTTTAGAATTGAGGTCAAAACGACCGATCTTAAATTCAAATTGTTTACTATCTGCAACAGTATCCGTTGCTTTGCGTTGCATTATCGCTTTGATTTTCATCAATAACACCTCACTGTCAAACGGTTTATTGAGATAGTCGTCCGCCCCTACTTTGTACCCTTTAAGCACATCTTCTTTCATCGCCTTTGCGGTTAGGAAAATGATTGGCACATCCGTATTTTTTTCACGTATTTCTTTCGCTAAGGTAAAACCATCTTTGTAAGGCATCATAACGTCTAAAATGCAAAGGTCGTAATCGTCCTTTTTGAACTTTTCAAATCCTTCCATACCATTTTTAGCATGGACTACATCATAATCGTTCATCATTAAATAATCTTTTAACACCGTTCCAAAATTTGGATCGTCTTCAACTAAAAGTATTTTTTTATTTTGTTCTTCCATAATTCGTTTTTTATGATATTAACGGCATCTTTACAATAAAAGTACTGCCTTTTCCTTTTTCACTTTCTACTGATATATGACCTTGATGGTCATCTACTATTCTTTTCACGTAAGCCAAACCTAATCCATGTCCTTTCACATTATGGACATTTCCTGTGTGCTCTCTATAAAATTTTTCGAACACACGCTTAGCAACTGCTTTAGACATTCCATTGCCTTGGTCGGCTATTTTTAATAGAATGCTATTACCAACATTTTCGGTATATACGTCAATTTTTGGTGCATCGTCTGAATATTTTATAGCATTGTCCAAAATATTGACGATCACATTTGTAAAATGGGTCTCATTTGCCAAAACCGATGAATGTTCAGCATCCAAATGTGCTTTAACATAGCCTTTTCGATCCTCAACTATAAGTTCTACATGAGTAATCGCATCTTCAACTAAGTCGTGCAACTCATGCCGTTCCTTACTTATATTCAGTTCGTTTTTATCTAACTTAGATATACGCAATACATTTTCCACTTGGGCATGCATACGTTTGTTTTCTTCTTTTATCATTCCCAAGTAACGCAATACCTTTTCTTGGTCACTAAGTATCTTAGGATTCTTTATGGAGTCTAAAGCCAAGTTAATAGTCGCAATCGGTGTTTTAAACTCATGGGTCATATTATTAATAAAATCAGTTTTAATCTGCGATATTTGCCGTTGTTTAATTAACTGATAAATCGCACTGGTATAAGCAATAATTATAATACTGGTAAATATGATTGAAAGTACAATCATCCATAAAATTGACGATAACAAATACTTTTTCCGATCCGGAAAATCAACTAAAAGCTTATAACTGCTTTCGTTATTATTGTCTAAAAAAACAGGTATTCCATAAGGATCTACATATTCAAAATTATCGGATTGAACTTTAGTTGCCAAATCATTGTCATAGATGGCAAATTCGAAATCAAGATTTATACCTTCATCTTCTAACTCACGCTTTAATAAAGTTTCAACTTGTTGTTTCGAAATTCTTTTATAAACCGGCTTATCCTTTAAAAAAGATTTAAAAGTATCCTCATACATTTGCTTATCCAGTGCTCCCAGTGAAGAATATTCCCTTAATCGCTTTTCCGGATCTATTCGTCTAACTCCATCAATGGTGGTTGTGTTATACGTTTCTGTAACACGCTCACTATACAATTTACTGATATTAAAACTATCTGCATCAATTTCAATGAACATGGATGGCACTCTAAAACGCTCTTCTAAAACGGTATTACGATGTATAATGGTTTTGTCGTTGATATCATCTTCATCCGTAATAAATAATTGTTTTATTATAGACGTGTCTGCCTTATTATCGTTGTTTAAATAAGGTTGGAGCCTCTCAAAATAGTCCCTGAACTCATAGTCCGCAATGGATTTAGACACATAACTTAACGACCGTTTTACACTCAGCGTAAAGTTTTTGTTCTCATTTTCTATACTATTATTTATAAAATATGATTGTACAAAAATAATTCCTATGAGCGATAAACTCATTAAGACTATCAATAACACGAATAGCTTTTTGCCCATCAGTCAAATTTAACATTTTAACATTTAGTATAAATTAGGTTTAACCTAACGTTAACAAATGAAAGTTCTTTATTATGGCTTTATTTTTTTGAGAATGTTTTTATGAATCTCATAGGCCTGTATTTTAGCCTCTTCCAAATCATTATTATAAATAACAAAATCAGATTTTTCAATCTTATCAGCATCAGATAGCTGATTTTTTATGATGGACTTCACTTTTTCTTTTGAGACAGCATCGCGTTTCATAACACGGCTAATTCTTAAATCCTCGTTGGCAACGACTGTAATGATATAGTTGTATTGATTTTCTAAATTATTTTCAAAAATGATTGCCGCCTCTTTTATGACATATTCGGTGTTTTGTTTTTTTAGCCAACGCTTAAAATGTGATGCTACTTTTGGGTGAACGATGGTGTTCATTCTAGAAAGTAAACGCTTATCATTAAAAATTTTTGAAGATAAGTACGGTCTATTCAACTGACCATCTTTGTACGCCTCTTTACCAAATAACTCAATCAATTTTCTTTTAATAACCTTTGAACGGTTCATTAAAGCCTTGGCCTCAGCGTCTGCGATATAAATAGGTACTCCTAATGATTGAAAATAGTTAAGAATTGTTGTCTTCCCACTCCCTATACCTCCTGTTAGTCCAACTACTACCATGTTATAATTTTATAAAATCGATTCGTTTTTGTTTGATATTAACATGCTTTACAAAATCTGGTTTTTTAACCACCTTTGGTATTAAAAAGGTTTGTTCAGCTTCTAAGTCTGCATAATCACACTCAACTTTAAAATCTGAATTTTTTATTCCATTATAATTTTCTAAATCTACATAGTAGGAAACGTTCACGGTTTTAGGAAAATAATTGATGGTGATATTTTGAGGCTGATTTCTGATGGTAATTGGTACTTCGGCTGTTCCTTCAGTAAACCGAGCAACCTTACCACGTACAGAAACTTCTTTCGGAAAAATTTCAATATTTTCAAAATTTGAAATATCCAGTTTTATCGTTTTTTTGATATCACTCTTTACGTCAGTTTCAACTAATTCTTCAGTAGAAATTGAAACAATTTTATTAACCTCAGAAGCAGCACCGACAATTTTTACACTATCGACGTTAAATTCAAAATCACCCTTTAAATCATAACCTACAGCATAGCCAATATTTTTTTTAAGTCTGACTGGAACTAATTTTGAAGCCCGTTTAGAATACGCTATCAAAAGCGAGTCTGGCATCAATGAAATCAGCTCAAAGGCATTACTCAATTGATTTTCGATAAGATACCTGTGTTTTTGAACATCGAACTTAAAATGATTAGGTTGTAAAATCACTTCACTTTTGGAATCTACTAAAAGTGCCTTAGAACTCTTGAACATTAATGGTAGCAAAGAAAAACCTTTAGCTTCAACATAGGCATTGATATAATTGGCTGAATCATTTTTTATCAAAATTTCGTCATCGACATTAACCAAACTAACTTTTAGTTTTATGGTTTGTTTGTAATCGTTAGACAGTTTTGAAATGATTAAAAATACAAATGCAATGGCAAAGAAAAGACTAAAGCGCTGAACGCTTTTCTTCTTAAAGTGATCTCGTATATGCAATTTTTTCTTAGAATTCATTTATACATTAGAAAAACAGTTGAGGAAATGAAGTCTCAGGTTTTCGACCTAAGACCACCAAATAAAATGTTGATTTCAAAAACCCGTAGCCATATCCAAAAAATTGGATAAATATAGCCAACAACGCCTGAAATGCTACTACTATATTTTGATTTGAAATTAAAGCCAAAATAAAAGCGAGTGAAAAATAAAACCCATATAAATATAATGGAAAATTAATATGAAACAGCAACAAAAGGATTGAAGCTATAAACCCTAAACTAAATACGGTAGGAAACCAATACACCATACTTTTTGAATTGGGATGCCATTGATTTAGAATCGGCCTTACCATTCCAAATTTATGAACTTGCTTATAAAATTTAGACCATGAAACACGACGCTTATGAAATACAATAGCGGTTTCTATAAGTGTTGTTTTATATCCTAATTGGTGCAAGCGTAAGGATAAATCTGGATCTTCACCAGGATGAATTTTCCCAAATCCACCTGAAGCCAAAAATGCTTTTTTTGATAAACCCATATTAAAACTACGAGGTTGAAATTCGTCTATTTTTTGCTTACCTCCTCTGATCCCTCCTGTAGTTATAAACGACGTCATTGCGAAGTTTATGGCCTTTTGAAGATTAGAAAATGAAGCATGTGCCGCATCTGGTCCACCAAAACAATCGTAGTAAGAATGAGACAGAAAATTTTTCACTGCAGTTAAATAATTTGAAGGCAACAAAACGTCTGAATCCAAAATAATAAAATAGTTTCCCTTCGCTTTTTGCATGCCATAATTCCTAGAATCTCCTGGACCCGAATTTGGTTTAAAGTAATAAGAAATATTCAGTTCATCATTAAATTTCTCAATGACCGGTTCAGAGGTCTCCGAAGATCCATCCTCCACAATCACAATTTCATAATCGTGCTGACCTTCAAGATTTGAAAAACTTTCTAAAAGTTCCCTAACCTCATCAGGTCTGTTATAAACTGGAATGATAAAAGAAAAATCAATGGCTTTCATAGTGCACAAAGGTAATTAAACCAAATGCAATTTTTAATACTTGTTATGGCTTTAAATCAATTGAATCCTGTTCTCTATAAAATGAGGAAATAAGATTTAATAAATGGATTTAAAGCAAAAAAAAGCCGCTAAAATTAGCGGCTTTTCAGAACTTTTAATTGGATTAGGCTATTGCTTAATCACTCTAATTGTCTTAGTAACATTAGAAATAGTTACTTTAACAAAATAAGTACCAGTTTGTAAGTTAGACATATCTAAATCACTATCTACTGAATTAGGCATAGCTGTCAATACTTCTTGACCTAGCATGTTATACACTGCTACTTGCTCTATAGTATTCTGAGCATTTAATGTCAATGCATTTTTAACTGGGTTTGGATGGTATGTGAATAAAGCCTCATTAACATCATCAATACTTAAATTGTCATCTACAGTAATTGGAGCTCCTGTAACATCTAAAGACGCACATAGGTCATTATCGCCCACTAGCGTTAATACATCACCACCAGTTGTCGTTCCAAAAACAATAACACTTAGATCTAAATAGTTAGGATCTGTATTATCTGTGGTCTCTGCAACTAAAGTGTGAATTGTATAGTCTCCAGTAGTTGTCACATCAAAACTAGGTGTTGCACCTGCTTGCTCGATTACTAAACTTGCTCCAGATGTCAGTACGTAAGTTACATCGTAATCCGTCGGTACTACGATATCTCCATTCGGTGTTGCACTTATTGTAGCTGTACCACCTACTAATGATACTGGAGTTGCGTCAGCCGTTAGAGTACCTGCATCTGCTAGACATTCTTCTAACACTACAATTGGTGCCCCAGTTACATCTAGAGATGCACATAAATCATTTGCACTTACAATATCTAAAACATCACCTCCAGTTGTCGTTCCAAAAACAATAACACTTAGGTCTAAATAGTTAGGATCCGTATTATCAGTAGTTTCTGCTACTAACGTATGAATTGTATAGTCTCCAGCAGCTGTAACATCAAAACTAGGTGTTGCACCTGCTTGCTCGATTACTAAATCAGCACCAGATGTTAATACATAGGTTACATCATAATCTGTTGGTACTACGATATCACCGTTTGGCGTTGCACTTATTGTTGCTGTACCACCGGTCAATTCAACTGGTGTTGCATCTGCAGTTATAGTCCCTGCGTCTGCTGTACATACTGTTTCACAGGATACAGTCAATTGAAAATTACCAACATCATCTACCTGATAACCTCCTATCGCTACATAATATGTTGTTGTACCATCTGATGTAAAAGATGTTTCTGCTGCATAATTTTCAGAAGCTCCACCACATTCGTCATAACCATCATCAATTAAAGTTAATGACCCAGAAGTACCAGTATAAACAAAAATTTCCGTATCAAAATTTGTATTAGCAGTACCACATGTAGATAAGGTCACAATCTCTGATGCTCCTGTACCAGTGAAAGAGTACCAAACCCAAGGGGAGTCGTTATCAGCAGCTGTATTAGTCTCAACTGTAGTATCATCTGGTGCATCTGCTTCGTCTTGAGTTGCGCCTAAGGTAGTACCAGTTATTATACTTCCACAATCGATAACTATGGCATCCGCAAATAAATCATTATCTGGAACAGGTGGCGGAGAAACTACCAACTCACCAGAAACGTAATTTGTACCATCCCAAAAATTTCCATCTGAACTTCCTGGGTTAATACCACCATATGTAAAAGGTCCGTCCTCAATACTAAATCTACTGACGTAATAATATGTATCTGGATCTAAACCAGAACCTATTTCTGCAAAATATTCGTCATTATTACCATTGTCAGAATTATAATCCGCAACAACCCATGTCCAACCTGTTTCAAAATCAGCTGTAGTTGTGGCATCTGTTGTATTGTAACCTATCCAAGCTTCAATATTATCAACTTGACCCGCTGGTTCAGTAACGCCTGCCTCAAATACTTGGGCGTAGGCTTCAAAATTATCTCCTTCTGAAATAGCTCCAGAATTTGGAAATTGTAAGTTACAAAAATCAACCGTATTCGTTGGTTGTGTACCAATGCATATATCAAAAGTTGCTTGCGCTGTAAATGCAATTGACGATGACCAACCATATACTCTAACATAATAAGTAGTAGCAACGGTAAGGTCTGTTAAATTTAGCGTGTTAGGATCTGAAGTATCCACAAACACAAGGCCAGCACAACCACCAGTTGCATCATAAACTGCCATTCCCATATCTGTAGAAGTAGGTGCTTGATCAGGAACGTCAGTAACATTTAATAGAGAAACTCTATGATCAGTACTGGTTGCAACAAAGCTAAACCAAACATCATTATTTGGAGTACCACTTGTGCCAGCGTCGTCCTCAGATGATGCAGTTGCACCAAGAGTAGTACCAGGAGTTACCGTACCACATTCGTAACCCGCATTTACAGTTAATGCAATGGCATCTGCACATTCGTCATTTGTAGGTGGTGTGGTGAGTGTAGTAAATGACTCAGGACCAACTAAAGCTGTTGCAGTTGCATCACAGAAACCTGTAACGTACACATCGTAATCAGTTGTTATTGATAAACCAGTAACATTCTCAGGTGAACCTGTAGCCGAAGCGTTAGAATAAACAGGTGTATCTGAATCTGCAGCACTTTCGCCGTCCAAATAAACTTCAACTAGGAAACTATCATTACCAGTTCCAGGTGTAAAAGTAACATCAACAGAGGTAGATGCGACATTTTCTACATCAAGATCGGTAACATCCGAACATGAAGCTGTGGTAGTAAAAGATTCTGCACCAACCAGCTCACTAGTGGTTGTTGCTCCACTACAATTCGCTGTAATATAAGCATCGTAATCCGTAGATTCAGAAAGCCCAGTTATTGAAACTGTTGTACCAACCACGTTAGCATTTGAAAAAACTGGTGTGTTAGCATCTGCTGCACTTTCTCCTGCAAGATAAACTTCAACATTGAAATCTACAGTTACCACACCGCTATCTGTCCATGATAAATCTGCAGTAGTATCCATAATATTCGATACCTCAAAATCTTCTGGTGCTGGACAAGCGTCTGCAGCTGCCGTTAAATCTTGAATCGTAGTTACCCTACAACCACTTCCAACATATGTACATGAAGCATCTTCTGACCAATTTAAATGTAAACCCGTAACACCTGCTGGTGCTATAAATGTAAATGGACTTGCACCGTGATCAATAACTGAATCATCAGCAGCGTTCTCTACAGTAACATAAAGATCTACACCTGCCAAAGTTATAGAAACTTCATATTCGTTACCAGCCACAATGCCATCAACTGCTGAAAATTCTGTGGTATAGTTACAAGTACTTATACCTGTTAAGTCCCCATCCGCATCAACAGTAATAACGCTAGAAGGAAATTGACCTCCACCTGGACCACATTGTGCCCAAGTAAAACTCGAAATCATTAATGTTAAAAATAAAAATGTAATTTTTTTCATAAAAAATATTATTAAGTTAGTATTCCTCTAAAAATATGTTAATTATTTAAAATAAAATTAGCTTTAACCTTCAAATCGTTCAAGCGTAGAAAACGTCGATAAAAGTTCAACATTATTAATTAAAAAAACTGCCAGTTAATGGCTACATTAAAAAAGCTCTGAGAAGCGTTAAAATTTTTATCGAATGATAAATTTTTTTCAGTGTTTAATTAATTTTATAAGATTAATTTGATTGTTACCAAATTTCAAACTACAGAAATAGATACCTGACTGAATACCCTGAAGATTAAATTCCACTTGTTTTGTCCTAACAGATTTTTCAAATAGTAAAGTTCCTGTGCTACTGATCAAAGTTACCTTTTCAACTAAATGAGAAGTATTGATTCGAACTAAATCATCAATCGGGTTTTTATAATTTACCGAAATCACATTACCAAATTCGTTTACAGATAAAGTACTTCCTTCAATAATTGTTACCAACTCATTTGGTGTGACATTATATACAATATCTTCAATGCCACTAAGCCAAGTAACTTTAATATAATCTATAGATGTAGCTTCATTAATGCCAATAGTTTGCACAAGAGAATTTTGGCTTAAATAACCTTCGCCGCACATCATATAACGGTATTGCACACTATCGCCAGCATAAATTTCTATCTTTGAGCCAATGGCATCGCGATTGGATTCTGTGCCGATTAATTTTACTTTAACATGATTATTAACAGTCGATGTTTGGTTATTCCAAACAAAAGGAGCGTAATTATTATTATTTACCACAATGTCAATTAAGCCATCATTGTTAGTATCACCGATAGCAGAAGAAAAACTACTTACAGCATTATCAAATCCAGAATTAACTAAATTAATGAAATTATCGCCCTCTATATTTTCATAAAAACCATAGGACGGAAATCCGTTACTTCCGTCATAAGAGCAGCTTATATACAAATCTAGATCACCATCATTTTCTGCATCAATAAAGTTTGATCCCCAAGACCAGCTATTTAATTGTGCACCTGAATTTTCTGAAATATTAGTAAACGTTTCGTCGCCATTATTCTTTAGCAAAACGGTACTACCAATTGTCGTGGCTTCATTATTTGGTGTGTTCGTCATAAATATATCCAAAAAACCATCAGAATTAAAATCGTCTATGGTTACTGACATGGCATCGATAATTAGATCCGTTCCAGAAGATTCACTAACATCCGTAAATGTCCCATCGCCATTGTTTTTGTATAAGTGGTTTTGTTTTACTTTATCATTAGCAATATATAAATCTTGCCAACCATCATTGTTAAAATCAAAAAAACCTGAACAAAATGTCAATGCTGCTATATTGGCTAGGCCAACTTCATTTGTGACTTCTGTGAACGTACCATCACAATTACTTTGATACAAATAGTTGGTTATGGTCGTGTTTTCTTTATAGTTTGATAGATAAACATCTATACAACCATCATTATTGATGTCTCCCCAAGAGGCACCAAAAGTGTACATGTTCTCTAATACGAATCCGGCCGAAACAGTTATATCAACTAATGAGTTATCGCTGAGTCTCTCAAAAAGTCGATTTCCATCGGTTTGACTTGTTACGAATAAGTCCTTATCACCATCATTGTCAAAATCCACCCAAATTACGGACTTATTTTGAAAATTCAAGTCGACAGGTAGTAGAGATTCTTGTACAAAAAAACCATTATAATTTTTATAGAATTGAATCGTTATTCCATTTCCAGTGCCAAGTGTTATGTCGTCCCAACCATCATTATCGTAATCTACAAAACTTACACCTCCACCCTGAGATACGACTCCTGTATTATCTGAAATACCAACCATATTAGATTGGTTAGTAAAATATATTTGAGAATTTAAGAAGAAAACCGAAGACAATATTACGATAAATGCAAAGCGCTTCATTCATTATTTTTTTAACAAGATAAAAAAAAGCCACAACACAATTTATAGATTATCTCTTAATTACATTTATTTACGATTATTGATTTATCAAAAAAGTTTCCATCGCGGCATCGCTAATTCAGGATTAACGAACCATCATAATATAAATATCTAAGTGCAATACGCTTTATTAATTCACTCAATAATAAAATTTCGGAACTAATTATTTGATGAAGGAATATAAGATAACTGAAAACTGAAACTGAAATCAAACTTAACAACGTTTCAGTTTAATAGTTGTCTGGCATGTGCCATAGCAGAATCCGTAATATCCAATCCACCAAGCATTTGCGCAATCTCCACAATACGTTCGTCTTCATTTAATTTTTTAAGCTGTGTATGGGTGACATCCTTAATATCAGTTTTAAAAACTTTAAAGTGTGTATTCCCCTTAGCTGCTATTTGTGGTAAATGGGTAATTGTAAACACTTGCATTTTAGTGCTCATTTTCTTCATTATTTCACCCATTTTGTTCGAAATTTCCCCAGAAACTCCTGTATCAATTTCATCGAACATAATGGAAGGTAATTGAATATATTCTGCTAATATGGATTTTATGGCTAGCATAATACGGGATAATTCGCCTCCTGAAGCTGATTTTTTCAGTTCATTAAAACTTGAACCTTTATTCGCCATGAGCAAAAACTGCAAGTTGTCTTTACCGTTTTTCAGAAATTGATCCGTCGCTTCTAATTGAATTTTAAATTTAGCATTTGGCATGCCTAAATCTGAAAGTATAGTTTCTAATTTTGAAACGAAAACTGGAATCACCTTTTTTCTTTTATCATGAATTTTTAAAGCTATTTTATTGAGCTCTTCTTTCTCTTTTAAAATCTCTTGTTCTTTAAGCGCTATAGTGGCATCTAAACTTTCAGTATTATCAATTTTTGATTGTAAATCGGTTTTAATTGCAATCAATTCTTCAATTTCTGAAACCGAATGCTTTTGAAATAAATTATTTAAGATTTGGAGCTGGCCGTTAATCCGTTCTAGTTCTTGAGGATCTGAAGATAAGTTATCTTCTAAATTATCCAATTCAATTAAAATATCGTCGAGTTCAATACCAACACTAAAAATGCGCTCTTTTAAAGCCTCATAAGGTTTTCCAAAACCAGCAATTTTAGATAATTCTTGTTTTGCCGTTTTCAATTGTTCTATCGCTCCAATATCTTCAGTATTCAATATTGATTTTGTGCTACTTAGCTTTTCACTTATAACTTCTACATTATTGAGTTCTTCGTATTGGGCTTCTAAATCTTCTAGATTTATTTTTTCTAAATTGATTTCATTCAACTCATTGAATAAAAACAAATTATAATCGTATTCCTTTATTAATTCTGACTTTGAAAGGTTTAATTCTTCCAATGATTTTTGAAGTGACTTATAGTCTATTAACCCTTTTGAGAAGGCTTCTAAATTCGATTTATTCTCAGCCAAAGCATCAATGACCTTAAACTGATAATCGTCTTGGGTTAATTGCTGTGTTTGGTGTTGCGAGTGAATATCAATGAGGTAACTACTCAAAGCTACAAGATTTTCTAAAGTTACAGGTGTATCATTTATAAAAGCTCGGGATTTACCGGATGGTAAGATTTCACGTCGTATAATAGTTTGTATATCGTAATCCAAATCCAAGGATTTAAATAATCCTTTTAAATCATAATTGGCAATATCAAAAACAGCTTCAATTATACATTTTTCATCGGTATTTTTCACCTGACTTAAATCGGCACGTTTGCCCAAAACTAAAGATAAGCCTCCTAGTAAAATGGATTTTCCAGCACCTGTTTCGCCCGTAATAATAGTTAATCCATTATTAAATGCGACGTTTAACTCATCGATGAGTGCGTAATTCTTTATGTAAAGTGATGTGAGCAAAAATCTATAATTTAGTACTACAAATTTAAGTGATTAAGCCTTTAAAACTATATATGAAGAAAAAAATTATACTAGCGCCCTTGGATTTAGTATCAAGATAATGTTAACTGAAAATATAGTTGATTATCAACACTATAACTTTCAAAGAAGTGAATTATTAAAATTTTATAGTCATTCAGAAAACTTAATACTTAATATTCCGCCACTTCTGCGAATGCATTGGAGCAACTTTATTTAAAATATCTGTCGCCTCTGTAATGTTAACACTTGGGCCACCAGATAGAATTTCCATGATTTCATCCGCTTTAGCATCAAAAAACACACGCATTACATAAGAATTTGGACGCACACGATGTACTTTTTGTAATTCATCCAATGCAGCGATTATTTTCATCTTTCCTTCTTTTGCGCCCTCATTCATAACATCCATGCCTTCAATATGATATTTGTACATGGTTGTTCTCAAATCTTTGAACGATGGTGACATTAGATTATCGATTAATGCGAAACGCGATTGCAATCCATCTTCCAGTTTCCAACCTTGCCCGTTGAGCTGTTGTGAATAACTAGCAATCGTTTGTGCCTGCTCAAAATAGTCGTCTCCTCCATTAAGCTCAAAGCTATCAGCATCCATTCCTAATATCATATAAACATGAAATGCTAAAACGGAAATGAGGTTGGATTCGAATTGATTATCATTATAAACTAAATTCTGAAATTCCAAGTACTGAAAATTGAAATTCCGATCATTATAATTATACACAGGCGAACTGTATGTGGAATTAAAAACTGGTCGAGACGATGAAACTTGCAGTGAGGCCGAAAATGAATCGTTATTATAGTCATTGACATTAATGACCATATTGCAATTAATACGCTCTTGTGCCCCAAAATTCTTTCCTGTCCATTTTGTATTATTAATGAACTCATTAAGTTGATTTTCCAATGTTTTGAAAACAACATTGTTTTCATTTCCCGTTTGTTGCGCAATAACGGCTACCGTGCAATTCAACTCTTGTGAAAATCCTACGGTTGTTAATAATAGAGCAAATAAAAGAAATAGTTTACGCATGGGTTTGTTTTAGTATAAGTTGCATTAAATCTTTAGCGACTTCCGCTTTTGACTTTAATTCATTTTCAATAATAACGTTAGCAGACGTTATAAATGTAACTTTATTTGTTGATACTCCAAAACCAGCACCTTTATCTTGAAGAGAATTTAACACAATGAGGTCTAAATTCTTGGATTCCAGTTTACCTTTGGCATGTTCTAATTCGTTATTGGTTTCTAATGCAAAACCCACTAAAAACTGATGGGATTTTATCTCGCCAAGGGATTTTAAAATATCTTTTGTCTTTTCTAACTCAATAGTAAACGTCGCATCTTTCTTTTTTATTTTCTGATCTGCCACATTCTTTGGTCTATAATCTGCAACAGCTGCTGAAAGAATAGCGATGTCAACTGATTTAAAATGCCTATGAACCTCATTGTACATCTCTTCTGCACTCACCACAGGTTTAACCGTAACGAAATTATGTGCTATCTTTTGATGCGTTGGACCAGTCACCAAAATTACCTCAGCACCAAAATTTGAAGCTGCCTTAGCGATTTCAAATCCCATTTTTCCACTGGAATGATTTCCTATAAAACGCACAGGATCCAAAGCCTCATAAGTTGGGCCGGCTGTTATTAGCACACGCTTACCTTTTAATGGTAATTGGTTCAAAATATCGTTTTCAATAAAACTTACGATATCTTCTGGCTCTGCCATTCTACCCTCACCTACTAAACCACTTGCGAGTTCTCCTGTTCCTGCCGGAATGAGCTGATTTCCATAGGAAGCTAATTTTTCAAATGACGCTTTTGTGGATTCGTGCTTGTACATATCCAAGTCCATGGCAGGTGCAAAATAAACGGGACATTTCGCAGAAAGGTAGGTTGCCAATAATATATTATCACAAACACCATTCGCCATCTTTGCCATGGTATTGGCTGTAGCTGGCGCAATCACAAAGTAATCTGCCCAAAGGCCTAAATCAACATGGTTGTTCCAAACTGGGTTATCACCATGCCTATCGGCAGGCAGGTCTTCTTCATCTACAAATGAGGAATAGACAGGGTTTTTAGAAAGGGTAGAAAGTGTGAGTGGTGTTATAAAATCCTTAGAAGCAGGCGTCATCACCACTTTGATGTTTGCGCCTGCTTTAATGAATAATCTTACTAAGTTAGCAGATTTATATGCGGCAATACCAGCAGTAATGCCTAATAAAATATTTTTATCCTTTAGAATAGACATCTAAGGTTTATGGCTGAGGATCATCCGTATTTCTATGATAAATTTTATCATCCAACCATTCTTTCACTGCCAGAGAGTGTGGTTTTGGTAATTTCTCATAAAACTTAGACACTTCAATTTGTTCTTTGTTTTCAAAAATTTCCTCCAGACTATCGTTGTATGTTGCAAACTCTTCAAGCTTGTCAATTAACTCACGTCTTATGTCTGTATTGATTTGCTCTGCACGTCTAGAAATTACAGATATCGCTTCATAGATATTATCTGTAGGCGCATCAATTTCGTTTCTGTTGTAAGTTATTGTACTTACTGGTGCATCTGTTTTTTTTAAATCCATCATAATAATATAATGTTTAACTTTTAGTAGTAAACGTATTTAATTCTTGTTGTAATTGTTCTTTTAATACGGTAGCCTCTTCCAAATGTTCGGAATTCGGATAGCCTTTTTGTAAAGCTTCATAATAACCTAAAGCTTCTTTTAATCTTTCTTCCTTTAAATAATCCACACTTAAAATAGCCAGGTTATAAGCGGCCTCAAATCTATAATAAAAGGCTTCTCCTCTTAAAGATGCCCCTGGGAATTCTAGTAAAAAGTTATTAAAAGATTTAATTGAAGCCTTATAATCTGAAATTAAACCGTATTGCTTTGCTATTTCAAATGATTTTTTCTCCAGCTTAAAATCCAATTCCTTTACTAAGGTATTTGCTTCCGACAAATATTGTGAATTAGGATACTCATTTATAAACAACTGTAATTTTTCAATGGCTTCAACCGTTTCTTTCTGCTCTTTCGAATATACGGGTGAATTAAAATAATAACCTTTAGCTGCTAAAAATGAGGCCTCCTCAGCTTTTTCACTCTGAGGATAAACGTCCGTAAATTTATCTAAGTGATAACTTGCAATGTAATAATCTCCCAAATAATAGGAACACATGGCGTGGATATAGGTCAATTTTTCGGCCTGTGGTTTTCCTCTGTATTGCTGAAGGATTTGATCTGCTAACCTAAATGATTTTTTATACTTTTCTGCGTCGTATAGTTCAGTTGCCATTTGAAACTTTGCTGCAGTATCATCAGATTTCAATGTTTTCTGAAATTTGCTACAAGAAACGAATAGCATGCTGATAAATAGTATGTAAAGTCCTTTTTTCATCTGGTCACATTATTTTCTTTTTCATCTGTCAGATGGAATTCGCTATAAAGTTTTTAGTTTCTTATTGAAACTATGTAGTAAGCTCATTTCATAAATTTTAAACAGAATGCAAAAGTAAGCATTATTAACGGATTTTAAAAACAATTATTTTATGCTAAATTAAGTCTTGTGAGGAGGCTGAAAACCTATTTATATAAAGTTTAACTTTTACCAAGAGTTTTTATTTCGGATTTGATCCTTTCTTTTAGTTGATCTGTAGCTTCAACCAATGGTAAACGTACATGGGGTTTAGAAATTCCCAATGCAGACAGAACAGCTTTGATACCTGAAGGATTGTTTTCTGAAAATATCATTCCGGTTATAGGCATTAACTTAAAATGAATATCATAAGCTTCTTTTGCTTTCCGTGCAATACCTAATCTTATCATTTCAGAAAACTCCTTTGGCAGTGCTTGCCCAATTACAGAAATTACGCCTGAACCTCCAGCCAATGCTACACCCAAAGCTAAATCATCGTCTCCAGATAAGATTAAAAAATCTTTGGGTTTGGTTCTCAATAATTCTAAATATTGATGCACATTGTTACCGGCTTCCTTTACAGCCACGATATTATCGAAATCGTTTGCCAACCTCAGCGTGGTTGTTGGCAACATATTAGATGATGTACGACCTGGAACGTTGTACAAAATAATCGGTTTTGGCGATACTTCTGCAATAGCTTTAAAATGTTGATAAATGCCTTCCTGTGTTGGTTTACTGTAATATGGAGATACCGATAGAATTCCATCTATGGCTGAAAAGTCCGTGGCTTTAATTTCACTGACCACATTTGCTGTATGGTTTCCTCCTATGCCCAACACCAATGGTAATCGTCCTTTATTTACCTTAGCAATAAAAGTGATCAATTCCTTTTTCTCGTCAGGAGTAACTGTGACACTTTCGCCTGTGGTACCACTTATCACTAAATAATCGGTTCCGTTTGCTATATTATATTCCACTAAACGCTCCAAAGCATCAAAATCGATACTTAAATCTGCGTTAAACGGTGTAATCAATGCGACGCCTGTTCCTATAAATTTGGTCATTATAATTTTTTTAGAATGTTTAAATATTTTTTTAATTCTTCTTTAAAAATATTGATATCCTTTAATTCAACATCAATTATTAAATCGTAAAAGCGTTCATGTTCTGCCGATATGCCCACTTTTAAATTAGCTTTGGATGCGGCTGTAATGAGATCTAATTGTAAAACCGGATTTTTAAAGAAACAAACCAACATATCATAAGGCTCATTGATAAACGCTTCTAGATCTAGGTTTTTTATTTTCCCGTTCCATCCAAAATCCTTTGGACTAAAATGGGCGTTCCACTTGTTATGTTCCAACTTATCGTCCATGGTAAACGCCACAATTTTGTGCTTTGGAGACGTTAAGTTCAAAGTTTTGAAATATACCCTAAACACCTCAAATTCATGAAACTCACTAGCATTAAGCAATACCGCAACCGTCTTAATTTTACCGTTGTTAACAGAAGGTTGACGTTCTGCCAACAATTTGTTGACATATTTTCGATTTGATTTTTCCTTAAATGCTTTTAAAATCATTTATCTTTAGCCTTTGTGCAAATTTAACAAAAGCACCCATATTTTAATATAAACTCCTTATAAGTTATTCAATGACTATTAAACATGTTTTAAAACTCTGTTTTTTATTGCTCATCTTTTCTTGTGCATCGACAAAAATCTCAAAAATTGAAGGCAAAAGAATTGATATAGACGAAAACATTAAGCCCGATCAAACGGTTGAAAATTTTATTAAACCCTATAGAGAGCATATCAATAAAAATATGGATAGCATCATTTCTTATGCTCCAGAAACCTATTCTAAATCTGATGGCGACTACAATACAGCCATAGGAAACCTTATGGCAGATGCCATTTTTGAAGAAGGAAATCCTATTTTTAATAAACGAACAGGAAAGAATATTGATTTTGTACTGTTTAACCATGGCGGTATTCGTGCCACCATATCAAAAGGAAATGTAACTATTAGAACCGCTTACCAAGTCATGCCTTTTGAAAACTCTATAGTCGTGGCAGGCTTAAAAGGCTCGCAAATTAATGAGATGATAGATTATCTCTCTAAAGCGAAACGTGCGCATCCTGTTTCTAACCAGTTTCAATTGATATTGAATAAAAATGGTAGTGTTAAATCTGCAACGATTCATGGCGAACCAATTGACGAATCGAAAATCTATTATGTGGCTACCAATGATTATCTGTATAATGGTGGTGATGGCATGGTCTTTTTTCATCCTAACGAGGGAGTGCAAGTATTGAACTATAAAATAAGAGATGTATTAATCGATAATTTTAAGAAGAAAAACACCTTACACGCTAAACGGGACGACCGTTTTATTCAATTAAATAATTAATAGAAAACATTTCTACCTTGGTGTAAATGAAAATTAAATTTTAAATGAAAAGAAGACAATTTATACAAAAATCAACGGCTGCAACCGTTTTAGCCAGTGTTGGCGGACTGAGCTTACAATCTTTTAGTCCTTCAAAACCAAAGAAAATAACCATTCTACATACCAATGACGTACACAGCCATATTGATCCTTTTGGGCCAGATGATAGCAGAAATGCCAATAAAGGTGGCGTGGCGAGACGCGCTACTTTGGTAGAATCAATTAGAGAGGAGAATCCTAATACCTTGTTATTGGATGCAGGAGATATTTTTCAAGGCACCCCTTATTTTAATTTTTATGGTGGCGAATTAGAATTTAAACTGATGAGTATGCTAAAATATGATTTGGCCACCATTGGTAATCACGATTTTGATAATGGTATTGACGGACTATATGCCCAAATGCCACATGCCGATTTCGAATTTGTTTCAGCAAACTACGATTTCTCAAATACGGTAATGGATACCCATGTGAAGCCTTATAAAATCATTATTAAAGATGGTATTAAAATTGGCATTTTTGGTTTAGGCGTTAAGCTCGAAGGCTTAGTGGATAAAAACTTGTACAAGGAAACCGTTTACCAAGACCCAATTGAAAAAGCACAAGATATGTCCCGTATTTTAAAAGAAGAGCAAGGTTGCGATTTGGTGATATGTTTATCCCATATCGGTTATTACTACAAGAGTATGCCAGATGTAGTGAGCGATATCAACTTAGCAAGAGCCACAAAAGACATTGACTTAATTATTGGTGGACACACACATACCTTTTTACCAAAGCCTACCATAGAAAAAAATAGTATAGGAAAAAATGTATTGGTGAACCAAGTTGGTGCATATGGGTTATATCTCGGGAGAGTTGATTTTTATTTTGAACCTGGAAAAAAGGTAAAAGCCGATGGTGCTTCGATTATTGTTTAGCCCCTTTTGAAAAAAGCAAAAACAAATGTGCTTTGCATTAAATTTCTAAACCTCTAGAGGCTCATCTGCATAGGGCTCAACCGGATCTGTAACTTTGTATTGTGATTGCATATAGAAAAAGACAAAGGCCACAACCAATAATATAGAATACACAAAGCCTAAACTATCATCGCTTAGTACATAGAAATATGCGAGTTGAATGATTTCTGAAAATACCATAAAAATAGACCCAATTAAAAACAACATTGACTTATTGTTATTTCTATACATATAGTCAATTAAGGCCAATGATAATAAGGTCATAATAACGGCATTATACGTATACTCCAAAGCATATTGATAATATGAAAACATATTTTCCGTCGTATTTGAAATTAACGAAACGCAAAAAACATCCAACACTACCAATACTATTATAGGAATGGTCAGTTCAGAGAACACCGCTTTCAAGTTTAATTGTTTCAACATCTTAAAAATGAGCACAGCATAAGAAATTATATATAAGATATTCGCCGCATAGTATAAATAATCTATTTGACCTTCCTTAATATCTGGCATAAACCATGCTATGGCACTTACTATTTGGCCTAATGAAAAGGTTATCAAAAACAAAAAGAATAATTTTGATTTATGCTTAGTCCAGCTAATGTAAAGCCATGTAAGCAAAACCAATAGCACTGCACTTAAGACTGCACCTTCTACTTCTAAAGCTAAACCTTGAAGTACAACGTAAACAATCCCTAGCAGCAATAATACTACTTTTAAAATTTTACTTACTAACATTAATTATTCCCTTATTAACGAAGCAAATATAAACAATTTTTTTACACTTTAACGTAAAAATTATGCATTTTATCGAATATATATAGGTTTTTATGTAAGAATTTATTTCATTTTCGATAAAAACTCTATTTCAGACAGTATCGGAATATTCAAATTTTCTGCCTTTGTTCGCTTACTAGGCCCCATTTTATCGCCTGCAACGACATAAGATGTTTTAGCTGAGATAGATGAGGATACTTTTCCGCCATTATCTTCTATCATTTTTTTGAGTTCATTGCGGGATATGCTTTCAAAAACACCTGAAACCACAAAGGTCTGTCCTTTCAACTTATCAGTTTGGTTGGCTAATTTCTCTGCTGAAATTTCCAGTTGAACACCAAATGACTTTAAGCGCTCTATTATTTGCTTATTTTCTTCCGAACTAAAAAATTCCACAACACTTTCGGCGATCCGCTCTCCTATTTCATCAACGGTAACCAAATCTAATAAGGACGCAAACATTAAAGCATCAATAGATTTATAGTGCTTTGTCAGTTTTTTAGCAACCGTTTCGCCAACATACCGAATACCCAATGCGAACAATACACGTTCAAACGGAATTTGTTTTGACGCTTCAATACCATTAATTAAGTTCTCTGCACTTTTTGCTGCCATGCGTTCTAGTGGAATGACTTGTTCTACCGTTAATTCATATAAATCTGAATAATTAGTAATCAAACCTTCCTTAACTAATAAAGCAACGGTCTCGCCACCCAAACCATCAATATCCATCGCTTTTCTGGATATGTAATGTTGAATCCTTCCAACGACTTGTGGTGGACAACCATTATAATTAGGACAATAATGTTTCGCTTCGCCCTCTAGCCTAACGAGCTCTGTATCACATTCTGGACAATGGCTAATATATTGTGTTGGGGTTGAATCTTCTGGACGTTTAGCTAAATCAACTGCAATGATCTTCGGAATTATTTCTCCTCCTTTTTCTACAAATACCTCGTCTCCTTCCCTTATATCCAACTTTTCAATTTGATCCGCATTATGCAGTGATGCACGTTTTACCGTAGTTCCTGCTAATTGCACAGGTTCTAAATTAGCTACTGGTGTTATCGCTCCTGTTCTCCCAACTTGATAGGTTATTTCGTTTAATCGTGTAGAAACTTGTTCGGCCTTAAACTTATAAGCCATTGCCCAACGTGGTGCTTTTGAGGTAAAACCCAATTCATCTTGTTGGTATAGATTATTGACCTTAACCACTACGCCATCAATTTCGTAAGGTAGATTGTGTCTGTGCTCGTCCCAATAATTAATGTACTCCAAAACGGCATCAATCGATTTTACCAATTTGGCTTCTGGTGGCACTTTAAATCCCCAAACCCTGGCTTTTTCCAAACCTTCGAATTGGGATTCAATAGTTAAGTTAT